>DASVXU010000072.1:0-6172 GCA_036392515.1 Gemmatimonadaceae bacterium | reverse complement strand
CGCGCGATAGAGCGCGCCCGGCCGGTCGGCGAGCCGGACGACGAGGGTGTGGCGCTTCGTCGGGCGCGTCATGGCCGCCCCGCATACGCCGTCGCCGGCGCGTGGGTGTGCGCGTCCACCATCATCTCGCCGATGCTCCGTCCCTGCGGCACCATCGGGAAGACGTTCGCCTCGCGCTCGACGCGGAAGTCGATCACGACCACCCCCGGGTGCCGCCAGGCCGCGTCGATCGCGCCTTCCACCTCGTCCACGCGCTCGACGGTCATCCCGCGCACCCCGTAGGCCTCGGCGAGGCGCGCGAAGTCGGGGCCGGAGAGCGGGGTGCCGCTGTACCGCTTCCCCTCGAAGAGCTGCTGCCACTGGCGCACCATCCCGAGGTAGCCGTTGTTCACGATCGCGACCTTCACGTTCGTGATCCCCTCCTGCGCCATCGTCGCCAGCTCCTGGTTCGTCATCTGGAAGCCGCCGTCGCCGACGACCACCCAGATCGTCTCGTCGGGGAGCGCGACCGCGGCGCCTAACGCGGCGGGCACCGCGAAGCCCATCGTCCCCGAGCCGCCGCTCGTGATGTGCGAGCGCGGTCGCTGCCAGTCGAGCAGCTGCGCCGTCCACATCTGGTGCTGGCCGACGTCGGTCACGACGCGACTGGGACCGTGTCGCTGCCGCGCCGCGTTGAGCGCCGTGCAGACGTCGTGCGGCTGCAGCGTTGCCGTATCGGGACGACGCCGGTACGACTGACGCGGCTCGAAGGTCTCGCGCAGGGCGCGCACTTCGGCGTGCCACTCGTCGAGCCGTGCATCGGCCGCGTCGGCGGGGATCGCGCGCAGCAGCGCCGACAGCGCCGCGCGTGCGTCGCCGACGACGCCGACCGCCACCGGCACCAGCTTGCCGATCTCCGACGGATCGACGTCGACGTGGATCACCGCCGCGTGCGGCGCGAAGGTCGAGGCCTTGCCGGTCACGCGATCGTCGAAGCGGCTGCCGACGTTGAGCAGCACGTCGCAGCGCTGGATCGCGCGATTGACGTGCACCCAGCCGTGCATCCCCGGCATCCCGAGATTGAGACGATGGTCGTGCGGGAAGGCGCCGAGCCCGTGCAGCGTCGTGATCACGGGAACTCCCGTTCGCTCGGCGAGCGCGCGAAGCTCCGCGGCCGCGCCGGACTGGATCACTCCGTTCCCGGCCAGGATCAGCGGGCGCCGCGCCGACGCCAGCAGCGACGCCGCACGCTCGATCGCGTCGGCATCGATCGCCGCGCTCCGTCGATCGGCATAGCCCGGCAGGTCGAGTCGCACGTCCCAGTCGGGGACGACGCTCGACTGCTGCGCATCCTTGGTCACGTCGACGAGCACCGGTCCCGGGCGCCCGGTGGACGCGATGTGGAAGGCCTCCGCGATCACCCGCGGGATCTCCCGCGCGTCGCGCACGAGGTAGCTGTGCTTCGTGATCGGGACGGTGATCCCGATGATGTCCGTCTCCTGGAAGGCGTCGGTCCCGAGCAGCGCGCTCGACACCTGACCCGTGATCGCGACGAGCGGGGACGAGTCCATCCACGCGTCGGCGATCGGCGTGACGAGATTGGTGGCGCCGGGGCCGCTCGTCGCGACGCAGACGCCGACGCGCCCGCTCGCTCGCGCGTACCCCTCGGCGGCGTGACCGGCGCCCTGCTCGTGGCGGCAGAGCACGTGGTGCAGCTGATCCGCGTACTCGGGAAGCGCGTGATAGAAAGGCATGATCGCCCCGCCCGGAATTCCGAAGATCACGTCGACCCCCTGCCGGATCAGCGCCTCGCAGAGGATCTGCGCGCCGGTGCGGGCCGTGCCCTCGAATGGTCTGCTCATCGGTCGGCTCCGGCGAAGACGGTGGCGCAGGGGGCGGCGTAGGCGGGAATGGTGGTCGGTGCGGGATGAGAGGGCGGCGTGCCGGGGACGCGCAGCAACGCGCCCGTGTGCGCGCTCGTCACCATCGCCGCGTAGCGCGCCAGCCAGCCGCGCGTGAAGCGCGGGGGACGCGCCGGCTGTTCGAGGGCGCGTACCTCGAGCTGCTCGACGCTCACCTCGACGTCGAGTCGCCGCGCCGCGAGGTCGATCGCGACGATGTCGCCATCACGCACGAGGCCGATCGCGCCGCCGTCGGCCGCCTCGGGGGAGACATGGCCGATGCAGAGCCCGCGCGTGCCCCCGGAGAAGCGCCCGTCGGTGATCAACGCGACCGAGTCGCCGATCGGCATCCCCTTGAGGAGGCTCGTCAGGGCGAGCATCTCGCGCATCCCGGGCCCCCCGCGCGGTCCCTCGTAGCGGACGATGATCACCTCGCCGGCGACGATCTCGCCGGCGCGCGCCGCGGCGGTCGCCGCCTCCTCGCCATCGAACACGCGTGCTGGTCCGCGGAAGGTCATCTCGTGTTGGTCGACCGCGCCGACCTTGATGACCGCGCCCTGCGGCGCGAGAGACCCGAACAGCACCGCGAGCGCGCCGCGCGCCGAGTGCGGGTGCGCTATGGGGCGGATGCACTCGGGATCGTTCGTCCCCACGCCGGCGACTGTCTCGCCGATCGTGCGGCCGGTGACGGTCATCGCGTCGAGGTGCAGCGTCCCCGGCCGGCGCGCGAGCTCGCCGAGGATCGCCGGGATCCCGCCCGCGGCGTGCACGTCCTGCATGTGCCACTGCCGGGTCCCGTCCCACGCGGGGGAAACCTTCGTGAGGTGCGGCGTCCGCTCGGCGACCTCGTTGAAGCGCGCCAACGGATAGTCGACCTCTGCCTCGTTGGCGAGGGCAAGGACGTGCAGCACCGTGTTCGTCGAGCCCCCCATCGCGACGTCGAGCGCGACCGCGTTGTCGATCGCGTCGGCGGTGACGATGTCGCGGAAGGTGACGTCGTCGCGCACCATGCGCATGAGGTGCTCCGCGGCGACACGCGGCAGCTCCTGTCGCTCGGGCGAGGTGGCGAGGATCGAGCCGTTGCCGGGAAGCGCGAGCCCGATCGCCTCGCAGAGGCAGTTCATCGAGTTCGCGGTGAACATCCCGCTGCAGCTGCCGCAGGCGGGGCAGGCATTGCGCTCCAGCTCGAGCAGTCGCGCGTCGTCGATCGTCCCCGCGGCCCGCTGGCCGACGCCCTCGAACACCGAGATGAGGTCGATCTTCCGTCCCTGAGAGTCCACGCCCGCGGCCATCGGCCCGCCGGAGACGAAGATCGTCGGGACGTTCGCGCGCGCCGCGCCCATCAGCATCCCGGGCACGATCTTGTCGCAGTTCGGGATGCAGACCATCCCGTCGAAGCAGTGCGCGCGGACCATCGTCTCGACGCAGTCGGCGATCAGCTCGCGCGAGGGCAGGGAGTAGTGCATCCCATCGTGCCCCATCACGATCCCGTCGTCGACGCCGATCGTGTTGAACTCGAACGGGATTCCCCCCGCGGCACGGATCGCGTCCTTCACCGCCTTCCCGAACGCCTGGAGATGCACGTGGCCGGGCACGATGTCGACGTACGAGTTGCAGACGGCGATGAACGGCTTGTCCCACTCACCGTCCTTCACCTGGCCCGTCGCGCGCAGCAGGCTGCGGTGCGGCGCGCGCTCCATCCCGCGCTTGATCGTGTTCGATCGCATGTCGCCTCTCGAAGGGGGAAAAGCGACCGCGGCCCGTCCGGTGTGGGACGGGCCGCGGCGTATCGAGAAGCGCGCGTCCCCTCCCGTGCGGAGGAGACGCGGTCGATGTCGGTGCTACATCGCCAGTCTCCCTCGCACGCCAATAAGCTCCGTAAGCGAGACGGAGAGGGCGAGAAGCGAGAGGAGGACGAGCGACGCGAGGATCATTGTCGTGCCGGGGAAGATCGGGTTCGGGTCCGCATGATACAAGATGCTGCCGCCTGCGCGCAAGAGCGAACCCGCCGCATGAGCGGCGCCTCACTCGTTACCGGACCGACTCCATCCAACGGCCCACGACAGCAGCAGACCGTGATCCGCGACGCGCGACGCGCGATTCGGCGCGACGTGGTGCTCACCGAGTGGGCGCTCCACCGGCCACCCGGATCCAGATGACGTCGACGGTATCCCGACCCGTCGCGAGCTGCCGCCACAGGAGCAGTCCACCCGGGGCCATCGACGGCGGGACGAGCCCCGGGAACTTCCGCTCCGCCGACCCCCATTCGAGTTGCTCCGTTCCCGCCGGAGTACGCGTCAGGCCTTCGTGGCCCGTCGCCGAGGCGAGCACCGAATCGCGTGCGTCAGCTACGAACCACAGCAGAGGGCGTCCGTCCATGCTCCTGCGCAGCTCCAGTGGGTAGTGCGCGTCCACGGCTTTCCGGAGCGTCGAGTCAGCGATGGTGTCGCTCGGCATGGGGGACTGGATTTCGGCCAGCAGACGGGTGAGTGAATCCAACGTCGAGTTTGATTTTCCGCTCGACATCGAGGCGAGGATCTCGTTCAGCTCGCGCAACGTCGCCGCCGGCGACTCCGGCGCCGGCGACACGGGCTGCGGAGCGCGACACGCGAGCACGACACACACGCCGCTCGCGACGAACGTGGTCGTGAGGCGCAGCCAGGTCGGGCGCCGCGGAGAGGTGGTCATGAGCTCGATCCTCCGAGCGAGGTGGCTGGTGGGTTCCGCGAGCGCCAGGACTGGCGCCGCGCCGGCCAGCGAGCGTTCGCTCACCTCGAGGATGAGCGAGCCGTACGCGTGAGTCCCCGGCCGCGCTCGCAGGACGCGCTGGTCACAGTCCGACTCGACGGCGAGACGCAGCCGATGCCACGCGTACCATAGCGCGAGATTCCAGGGCATCGCCGCCAGCACGAGCGCGCCGGCGAGCAGCAGCAGTGGATCGCGCGCGAGCGCGTGCTGTCGCTCGTGCTCGATGGCGAGCGCGCGCTGCTCGCGCGGCAGCTCGAGCATCCAGGCGGGCAGCACGATCTCCGGCGCGAAGATTCCGAGAAGCGCGGGTCCGACCGAATGCGAGACGAGCACTGGCACGCCTTCGACGACCGCGGGTGCCCATCGCCGGGCACGACGCCGCACCGAACGCGCGGAGGCGCCGAGCACGAGGAGCCACGCGAGGCTGCCGCTGATCCAGAGCGCGCGCAGAGGGCGGTCGAGGCTTGCTGACGACAGCGACGACGGGATGCGAATCGTCGGTGGAAGCGACGGCAGCGACCTCTCCCTCCGCCTCACGCTCGCCTGAGGGTCCGCGACGCTCGCGGCCATGTCCGTCGCCCCCCACGCCGCCGTTCCCGCGTCGTCCGATGCTCGGCTCGACTTCGCCGCCAGTGGCACGAGGCCGGCGAGGATCATCGCGCTCGCCCAGAGCCACCGCGTCGGGCGCGCCATCGCGCGAACTGCGCCCTCCGCGATGCGCGCCGCAAGCGCACAGAGGATGGCGATGGCGGTCGCGTAGATCATCCACGCGGCGATCATGGCTCGTCCTCCCCTCGTGATCGACGTGGCCTGCCGCTCTTCAGCCGATCATCGAGCAGCTTGCGGAGTCGCTTCAGCTCCGCCGCGTCGACGCGGCGATCGCGGACGAGATGCGTGAGCAGGAGCTCCGCCGACCCGCCGAAGACCGTGTCGAGCATCCGCGTCACGGCGCGCTGCCCGGCGCGCGCGCGGTCCACGAGCGGCCGATAGCGATGTGCCTTTCCCTCGACCACGTGGCCGACGTGTCCCTTCTCCTCGAGTGTGCGGAGGACGGAGAGCACGGTGTTGTACGCGAGATCGACGTCGCGCGCCGCGAGCTGCTCTCGCACCTCGCCGGCGGTGGACGGACCGTGTTGCCAGAGCACGGTCATCACGTCGAGCTCGCGATCGGAGAACGCGAGGCGCATGCGCTATCTCCTGAATATCTAGTTGATGATACGGCGCGTTCCCGTGGGCGTCAACTAGAAGTTTAGGAGATCGGACCGGCTGCGAGGGCGGGAGCAGACCGCCTTCCGGGCGCGATCTTTGTAAAACAGAGGAGCGCCCGGGCTCGAGCCCGGGCGCTCCTCTGTTTTTTCCTCTTCGTCCTAGGTGGCCAGGGACGGAATCGAACCGCCGACACGCGGATTTTCAGAACGATGCGGGGCGTGACTCTAGGTAACCTCGCCCAGCAAATCGCGTCCCCGTAGCAGACCCGAAATGGCCCGAAAACGCCCTATGTCCCGCGACTTGTCCCGCGACTTCGCCCTTTTTGCCCGAGGCGC
>DASVXU010000071.1:0-2525 GCA_036392515.1 Gemmatimonadaceae bacterium | reverse complement strand
CCTCGACGAGGGCGAGCTCGCCGCGCTCGAACGCCGCGACCTCGCGCGCGGCCGGGCGGTTCGCGAGCCGTCGCCGGGCGTCGTCCAGGGCGTCGCGCCCGACGGCGCCCTGCTCGTTCGCGCCGCCGACGGCACGGTCGGCGCCTTCCGCGCCGGATCTCTCGTCTTCACGGAGGAAGCGTGATTCTCGCCTTCGACGTCGGAAACACCGAGACCACCATCGGCCTCTTCGACGGAGCCGAGCTGCGCGCGAGCTGGCGCATCACGACGAACGCCGCGCGCACCGACGACGAGGTCGGCCTGATGCTGCGCGCGCTGCTCGAGTCCGTGAACGTCGATCGCTCGGGGCTGCGCGGCGCGGCGATCGCCTCCGTCGTTCCCGCGGTCACCGGGCCGCTCTCCGATGCCTGCGCGCGCTGGCTCGGCGCGTCCGTGACCGTGATCGATGGCGGCTCCGCGCTTCCCATCACGCTGCAGGTGGACGAGCCGCGCACGGTGGGTGCGGACCGCATCGTCAACACCCTCGCCGCGAGCCGTCTCTATCGCGAGGATGCGATCGTCGTCGATCTGGGCACGGCGACGACCTTCGACTGCATCACCGCCGCCGGCGTCTTCCTCGGCGGGGTGATCATGCCGGGCGTGCGTACCTCGGCGGACACGCTCATCCGCCGCACGTCGAAGCTCCCGGCGACCGATCTCGTCGCGCCGAAGCGCACGATCGGCACGCGCACCGAGGAATGCATCCGCGCCGGCGTGATCTTCGGCGCCGCGGACGCGATCGACGGGATCGTCGCGCGGATCCGCGCCGAGTGGCCCGGTGGGGCGCGCCCGATCTGCGTCGCGACCGGCGGGCTCGCGGAGCAATTCCGTCCCCTGTGTCGCAGCTTCGATCGGGTCGAGCCGTCGCTGACGCTGCAGGGGATCCGCCTGGCGCACGAGCATCTCTCGCGGCCGAGCTCGTAAGTACAAATTCCACAATTGTTTGCGGCCTCGATCGTGCGGGCGGTCCCCCACTTGACCCTCCCGTTGGGTCGCGATAAGTTCCGCCCTGTTAGCACTCCAGTCCAGCGAGTGCTAAGTATCGTCTCTTGCTGTTCCACTGACCCTATACATCCCGAGGAGGGACGCATGGCCAACAAGACGGCTACGAAGATCAGCCCCCTGGCCGACCGCGTCGTCGTGAAGGCGCTCGAGGAAGCCGAGCAGATGCGCGGTGGGCTCTACATCCCCGACACCGCCAAGGAGAAGCCGCAGCAGGGCGAGATCATCGCCGTCGGCCCCGGCCGGTTCGAGGAAGGCAAGCGCGTGCCGATGGACCTCAAGGTCGGCGACAAGGTGCTCTACGGGAAATACAGCGGCACCGAGGTCACGCTCGAGGGCGAGCAGGTCCTCATCCTCCGCGAGTCCGACGTCCTCGCCGTCGTCGGCTAACTGCAGCCTCCGGGGGTCGGCGATCAGGGGTCGGCAGTTGCTGACCCCCGACCCCGGACCCCCGACCCCAGAACCCTGATCTCAGTCTCCAAACCGGAGTCCTACTCATGGCCAGCAAGGAACTGCACTTCAACGTCGATGCGCGCGCGGCTCTCAAGCGCGGTGTCGACAAGCTCGCCGAGGCGGTGAAGGTCACCCTCGGCCCCAAGGGGCGGAACGTCGTCATCGACAAGAAGTTCGGCGCGCCGACCGTCACCAAGGACGGCGTCACCGTCGCCAAGGAAGTCGAGCTCTCGGATCCGCTCGAGAACATGGGCGCGCAGATGGTGAAGGAAGTCGCGACCCGCACGAGCGACAACGCCGGCGACGGCACCACCACCGCGACCGTCCTCGCGCAGGCGATCTTCCGCGAGGGGCTCAAGAACGTCACCGCCGGCGCCAACCCGATGGCGATCCAGCGCGGCATCACGAAGGCGGTCGCCGCGATCGTCGAGGAGCTCAAGAAGATCAGCGTCCCCACCAAGGGGAAGACCGAGATCGCCCAGGTCGGCACCATCTCCGCGAACAACGACAAGGAGATCGGTGAGCTCATCGCCGAGGCGATGGACAAGGTCGGCAAGGACGGCGTGATCACCGTCGAGGAGGCGAAGGGCCTCGAGACGGAGCTGAAGACGGTCGAGGGCATGCAGTTCGACCGCGGCTACGTCTCGCCGTACTTCGTGACCGACCCGGAGAAGATGGAGGCTGTCCTCGAGGACGCGCTCATCCTCATCCACGACAAGAAGATCTCCTCGATGAAGGACCTGCTCCCGGTCCTCGAGAAGGTCGCGCAGCAGGGCCGCCCGCTCCTCATCATCGCCGAGGACATCGAGGGCGAGGCGATGGCGACGCTCGTCGTCAACAAGCTCCGTGGCACGCTCCGCGTCGCCGCGGTCAAGGCGCCGGGCTTCGGCGATCGCCGCAAGGCGATGCTGCAGGACATCGCGATCCTGACCAACGGTCAGGTCATCAGCGAGGAAGTGGGCTTCAAGCTCGAGAACGCCGTCATCACGGACCTCGGCCGCGCGAAGCGCATCGTCGTCGACAAGGACAAC
>DASVXU010000070.1:0-9891 GCA_036392515.1 Gemmatimonadaceae bacterium | reverse complement strand
CGTCGATGTCGTTGCCGTAGAGCGCCATCCCCATCTCGAGGCGCAGCGAGTCACGGCAGCCGAGCCCCGCGGGGGTGACGTCGCCCTTGGCGAGGAGCTCCTGCCAGAGATGCTCGGCGCGCGCCGGATCGAAGTACAGCTCGAAGCCGTCCTCCCCGGTGTAGCCGGTGCGCGAGACGATGACGTCGGGGACGCCGGCGACGGTGCCGACGGCGAAGTGGTAGTACCTGATCGCCTCGAGGTCGAGCTTCGTGTGCCGGGCGAGGATCTCCTGCGCCTTCGGCCCCTGGAGCGCGAGGAGGGCGACGTCGTCGCTCACGTCCTCGAGGGTGGCGTCGAAGCGCGGGAGGTACTTCGCGATGTGGTCGAAGTCCTTCCGGATGTTCGACGCGTTCACGACCATCATCAGGTGGTCGGCGAAGCGGTAGACGAGGCAGTCGTCCTCGATCGTGCCGCGCTCGTTGAGGATCGTCGAGTAGTGGACCTGGCCGACGGCGAGCTTCGCGACGTCGTTCGTCGTCACGTAGCTGACGAAGTCCACCGCCTGCGGCCCGCGCACGATGAACTCGCCCATATGGCTGACGTCGAACAGCCCCGCGCCCGTGCGCACGGCGTTGTGCTCGGCGGTGATCCCGGTCGGGTACTGGACCGGCATCTCGAAGCCGGCGAAGGGGACGAGCTTGGCGCCGAGCGCGGTATGGATCGAGTGAAGCGCGGTGCGCTTGAGGGTCGCGGTCGAGTCGGAGGCCATCGCGTCAGTCAGTGGTGGAAGGACCCGGAATATGACGGATTGGCCGACCTGCTTCCAGTCGGAAAGGACGAAGCCGCCGAGCTGGCAGCGCCAACCCGACGGCTCTCGAACGCAGTGAGCGGCTATGCTCGCCGTATGCGCGCTATCGCGCCTCGCTGCCCTTCTGTTGCTCGCGGATGGCCGCGGTGCGGATCTCGGACTCGGTGATCGTGCGAACGTCGGCGACCTTCGGCGCCGAGCCGGTGACCATCCCCTTCACCACCTCGAAGAGCACGGCTGGAAGCGGCTTGTTCGTCTTCGAGTAGGTCACCAGCTGCGCCTCGACGAGGATGAGGGCGATGCGGTCGTCGTTCGGGCCGCCGTCGCGGCGCGGGTTGCCCTCTTCCTCGGGGAACCAGGCCTTCCAATCGGGCTTGTAGAGGCCCTGGATCAGGTCGCGGTCGCGGCTGATGATCGCCTTGCCGGAGACCGAGACCCAGTCGCGCGTGCGGTCCTTGTAGTAGCTGACGTTGACGTGCGGATCCTGGGCGATCTCGTCGAGCTTCCCCTCGAACCAGTTGGTCACGAACCAGAGGTCGGTGCCCGCGGTGCGGCGCTGCGTCTGCATCGCGCGCGAGACTAGCTGTCCGTCGGCGCGGCGCGTGGTGAGCATCGCGACCTCGATCCCGTCGATGAGCTTGTAGAGATCGTCGAGCTTCTTCTCGGTCGGGACGTCGTCGTCGCGGTTGGCGCGGTCGGGATTCTGGGCCATCGTCGCTCCTGCGAGTTGAAAACGGTGGAGGCGCCGTCAGTCGGCGCGCTCCACCGTTTAGCACGACGTGTGCCCCGGCCCGCTCAATCGGCGATCTCGGACACCGCTTTCGCGACCTCGTCGGCGTGGCCCTCGGGCTTCACCTTCTCGAACACCTTCGCGACGCGTCCGTCGGGCCCGATGACGAAGGTCGTGCGGAGGATCCCCCAGTACTTGTGGCCGAAGAGGGTCTTCTCCGCCCAGACGCCGTAGGCCTCGGCGACCTTGTGGTCGGTGTCGGCGATCAGCGTATAGGGAAGGCCGTACTTCTCCTTGAAGCGACAGTGCGCGCTCGCGTCGTCGGCGCTGACGCCGATGACGACCGCATCGAGTCCCTCGAACCGAGGGAGGGCGTCGCGGAACCCGGACGCCTCGACGGTTCAGCCAGGGGTATCGTCCTTGGGATAGAAGAAGAGGACGACGACGCGGCCGCGGAGGGACGAGAGCTTCAGCGGCTCACCGGTGTCGGTGAGCGCGGTGAAGTCGGGGGCTGGGGCGCCCTCGAGCGGGAAAGACATCAGAGCTTCTCCCCTCCCATCAGCACCGCCATGATCGCCTTCTGGACGTGCAGGCGATTCTCGGCCTCGTCCCAGACGCGGCTCTGCGATCCCTCGATCACGCTCTCCGTGACCTCCTCGCCGCGATGCGCGGGGAGACAGTGGAGGAAGATCGCCTTCTTCGACGCGCGCTTCATGAGCGCATCGTCCACCTGGTAGCCGGCGAAGGCCTTCTCGCGGATTTTTTGCTCCTCCTCCTGCCCCATCGACGCCCAGACGTCCGTGTTGACGACGTCGGCGCCGTCGGCGGCTTCCTTCGGGTCCCGCACGACGGTGACCTTCGCTTCCTTCTGCGCGCGCTTCAGGATCGTCGCGTCCGGATCGTAGCCCTCGGGGCACGCCAGCGTCAGCTCGAAGCCGAGCCGGTAGGCGGCGTTGATCCAGGAGTTCGCCATGTTGTTGCCGTCGCCGATCCACGCGATCTTCTTCCCCTCCCAGCCGCCTAACTGCTGCTTCACGGTGAGCAGGTCGGCGAGGATCTGGCAGGGGTGCAGCAGGTCCGTGAGCCCGTTGATGATCGGGACGTCGGCGTACTGCGCGAGCTCCTCGACCTCCGCGTGCGCGAAGGTGCGGATCATGATCCCATCGACGTAGCGAGAGAGGACGCGCGCGGTGTCCTTGATCGGCTCGCCGCGGCCGAGCTGCACATCGCGCGGCGAGAGGAAGAGCGCGTGCCCGCCGAGCTGCCACGCGCCGACCTCGAAGGAGACGCGAGTGCGCGTCGACGACTTCATGAAGATCATCGCCAGCGATTTTCCGGCGAGGGGCTTCCTGTCGTACTTCCCCCTGCTCATCCGGTCGGCGAGCTCGAAGAGGGACTCGAGCTCCTTGCGGGAGAAGTCGGGGATCGCGAGAAAGTCGCGGTGCTGGCGGTCGGGCATGGTTCCTCGGACGTGTTAGGAAGGACGGGCGGAAGCTAAGGGGTGCCGTCGGTAGCTGGTAGCCGAACGGTCGCGTGCGTGGGTGTGCGCCGGGAGCGGAAACACGCACGATTTTTCGCGTCCTGCGATGGCGACAGCCGTCGAGAAAGCTGACGCCCGTCAAGAAGCTGTTGACCGAGAAGGAGATGCCTCTGCCCCGGTGGGAGGCATGGAACTCGCCATTGGGGCCGTCGGCAGCACCGCTGGACAGCAGCACCCGATAAGAGCACACCCGTCGCGAGGCGGGGCCGCAAAGCCAGGAGTCTCCCCAGGGAGATCGTCCGGTTGCCGAAGGTGAACAGAGGAACGTCACGCGCAGCACCGGCAACTCCTGGCATTCGCGCCACCACTCGTCGTGGGGGAGCGAGTGCCTTCTTTGTTTCCGCGACATCACACTTCAGACACACCGACGACGGTGACACGATGCGCAAACCACTCCTGACGGCCGCGCTCCTCGCGACCGCCGCGTGGACGATCCCCGTCCGCGCGCAGCAGATAGACCTCTCAGACAAGATCCGGCTCAACGGCTACTCGAACTTCGAGTTCGAGTACATGCCGTCCAAGGCGGGACGGGGTGACGGGAACGCCTCCTTCGACGCGCAGGAGTTCGACCTCGTCTTCAACATCATCCCGACCGACAGGTTGCGCGTGAACGCGGACATGCGATGGGAGCACGGTGTCGCGACGGAGGACAGTCGCGGCAACGCCGCGATCAGCCATGCCTTCGCCGAATACACCGTCCGCGATGCGCTGCGGCTTCGCGCCGGGAAGATCCTCCTTCCCTTCGGCATCTACAACGAGATCCACACGGCGAAGCCGGCGATATTCCTCTACAAGGAGCCGTTCGCGGTCTACAAGACGGAGAAGCTCGGCGGAGTCCGCCGTTTCCAGCCGCGCTCCGGCGCCGGGCTCGAGGCGCTCGGCAGCGGGGGCCTCGGCGGCGTGGACGCCGACTACACGGTGCTCGTCGTGAACGGCGAGACGACCGGGAAGAAGGATCCCTTCGAGGAGGACGACAACCGCGCGAAGTCGCTGACCGCGCGTTTCCGCGTGCACCCCGCGTCGTGGGTCATGCTCGGCACGAGCTACTACCATGACCAGCTCACGGAGTTCGACGCCACCGGGAAGGACACCGGGCGGCGCACGCGCCAGTCGTCGTACGTGCAGTCGCTGGAGCTGAGTCCCGGCCCCGTGCTCGTGCAGGGCGAGTGGGCGCGCGGCAACGTCACACCGTCATCGGCACCGGGAACCGACATGGAAGGCTGGTACGCCGTCGCATCCGTCATGCTCCTCGACCGCTATCGCCCGTACGTGGAGCTTCAACACTTCGATCCGAGCCGCAAGCTCGCGAACGACGAAGTGCGGATCGTCTCGCCCGGCGTGAACCTGCGCATGGACGGCGGTCTCTACCTGAAATTCCAGGTCGACAAGTACCACTCCCTGCCCGCGAACACGCGCTTCAAGGGCGTCGACTACACCGAGCTGACGGCCGCGGTCGCCGTCGCCTTCTGAGGAGACTCATCATGCGTTCCAGACTCCTCGTGCTGCTCGCCGCCGCGGCCGTTTCGCTCGGCCGTCCCGCGGCGGCTCAGAGCTCGCGCTTCGTGGTCGTCGTCAACGCCGCGAACCCGACGCAGACGCTTCCGACGAAGGAAGTGTCGCGAATCTTCCGAAAAGACGTCACGCGCTGGTCGGATGGCAGCGCGATCCAGCCGGTGGAGCTTCCGTCCGACGCTCCGGCGCGTGCCGAGTTCACCCAGCGCGTTCACGGGAAGCCGGTGCAGGCGATGGTCGCTTTCTGGCAGCAGCAGATCTTCTCCGGCCGCGCCGTGCCGCCGCTCGAGCGAAAGAACGACGCGGAGGTGGTCGAATACGTCCGTTCCCACCCGGGCGCGATCGGTTACGTCACCGCCGGGACGTCGCTTCCGGCGGACGTGAAGACGGTCGCGGTGCAGTAACGGCCGGGGTTCAGCACTTCGACGAGGGACGTGAGAGGACCCGATGCTGAAACGAGAGACGAGAAAGCGCCAAGCCAGCGTTCCCTCGTCCCTCGTCTCTCATCGGGTCCTTTCACGTCCCTCGTCGCAGCGTCGAAGTCAAAGGATATACTTCCGAAGATCCTCGTCCTCGACGATCGTCTTCAGCCGGTCGCGCACGCGCGCGGCGTCGACCTCGACCTTCGCGGTGCTCGCGTCGGGGAGATCGTAGAGGACGTCCTCGAGCAGCGTCGTCATCACGGTGTGCAGGCGGCGCGCGCCGATGTTCTCCATCCGGTCGTTCACCTGCGCGGCGACGCGCGCGATCTCGGCGATGCCGTCGGGCGCGAAGGTCAGCGACGCCCCCTCGGCCTGGACGAGGGCGGCGTACTGCTTCGTGAGGGCGTTCTCCGGCTCGGTCATGATGCGCACGAAGTCCGCTTCGGTGAGCGGCTTCAGCTCGACGCGGATCGGGAAACGGCCCTGCAGCTCGGGGATCAGATCGCTCGGCTTGGACACGTGGAACGCGCCGGCGGCGACGAACAGGACGTGGTCCGTCTTCACCATCCCGTACTTCGTCTGGACGTTCGAGCCCTCGACGATCGGCAGCAGGTCGCGCTGCACGCCCTCGCGCGAGACGTCGGCGCCGCCCGCCTGCCCGCGCTCGCCGGCGATCTTGTCGATCTCGTCGAGGAAGATGATGCCTAACGTCTCGACGCGCTCCAGCGCGTCGGCGGTGACGTCCTCGACGTCGATCAGCTTGTCGAACTCCTGGTCGAGGAGGATGCGCCGCGCCTCGGACACCTTCACCGTGCGCTTCTTCGTGCGCTTCGGCATCATGTCCTGCAGCATCTGCGTGAAGTTCTCCATCCCCTCCGGCGCGCCCTGCGGCATCATCATGTCGAGCATCGGCGCGTTGGGGGTCACCTCGACCTCCACCTCGCGCTGCTCGAGCTGACCGTCGAGGAGGAGCTGCTTCAGCTTCGCGCGCGTGCGCGCGTGACGCTCCTGTTCGGCGGTGCGCTCGTGCGTCACGGAGCCGGAGGCGGAGACGACGAAGACTCCACCGTCGCCCGCCGCGCCGGGACCCTGCGCGACCCCCGCCGACGCCGGCTCGGGCGCGGGCGTCTGCTGCGCGCCCGCCGCCGAGAGCGGGAGGAGAAGGTCGAGCAGCCGCTCGGTCACCTTCTCCTCGGCGAGGTCCTCGACCTCGCCCTCGCGCTCGGTGCGCACCATGTCGATCGCGCTCTCGACGAGGTCGCGCACCATCGACTCGACGTCGCGGCCGACGTAGCCGACCTCGGTGAACTTCGACGCCTCGACCTTGATGAACGGGGCGCCGGCGAGCTTGGCGAGGCGGCGCGCGATCTCGGTCTTCCCGACGCCGGTGGGACCGATGAGGATGATGTTGTTCGGGGAGATCTCCTCGCGGATCTCGTCCGGCGCGCGCTGGCGGCGCCAGCGATTGCGGAGCGCGATCGCGACCGCCTTCTTCGCGTCACCCTGCCCGACGATGTAGCGATCGAGCTCGGCGACGATCTGCCGGGGGGTGAGGTCGGCGAGGCGGGCGAGGGTCTGCTGCGTACGGGGTGAGGGCATCTGCCTGACGTTCTCCGCGCTCAGGACGGCTCGAGCACGGTGATGTTGGTGTTCGTGTAGACGCAGATCTCGCCGGCGATGGTGAGCGCGCGCTTCACGACGTCCACCGGCGCGAGATCGGTGTTCGCGACGAGGGCGCGCGCCGCGGCGAGCGCGTACGAGCCCCCGCTCCCGATCGCGAGGATCCCGTCGTCCGGCTCGATGATGTCGCCGGTGCCGGAGATGATCAGCCCGTGCTCGCGGTCGACGACGGCGAGCAGCGCCTCGAGCCGGCGCAGGACGCGGTCGCTGCGCCAGTCCTTCGCCAGCTCCACCGCGGCGCGCGGGAGATTTCCGGAGTAGCGCTCGAGCTTCTCCTCGAACTTCTCGAAGAGCGTCATCGCGTCCGCCGCCGCGCCGGCGAACCCCGCGGCGATCTTCCCGCCGCGCATCAGCCGGACCTTGGTGGCGTTGGACTTCATCACCGTCTCGCCGACGGTCACCTGCCCGTCGCCGCCGAGCGCGACGCGGCCGTTCCGTCGCACGGCGAGAATGGTGGTGGCGCGGACGCGAGGGAGACTTCCGTGGTTCGATTCGGGCATGCTGAATACTAAAGCAGGGGCCCGCCGTTCAGCGGAGGCGAATCCGCTCGTTCGTCGGCGTCTGCTCCGGCATCCCGGGCTTGACGGCGGTATTCGGGTCGCGGCGGGCGGCGGCGCGGAAGTCGAGCTCCTGGCGGAAGTAGCGGCGATTCAGGATCCCGCCGAGGGCGAGGAGCGCGACGGCGAGGCCGACGATCCATGGCGTCCAGTTCCACTGGTCGCGGCCGATCAGCGCGACGCCGAGCACCACGATCGCCAGCCCGACGGCCGCCTCCCCTCCCCGGCTCCGCTCGGCGCGCAGCCGGCGCCGCCGCTCGCGGACGTGCATCTCCTGATCGCGGTCCGGCAGCCAGGCGTCCGCGAGCAGCCCGACGCCGAGCAGACCGACGACGATCCCGAGGATGATCGGGAGGTACTCGATGCGCATGCCTGCTCGTATTGCGAGGGGCGTGCCCGGGGGTGCCGCCGTCGGGGGTCGGGGGTCGGGGGTGGGCGCCGACGGCCGACCCCAGACCCCCGGGCCCTAGGCTCTGGGGTGCGCCGCCCGATAGACCTGCTTGAGTCTCTCGACGCTCGTGTGCGTGTAGATCTGCGTCGTGCCGATCGAGGCGTGGCCGAGGAGCTCCTGGACGGCGCGGAGGTCGGCGCCCGCGTCGAGGAGGTGCGTGGCGAAGCTGTGGCGGAGCGAGTGCGTGCTGAGCCCGGCGTCCTCGTCCACCGCGTCGAGGTACTTCTGCACCGCGAGCTGGATCGCCCGCACGCCGAGCCGCTTCCCCGTGCGCGCGAGGAAGAACGCGGTGCGATCCGCCTTCGGGCCGACCGCGCGAACGAGCTCGTCACGCTTCGCCTCGTAGTTGCGGAGCGCGAGCGTCGCCGCGTCGCCGATCGGGATGATGCGCTCCTTGCGGCCCTTCCCGCGCACCTTCGCCTGCTGCGAGACGAGATCGACGTCCTGACGGCTCAGGCCGCGCAGCTCCGAGAGGCGCATCCCAGTCGAGTAGAAGAGCTCGAGGATCGCGGCGTCGCGGACGTCGTTGTGATTCCCTTCCATCGCGCGGGCCAGCGCGAGCTCGAAGAGCTTCCCCGCCTGGGAGCGATCGAGGTAGCCGGGCAGATGCTTCTCGAGCTTCGGCGAGCTCGCGGCGCGCGCGGGGTTCGCCTCGACGATCTCGTTGCGGTGCAGGAAGCGGAAGAAGCTGCGCGCGGCGGACAGCGCGCGCGCGATCGAGCGCTTCCCCAGCCCGCGGCGCTGCAGGTGCGCCATGTAACCGCGCAGCGCGAGGCGATCCACACCCTGCCAGCTCCAGTCGCCCGCGCCGTAGTAGCGCCCGAGGAACGTCACGAGCTCGTCGAGATCGCGGCGGTAGGCCTTCACCGTGTTCGGCGAGACGTCGCGCTCCTTCTCGAGGTGCGTGAGGAACTCGGCGACTTCGCCGCCGCTCGCGGCCGGCGCCGCGGCTGGTGTCGGGGGAGGAGCGGCGCGCTTCCGCGCGGGACTCATCGCGTCGCGACGCCCGGCGCGAGCGCGGTGTCGCGCCAGCGCTCCATCTCGCCTAACGCTCGCTCGGCGAGCTTCTCGCGCTTGAGCCGCTTGTCGCGCACGCGCTCCGTCAGCTCGTCCATCAGCCCGAAGTTCGCGTTCATCGGCTGGAAGTGCCGCGGGTCGGCCTCGCGCAGATACCGATAGAGCGCGCCGAGCATCGTCGTCGTCGGAGGAAGCACCGGTTCCTCGCCGGCGAGCAGACGCGAGAGGTTGATCGCCGCCATGATCCCCGTCGCCGTGCTCTCGGTGTACCCCTCGACGCCGGTGACCTGTCCCGCGAAGAGCGTCGTCGGGTGGTCGGGGAGCGCGAGGTGCGGCGCCAGCGCGCCGGGCGAGTTGAGGTACGAGTTCCGATGGATCGACCCGAACCGCAGGAACTCGGCGTTGGCGAGCCCGGGGATCATCCGGAAGACGCGCTGCTGCTCCGGGATGCGGAGCCGCGTCTGGAAGCCGACGAGGTTCCACATGTTCCCCGCGCGGTCCTCCATGCGGAGCTGCGCGACGGCGTGTGCCTCGCGCCCCGTGCGCGGATCGCGCAGGCCGACGGGCTTCATCGGCCCGAAGCGCAGCGTCTCGCGCCCGCGGCGTGCCATCTCCTCGACGGGCATGCACCCCTCGAAGTACGGCACCTTGTCGAACTCGTGCGCGGTGAACTGGTCGGCGGTGCCTAACGCGTCGAGGAAGGCCTCGTACTCCTCGCGGGTGAAGGGGCAGTTGAGGTACGCCCCCTCCTCACCCGCGCCCTCCATCGTCTCCTTCCCGTAGCGCGAAGCGCGGAAGACGATCGCGTCGTCGATCGACTCGCGGCTGACGATCGGCGCGATCGCGTCGTAGAACGCCAGTCCCTCCACGCCAAGCCGCGCGCGGATCGCCTCGGCCAGCGCGTCGGAGGTGAGGGGCCCCGTCGCGACGATCCCGACGTCGGGGAGCTCGGTCACCTCCTCGCGCACGACGCGGATGCGTTCGTGCGAGGTCACCCATTCGTGCACGCGCGCCGAGAAGACGTCGCGGTCCACCGCGAGCGCGCTCCCGGCGGCGACGCGCGCCTCGTCCGCCGCGCGGAGGACGACCGAGCCGAGGAGGCGCATCTCCGCCTTGAGCAGCCCGTGCGCGTTCGAGGTCTCGGTGCTCTTGAAGGTGTTCGAGCAGACGAGCTCCGCGAGGCGGTCGGTGT
>DASVXU010000069.1:0-7911 GCA_036392515.1 Gemmatimonadaceae bacterium | reverse complement strand
GTGGTCTCCGGCGGCACCGACAATCACCTCATGCTCGTCGACCTCCGCAACCGCAACCTGACGGGGAAGGTCGCCGAGAAGGCGCTCGACCGCGCGGGGATCACCGTCAACAAGAACACCGTGCCGAAGGAGACGCAGTCGCCCTTCGTGACGAGCGGCATCCGCATCGGCACCCCGGCCGTGACGACGCGCGGGATGCGCACCGGCGAGATGCAGCAGATCGCCGCGCTGATCGACCGCGTCCTCACGGGCCCCGAGGACGAGTCCTCTCTCGCGGCGATCCACGCCGACGTGAAAAAGCTCGCGGGGGCGTTCCCCTTGTACGGGCGGGGGAGCTGATCGAGCGAACGCGAGCCTGCCCTCTTGCGGCCGTGATCCGCCGCTCTGTTCTGAAACACGAAGGTCACGAAGGAGACGAAGGCTGACCCGAGCCGCCTCCGTGCTGCTTCGTGACCTTCGTGTCTTGCATGCGGGGCCGAGCGGTGCAGGGACCGTGGTGATCGTCGCCGCTTCGCTTTCGCGGGCTTCTGCCGATACTCCTCTGGACGGGGCCCGGCCCCGGGTCGATATTTCCCCGACGTTCGGGGACGTTCCCGCTCACCAGCAGCAGAGAGCAGAGCAGCAGTGTCCGAGTTGGCTTTTCGTGACGGCATCATGGACCGTATCCGGCTGCGCGAGCCGCGGTTCCACGAGCACGCGTATCTCTTCGTGCTCGGGGCGCTCGAGTATTGCCAGGCAAGGCTCCAGGAGCGGCGTCACATCTCCGGACGCGAGCTCGCCGAAGGCTGCCGCGCGCTCGCCCTCGACCGCTATGGTGTGATGGCGCGGCTCGTGCTGGAACACTGGGGTGTCCGCAGCACCGCCGACATCGGGGACATCGTCTTCACGCTCGTCGATACCGGGCTCCTGCTCAGCCAGCCGAACGACTCGCGCGACGACTTCGCCGACGTCTTCGACTTCGAGGACGCCTTCGAGCGCGAGTACCCCTGGTCGAACGTGCAGCGCGCCTGAGCGAGCCGGTCGCGCGCCCGCGCGGCGAGGGTGGAGGACGGGGAAGGGGGAGGACGGTCATGGACGCGATGCTTCACCTGCCCGAGTGCAGGAAGTGCGAGAAGGGCACGCTGCTCCCGCTCAGCGACTACGGCCGCGACGGCGCGCCGATCACCTACAAGGCCTGGGTCTGCAGCAATCCGGACTGCGGGTTCAACGTGCGCATCGACAACGGTGAGATCGGCTTCGGGCGCGCCATCGGCCCCTCGCACAAGTAGCCGCGCGATGCGGACGCGCCTAACGCGCGCGGAATGACCGCCCCCGCCCCCGCCCCCACGTCGGCCGCGGTCCCGACGCGCCGCGCACCCGGCGTCCTCGCGCCGAACCATACCGGACGATCGACGAACGGCGACGTCGAGCACGTCGTCGGCTACGCGGGCGTCCTCCTCGGAGTCGAGTGAGAGATCCAGGGCGCAAGGGACGCGAGGGGCTGATTCGCGTGACGGGGGCCGCCGAGAGCGCGGCCCTCGACGCTGCCGCCATCGCCGCCGGGACGCCGGGGCGCGAGCTCATGCGCCGCGCCGGCACCGCCGCCGCGAAGCGCATCGCCTTCCACTTCGGCGCGCTCGCGCGCAACGGCGTCGCGGTCTACGCCGGGAGCGGGAACAACGGCGGCGACGCCTGGATCGTCGCGCGCGAGCTCTCCCGCCGCGGCTTCACCGTCCGCGTCCACGAGACCGACCGGCCGTTAGGCGCGGACGCCGCCGCCGCGCGCGAGGAAGGGAAGCGCGAGCTCCGCGCCGACGAGCCGCGCGGCGACGAGGCGATCGTCGTCGACGGGCTGCTCGGCACGGGGAGCCGCGGGGCGCCGCGCAACGCCGTCGCTCGCGCGATCGCCGAGATCGAGTCCGCGCGCGCGCGCGGAGCGCGCGTCGTCTCGCTCGACGTGCCGAGCGGCCTCGACGCGACCACCGGCGGCGCCGAGGGAGCCGTGCACGCCGATCTCACCCTCTGCTTCGCCACGATCAAGCGCGGCGTCCTCATCGCGCGCGATCATTCGGGGGCGATCGAGGTCCTCGACATCGGCATCCAGGCGCCGCGCACCTCGGCGCTGCCTCGACTCGTCGATGGCCGCTTCGTGCGCGAGACCGTCCCGACGCTCAGCGCCGTCGCGCACAAGGGGATCCGGAAGAAGTTCGTCGTCGTCGGCGGCCAGCGCGGGATGGCGGGCGCGGCGATCCTCACCGCGCGCGGCGGCTTCCGCGCCGGGATCGGCATGGTCCGCCTCTGCGTACAGCGCGACAGCCTCGCCCCGACGCAGGCCTCGATCCCGGAAGCGAGCGCCTTCGACTGGCCGGCCGACGAGAGCACGGCGAAGTCGATCGCCGAATGGGGGAACGTGATGGTGATCGGTCCCGGCCTCGGCGACGGCCGGCGCGATCTCGTCGAGCGGATGCTGCGCGCGTCGAAGCTTCCCGTCGTGCTCGACGCCGAGTCGATCACCGCCTTCCGCGACGATCTCGGGGCGTTAGGCACCCTGCTCGGCGGGCGCCCGGCGATCCTCACCCCGCACCCCGCGGAGCTCGCGACGCTCATCGGTGCGTCGACGAGCGAGGTCCTCGTCCGCCGCTTCGAGGCCGCCACCGACGTCGCCCGGTCGACCGGGGCCACGGTGATCACGAAGGGAACGCCGACGGTCGTCACCGCGCCCGACGGAAGCCGGCTCGTCACCGCGACCGGGAACGCGGCGCTCGCCGTCGCCGGGAGCGGCGACCTCCTCGCCGGCGTGGCCGCGACGATGCTCGCGCAGATCGAGGACGATCCGCAGGCGGCCGCCGCCTGCGCGGCGTGGGCGCACGGGCGCGCCGCCGAGCTCGCGCGCGGGATGCGCCACACGGTCCGCGGCATCACCCTCGGCGACATCGAGCATGCGATCGCCGACGTCTGGGAGCGCTGGCCCGAGCCGCTCGACGGCGATCTCTGCGCGCAGCTCGCCGGCGCCGGCGACCTGGGATGACGCCGCGCCCCGCGGCGTGGCTCGGCGGCTGCTCCGCGGCGCTCGCCCTCGCCGCCTGCGCGGCCGCGGTGCCTAACGCGTCCGGCGCGCCCGCCCAGCCGGCGATCCCCGCCCGCGAGGCGGTGGTGCGAGTCGGCGCCTTCTCCGTCGTGCGCGCCCTCGCCGTCGCCAGCAACCGCGCGTTCCTCGTCGGCGACGGCGGGGTCGCGATCTACGATCGCCTGCGCCGGAGCTGGACGCCGCCCATCTCCCTCGAGGCACCGCGCGCCCTCGCGCCGGGCTCGCGCACCCTCGCCGCGACGAACCTCATCGGCGACGTGGCATGGGTCGCCGGCGAGGGGCGCGTCGTCGTCGTGAACGCGGGCATGCGCGCCACCTTCGCCACGCCGTACATCGGCGCGGCCCGCACCATCCGCGTCGACCGCGGGGGCGCGAACGCCTACGTCCTCGCCGACCAGTGGTGGGAGGTGAGCACCGCCGGCTCCGCGCGGCCGATCTCCGCGGCGGAGCTCCCGCCCCGCGAGCGCCTCGCCGACCCCGCGGACGCGAGCGATCCCGCCGTCCGCCGCGCGATCGACGATCCGCTGCTGACGCGCGACGCCGCGCTGCGCAGCTGGCCCGTCCTCGCCGCCGCGCGCGGCGCCACCTCCTCCGACGTCTGGCTCGGCACCGCCGGCGGCGGCGTCTTCCACGTCGACCCCGACTTCCACCGCAGCGAGCAGCTCCCCTTCGGGCTGCAGACGGGGTACGTGGTCGCGCTCGCCCGCACCGCGGACGGTGTCGTCATCGCCGAGGGTGTTCCGGCGCGGCTCGGCGCGGGGGTGCAGTCGGCGATCACCGAGGGGAGCGACGACCTCGCGCGCTGGCGCTGGGCCGCGATCTCGGCGCAGGTCGGCGACGTGCGCGCGATCGCGATGCGCGGCCGCTCGCTCTGCGTCGCCGGGATGAACGGCGCCGGGATGGTCGAGCTGCCGCGCGACGACGCGGGCGCACTCCCGGCGACGACGGTCCACGTCGAGCCGACTCCCGCGGCTGCGGTCGCCGTCTCGCGCGACGGCTGCGTCGTCGGGACGCAGTCATCGGTGACGGTCATCCCATGGCCCGATGAGGGAGGGGCGCCACGCGAGCTCCGGCGCAGCGAGCAGCTTCCCCCGGTGAACGCGGTCGCGTCGGCGGGCGACACGACGTGGGCGGGCACGCGCGACGGACTCGTGGTCCTCGTCGGCGGACACGTGGCGCGCGTCGAGCGGCCATTCCCCGCGAGCAGCGAGATCGTCGCGCTCGCCCTCGTTGCCGACGGCGTCGCCGCGGCGAGCGCGAGCGAGGTCGCGGTCGTCGGCAGCGGAACCGTTAGGCGGCTCGCCATACCGCTCGCGGGCGTCGGGCGCATCACCGCGCTTGCCGCCGACGGGCGCACGCTCTGGATCGGCGGCACCACCGGCGTCGTCGCGACCGTGCTCGCCTCGGGCGCCTCGGCCCCGGTCTCGCTCGATGCGCCCGGGGACCCTTCGTCCGAGCCCGCGGGAGGGCACGAGGTGCACGCGCTGGTTCTCGGCGCCGGCGTCGCGTGGATCGGGACCGCGGCCGGCCTCGTCCGCGTTCGCCGCGACGCCGACGGACTTCCGCGATGACGCTCCGCGACACGCCGTTAGGCCCGGGGGCGGAGTTCGACGCCATCCGCGAGATGCTGCGCCGCTGGGGCCCGCGCGCGCGGGGGATCGGCGACGACGCCGCGCTGATCGACGTCCCCCCCGGTGAGCAGCTCGCCGTGAGCACGGACAGCTCGGTGGAGGACGTCCACTTTCGCCGCGGCTGGCTGACGCCGCGCGAGATCGGCTACCGCGCGACCGTCGCCGCGCTGAGCGACCTCGCCGCGATCGGCGCGGCGCCGCTCGGCCTCGTGAGCGCGCTCGCCGTCCCCGACGACTGGCGTGGCGCGCTGCACGAGCTCACCGACGGCATCGGCGAGGCGGCGGAGCGCTATCGCACTCCGATCGTCGGCGGGAACATCACGCGCGGCGCGAAGCTCTCGCTCACCATCACCGTGCTCGGCGCCGTCGCGCGGCCGCTCCCGCGCTCGGCGGTGCGTCCGGGCGACCAGCTCTACCTCACCGGGGAGCTCGGCGCGAGCGGCGCCGCGCTCGACGCGCTGCTGCGTGGAGCCGCCCCCCTCCCCACGCAGCGCGAGCGCTTCGCGCGTCCGACGCCGCGCATCGCCGAGGCTCGCTGGCTCGCCGCGCACGGCGCAACGGCGGCCATCGACGTCTCCGACGGGCTCCTCGCCGAGCTCGCGCACCTCGCGGCGGCGAGCGGGGTGCGCATCGAGCTCGACGCGTCGCGCGTGCCCGTCGCGGCCGACGTCGCACGCGAAAGCGCGCTGCGGAGCGGGGAGGAGTACGAGCTCGTCGTCGCCGGGCGCTCGCTCGACACCGTGAAGTTCGCCGCCGAGCACGGTGTGGCGCTGACGCTGATCGGCCGCGCGCGCGAGCTCCCGGGGAGTGCGGCGCCTTCGGTGGAGGTGATCGGCGTGGACGGTTCCGTTGCGTCGCGGGCGGGACACGATCACTTTTCGGGCTGATGCGTGCGATCCTCGTTGCCCTCGCGATCCTCGTCCTGACGCCCCCGCTGGGGCTGCTCGTCCTGCTCGCCGCGCTCTTCCGCGTGCCCGACTCGCCGCGCGGCGTCTACCAGTGGGCGATGCACACTTGGGCGCGCGGCCTCTGCGTCGCCGCCGGCGTGAAGATCCGCCTCCACGGCGCCGAGAAGATCCGGCGCGACGGCCCGGCGGTGTACGTCGCGAACCACGTGAGCTGGTTCGACATCTTCGCCCTCGCGAGCGTGCTGCCGCGCTACACCTTCGTCGCGAAGGCGGAGCTGGCGAAGATCCCGCTCTTCGGGCAGGCGGCAAAGGCGGCGGGGATCGTCTTCATCGAGCGCGGCAACCGTCGCGCCGCCTTCGACACGTACAAGGATGCCGCGGAGCTCGTGCGCGGCGGCCGCAGCGTCGTCGTGTGCCCGGAGGGAACGCGCGGCCGCGACTATCATCTCCGTCCCTTCAAGAAGGGTCCCTTCGTCTTCGCGATCAGCACCGGCGCCCCGATCGTTCCGACCATCGTGCACGGGACCATCGCCATCCAGCCGAAGGGATCGTTCCGCGTGCGCTCGGGCACTGTCGACATCCACTTCCTCGACCACGTTCCCACCGCGGGCCGCAGCTACGACGAGCGCGCGGCGCTGATGCAGCAGGTCTGGTCCGAGATGGCCGACGCCTTGCGGGACGAGTACGGCGTCGCGACCAGCGAATACCCCATCGCCCGCGAAGGCGATCGTCCCGAAAAAGAAACGTCGTTCCTCTAGCGTCTCGAGTATCTTCACTCTCCGCCGTTTCACACCTCACACCTCGCCGTGTCGAAGCCCGCCCAATGAGCACGATTCTAGACATCACCGCCCGCGAGATCCTCGACAGCCGCGGCAATCCCACCGTCGAAGCCGACGTCATCCTCACGACCGGCACGATGGGCCGCGCGGCCGTCCCGAGCGGGGCGAGCACGGGCGAGCACGAGGCGATCGAGCTGCGCGACGGGGACAAGGAGCGCTACCTCGGCAAGGGCGTGCGCAACGCGGTGCAGAACATCGAGGAGAAGATCGCCCCCGCGCTCAACGGCTTCGACGTCACCGACCAGATCGGGATCGACCACACGATGCTCGAGCTCGACGGCACGGAGAACAAGGGCAGCCTCGGCGCGAACGCGATCCTCGCCGTGTCGATGGCCGCCGCGCGCGCCGCGGCGAACGAGATCGGGCTTCCGCTCTATCGCTACCTCGGCGGCCCGCTGACGCGCGTCATGCCCGTGCCGATGATGAACATCATCAACGGCGGCGCGCACGCGGCGAACACGGTGGACTTCCAGGAGTTCATGATCGTCCCCGTCGGCGCCGACTCGTTCAGCGAGGCGCTGCGCATGGGCGTCGAGGTCTTCCACTCGCTGAAGAAGGTGCTGTCGAAGCGGAAGATGAGCACCAACGTCGGCGACGAGGGCGGCTTCGCTCCCGACCTCAAGGATGACGAGGACGCGCTGCGCGTCATCATCGAGGCGATCGAGAGCGCGGGCTACCAGCCGGGCAAGCAGGTCGCGCTCGCGCTCGACGTCGCGGCGAGCGAGCTGTTCAGCGCCGGCAGCTACACCTTCAAGAAGAGCGGCGCCGGGACGAAGGACGCGAAGGGGATGATCGAGCTCTACTCGCGCTGGCTCGACGAGTACCCGATCGTCTCGATCGAGGACGGCCTCGCCGAGGACGACTGGAAGGGCTGGGAGGCGCTGACCAGCGCGTTAGGCGACCGCTGCCAGCTCGTCGGCGACGATCTCTTCGTGACGAACACGCAGCGCCTGGCGCGCGGCATCGAGAGCAACGTCGCGAACGCGATCCTGATCAAGGTGAACCAGATCGGCACGCTGACCGAGACCCTCGAGTCGATCGAGATGGCGCGTGCGGCGGGCTATCTCAGCGTCATCTCGCACCGCTCGGGCGAGACGGAAGACACCTTCATCGCCGACCTCGCGGTCGCGACGGGCGCCGGTCAGATCAAGACGGGCAGCGCGAGCCGCACGGATCGCATCGCGAAGTACAACCAGCTCCTCCGCATCGAGGAGGAGCTCGGCGACGCGGCGGAGTATCCGGGCGGCGCGATCTATGGTCTTTGATGTGAAGGCCCCGTGCTGAAGCGCCTGGTGATCGCCGCGATCCTCGTCGCGGCGATCGTCTTCGCGGTGCAGGGCGGGGAATACGGCACCTCCGACCTGCTGCGCCAGACCGCGCGCCGCAAGGCGCTCGTCGCGCGCATCGACTCGCTGCAGCGCGCGGTCGATTCGCTCTCGCGGACGAAGAGCGCGCTGCAGACGGAC
>DASVXU010000068.1:0-3119 GCA_036392515.1 Gemmatimonadaceae bacterium | reverse complement strand
CAGGTGACACTCTCGGTGACGACGCTCTCGATGGGACCGACGAGCAGCTCCACGGTGACAGGCTGCCGCGAGCTCAACGCGATTCCCGACGCCTCGAGCTGGACGCGGTCGGCCGGGAGCGTCGTGGCGCCCTTCATCGTCTCCGCCCCGAAGCTTCGCGTGATATTCCCCTGCGTCACCTCGGCGTGGAAATAGCTCCGGTCGGCGTACGAGCCGCGCGCGAAGTACCCGACCGAGAGACGCGCGTCGGGTCCGGAGTCGCACGATGTGCCCGCGAGCGCGAGGACAGAGACGATGGAGGCTCGGAGGAGCGTCGTTGAGCTGCTTCGGCGCATGACGACGGTCGGGTTCAGGGATGACGCATCACGCTCGCGAATTCAACCCGCGCAAGCTGGCCGGCGTCACCGGTCGGCTCGCGCATCTCGCCATGCGCGCTGCTCCAGCCCTAGATTGGCGCGCATGAGATCGCATTCATTTCTGCTCGCGCTCCTCGCCGCCGCCTGCACGCGCCATCACCTCCCGGCGGTGGCCCCCGCCCCCGGCGAGCGACATCTGCGCAACATCCGCCAGCTCACCAATGGCGGCGAGAACGCGGAAGCGTACTTCAGCGCCGACGGGAAGCGCCTCGTCTTCCAGAGCACGCGCGATGGACGCACGTGCGACCAGGAGTACGTCATGAACGTGGACGGCTCCGCCCTGCGCCGCGTCTCGACGGGGACGGGGAAGACGACGTGCGGCTTCTTCTACGCGAACGACCAGCGCGTCCTCTTCGGGTCGTCGCACGCGCTCGAGGACTCCTGCCCGCCGCGCCCCGATCCGTCGAAGGGCTACGTCTGGCGGCTCGACCCGTTCGACATCTACACGGCGCGCCCCGACGGCTCGGACCTGCGGCGGCTGACGAGCTACGGCGTCTACACGGCGGAGGCGGTGGTGTCGCCCGACGGGAAGCGCGTCGTCTTCACCTCGCTCAAGGACGGAGACCTCGACATCTACACGATGAACGTCGACGGGAGCGACGTGCGCCGCCTGACGACGACGGAGGGCTACGACGGCGGCCCGTGGTGGTCGCCGGACGGGACGAAGATCGTGTACCGCGCGTGGCATCCGACGGACAGCGCCCTCGTCGCCTATCGCGACCTGCTCGCGCAGCGCCTCGTCAGGCCTAACCGCATGGAGCTCTGGGTCATGAACGCCGACGGGAGCGGCCAGCGCCAGATCACCCAGCTCGGCGGCGCGAACTTCGGCCCGTCGTGGATGCCCGACGGGAAGCGGCTGGTCTTCTCGTCGAACTACAGGCAGCCGCGCAGCGGCAACTTCGATCTCTACCTGATCGACCTCGACGGCGGCAACCTCGAGCAGGTGACGACCGAGCAGACCTTCGACGGATTCCCCATGTTCAGCCCCGACGGCCGCTCGCTCGTGTGGGCGTCGAACAGGCACGACGCGAAGGCGGGCGAGACGAACCTCTTCATCGCGGACTGGGTACCGTAGCTCTTTCGAGCGATGGTGCAATACAGAAGTGGCATCGAATCGCTCCGTGCGCGTTTCGAGGCTCATCGCGCCGAGCCTGCGATTGCATTGGCAATGGCTGTCGAAACACGAAGGTCACGAAGGTTCACGAAGGGTGCTTCGGCAACATCTTCGTGAGCCTTCGTGACCTCCGTGTTTCAAAATGCACGGCAGCAGGCTCGTTGCGAGGAGGAGCTCTCGCGCCACACCGAGCGATGCGATGCCAACACTGTCGTGACCGCGAAGTCTCCAAGTCGGACCGAGCCTCGGCGCGACCCGCGACTACCCCCGCCGCTGGTACCACATCATCGCGAGCAAGGCGATGACGACCAGCCCCGCCACGATCCCGTAGATGCGCAGCAGCTTCTCGCCGAGGAGCTGCGAGCGCTCGAGGTATCCGACCAGCCGGCCATCGGGGGTGCGCGACTTCAGGCGCGACTTGATGTACGGGCGTGCGCCGTCGGGGCCCTCGAAGGGCGTCGCGAGATGCTCCGCTTCCCTGTCGGTGAGATCGCGCACGCTGCCGTCCTCCTCGACCCACACGTAGCGGCGGCGCGCGTCCTCGGCGCTCTTGGCGGCGGCGTACTTCATCCGGACGCGGCCGCGCGCGTCGTCAGCTTCTGTGTCTGGAGCCACCAGTAGAATTCCTCCACCCAATGGTCGCTGGTCGTCCCCTGCTTCTTCAGCCCGAAGCCGTGGCCGCCGGCTGAGTACACGTGGACCTCCGGCCTGATCCCCGCCGCGACGAGCGCGTCGCGGAAGCGCTCATTGAACTTCAGCGTGACGTCGTCGTCCTGCGCCCAGGCGAGGAAGACCGGCGGCAGCTTCGCGGGGATCGGCGGCATCACGCCGAAGGGACCGCCGTACATCACCGCCGCGAAGCTCGGCCGCACGGCGCTGTCGGGCTGCAGCAGCGTCGCGCTCGCGACCATCGCCCCCGCCGAGAAGCCGATGATCCCGACGCGCGCCGGGTCGAGACGCCATTCGCTCGCGTGCTGCCGGACGACCTTCAGCGCCTGGATCGCGTCGGCGATGCCGTAACGCGCGGCGGTGTCCTGATCCATCTTCGGGATCCCGTCGCCGCGCTTCTCGATCGTGCGGTACTTGAGCAGGAAGGCGGCGACGCCGCGCTGCTGCAGAAACTTCGCGAGCCCCTCCCCCTCGAGCGTCGTCGCCAGCGCGACGAAGCCGCCCCCGGGGGCGATGATGACCGCGGTGCCGGTGGACTTCGCGCGCGTCGGGAGGTACGCGGTGATCGTCGGGGTGACGACGTTCATCACGACGGTGCCGACGGGAGTGCCGGTGTAGGTCACCTCCTTCTGCGTCCAGCTCTCGGAGCCCGGCGCGACGCCGGGCCAGATCCTGATCGTCTGCGCGGGGAGCGCGAGGGGCGACGCGGCGAGAAGGGTGCCTAACGCGATGCGGGGGGCGGCCCTCACGAGCGCCGGAGCTTCGCGGTGACGCGCTGCGGGATGACGTGGCACTGGTCCCGCCCGACGACGATCCCCTGCTGCGACCATGGCTTGTATCCCGGCTTCGTGACGGTGACGGTGTACGTGCCCGCCTTCTCGTACGCGAGGCCGACGGGCTCGTTCGCGGGCGCGGGCCCG
>DASVXU010000067.1:0-2562 GCA_036392515.1 Gemmatimonadaceae bacterium | reverse complement strand
GCGGTTCGGCCTGAACTCGTCGATCAACTGCTGCATCTCGACGAGATGGTCCTCCATCGCCATCGCGTGCGGGTAGCGGTTGACGACCATCAGCCGCTCCTTCTTCTCCATCGCCTCGAAGTCCATCCCCCACGCGGCGGCATTGCGGAAGAGCTGATCCTTGCTCTCCTCGAAGGCGAACAGGAGGGAGCGCTCCTTCGCCCTGTAGCCGCCGCTCATGAACTGCGTCACGAGGAGGGTCTTGCCGGTGCCGCTCGCGCCGGAGGCGAGGATGACCGAGTCGCGGAAGAAGCCGCCGCCGCACATTCGGTCGAGCTCCTTGACCCCGGAGGTGATGCGCACCGTCGAGGAGCTCTGCGTCAGCTCGATCTGCGAGAGCGGGATGACGACGATCCCCTCGCGCGAGGTGATGGTGAAGGGAAACTCGCCGCGCTGGTGAGGGGTGCCGCGCATCTTGAGGATCTCGATGGTGCGCCGGCGACGCTCCTCGTCGAGGGTGTTGCGGAGGATGATCACGTTGTCGGCGACGAACTCCTCGATCCCGTAGCGCGTGACCTCGCCGTACTCGTGGACGCGCTCGCCAGTGAAGAGGACGGTCACCCCCATCCGCTTCAGCGTGGCGGTGATGCGGAAGAGCTCCGCGCGCAGCACCGCATGATCCTTGAACTGGACGAAGAGCGCGTTCAGGGAATCGAGTGAGACGCGCTTTGCGCCGACTTTCTTCACTGCGTGCTCCACTCGCGCGAGGAGCCCGCCGAGGTCGTATTCGCCGACGACGGCGATGGGCCCCTCGGCGTCGGGGGCGGCGTCGACAAAGGCCCACTTTCCCTCCCTCTCCCACTTCGCGATGTCCCAGCCGAAGCTGAGCATGTTTTTCCGGACGTCGGCGACGCTGTCCTCGAAGGTGACGAAGACTCCCGGCTCGTCGGCGAGGGTGATCCCCGCGGCGAGATAGTGCGCGGCGAAGATGGTCTTCGCGCTCCCCGCGCTGCCGGCGACGAGGGTGGCGCGGGCGAGGGGCAGTCCGCCCTCCGAGATCGAGTCGAATCCAGGGATCCCGGTCGGGATCTTGGTCACGGTCTCGGGCCGGACGTTCTTCGTGGACGCGGGCGTCATGGCTGCTGTCGATTGGAATGCGAGAAGCCAAGCGCCGCGAGAACGCGCTGAGCGTCGGAGAGGTCGCCTGTGACGCGCCGCCGGGGGGTCGGCGATTCGCGAATCAGCGTTGGCGTGGTGAGGATGCGCTCCGCGTCGGCGGCCTCCGGGTCGTCGAGGACGTCGATCGTCTGGCAGCGCGCGCGGCCGTCGAGGTGCTGGGCGCAGATGCGCTCCAGGTTGGCGATGGCCTGTCGCGAGCGATGAGTATCGCCGGCGACGTACAACGTCAGATGGAAGACGTCCATGGACGGGAGCAATTGAAGACGGTCCCGTCCGGCCAGGAGCCGGTCCGCGACCGTACGCAAGCGAGGCGCGGGGCAAGGGCCGTTCCACGACCGGCATCGCACCAACGTGATCACGCGGGATGGGTCCGCTCCCCTCCGGTGCACGCCAAATGCATGGGGCCCGACGTGCGACGAAGATCGCGACCAACGCCACGGATCCTCACCCGTTCACATGCCGAAGCGCCGTACGGGCCGCCTGCTGATCGTCGGCGGCCATGAAGACAAGAAGGAGGAGAGGCTCATCCTGCGATCGCTGGTCGACGACATCGGCGAGAGCGGGAAGCTCGTCGTCGCGACCCTCGCGAGCGACTCACCGGAAGAGCTGTGGGAGGACTACGAGCGCGTCTTTCGCGGCCTCGGCGTCCGGCACCTCTACAAGCTGCAGATCGACAAGCGCGGCGACGCGATGTCGGAGCAGAAGGTGCGCATCCTCGACGATGCCGACGCGGTGTTCTTCACGGGGGGCGACCAGCTCAAGATCACGAGCCAGCTCGGCGACACCCCGATCTACGAGCGGGTCCACGAGATCTTCCGCGGGGGAGGAGTGATCGCCGGAACGTCGGCGGGCGCGTCGGTGGTGTGCGAGACGATGATGGTCGGCGGCGACGGGAACGGCTCGAACCGCATCGGGGTCGGACTGCGCATGGCACCGGGGTTCGGGCTCTTCAAGGGCGCGATCGTCGACCAGCACTTCGCGGAGCGTGGCCGCATGGGCCGCCTCGTCGGCGCGGTCGCCCAGAACCCGCGCATCCTCGGCATCGGGATCGACGAGAACACCGCGATCCGTGTGACGGGCAACCGCTCCTTCACCGTGCTCGGCGACGGCGCGGTATACGTGATAGACGGGGCGGGGGTGACGTACACGAACATCGCCGAGGAGCGCGTGGAGAAGACGCTCTCGATCTACGACTTGAAGGTTCACGTGCTCACGCAGGGAGATACCTTCGACCTCAGCTCCCGGCGGCCGCACGAGCATGCGGGGGAAGAGATCGACGAAGAGCTTCTGCCGGCGGGGTCCAACGATTGACGCGTCGTCCTGTCAGTTGAAAAGACGGGGCGGGTACCTTGGACACGGCGGGGCGGGGAGCGGAATACTGCGGGGCGGAAAGAGACAGGGCGG
>DASVXU010000066.1:0-17862 GCA_036392515.1 Gemmatimonadaceae bacterium | reverse complement strand
AGCCGAGCACCTCGGCGTAGATGCGCGCGCCGCGCGCGACCGCGCGCTCCCGCTCCTCGAGCACCAGCACCGCGCACCCCTCGCCCATCACGAAGCCGTCGCGGTCCCGGTCGAAGGGGCGCGACGCCCGCCCCGGGTCGTCGTTCCGCGTCGACATCGCGCGGATCAGGGCGAAGGCGCCGTAGCAGAGCGGGGCGAGCGGAGCCTCGCTGCCGCCGGCGAGCATCACGTCCGCGTAGCCGTCGCGGATCGCGCGGAAGCCGTCGCCGATGGCGATCGTGCCGCTGGCGCAGCTCATCGCGTTGGTGCTGTTGACTCCCTGCACGCCGAACTCGATGGCGACGTTGCAGCTCGCCGCGCCGCCGAAGACGGAGAGCGCGAGCAGGGGATCGACCGCGCGCAGCCCGCCCTGCAGGAAGTTGCCGAGCTGCTCCTCGGCGTAGGCGATCCCGCCTAACGCCGTCCCCATCGTCGCGCCGACCCGCTCGCGGTCCTCGCGCTCGACGTCGAGCCCGGCGTCCTCCAGCGCGAGGCGCGACGCGGCGACGGCGAGCTGACCGAAGCGGTCGAGCCGCTTCGCGCGCTTCGCCTCCATGTGGTCGGACGGGACGAAGTCCGGGATCTCCGCCGCGTTGTGGCTGCGGAAGATCGAGGGGTCGAAGCGCGTCAGCGTGCCGACCGCCGACTTCCCCGCGCGGAGCCCCGACCAGAGCTCGCGCTCACCGGTGCCGATGGGCGTGATCGCCCCGATGCCGGTGATGGCGACGCGACGGCGACTGAACGAGATCATCGAGTGCTCTCCTCTGCTGCGATGCGCTCCGCCGCGCGACCGAGGCCGGCGAGGGTGCGCGATGCGATGCCATGAACGAACACCGGGCCGATCACCGTCCGCGCGGCGAACGCGCCGATGACGGGCCAGGTCGGCCCGTCCCACATGTGGACGATGCGGACGTCGGTCTCGCCCGCGCCGCGGGCGACGAACTCCCAGACCACGTCCATCCCGGTAGTGATACCCCCGATGTGACGAAATCGGATCGCCGGGGCGATCGTTCCCCCCGCGGCGTCCGTCGTTCGCCCCGGCGGAATCGTCTCCATCTCCGAGCGCCAGAACGTCGGCCAGCCGACCGGGCCGAAGGGACGGCTCGCCGACATCTCGACGACACCGCCCATCGCGTCGTCGCGGCTCGTGAAGCGCACGTAGCGATAGTGGGGGAGGTGCGCCGGCCACCGCTCGACGTCGCGCGCCAGCTCGAAGATCGTCGCGAGGGGGGCGCGCACGCGCGCTGCGTCGATCGTCGTCATCAGCCGCGACGACGGCATCGGCCCGAGCGCGACGCGCGGCCGCCTCGCCGACGCGGTCGCCGTCATGGGACCGGCGCCCAGGCCGCGGTCACACGCCAGCCGAGGCGCTGCCTGACGGTGGGGGCGCGGCCGATCGCGTGGATGACGTGGCTACCCAGCTCGTTCCCGGTGAAGCCGCGCAGCACGGAGAGCACGCCGTCGTGGCGGCTCACCGGATGGAATCCCAGGGGAAAGGACGCGAGCCAGATGCCGGCCGCCGCGAGCCAGCTGCGCCGCAGGTCGCTGACGACGACGCGCAGCCGCGCGACGCGGTGCAGCTCGCGCAGCACGGTCGCGATGTCGGGGTCGCGGAAGTGGTGGAGGAGCTGCGAGCAGATCACGATGTCCACCGAACGGTCGGCGATCGGGAGCGCGAGCGCGTCACCCGCGACGGCGCCGTCGAGCCGCTCGCCGGCCGCGCGGGCGAGGCAGACGGCCGCGTCGAGCCCGTAGGTCGTGAGCGTGACGCCGAGCCGCCGCGCGAGTGCGCGGGCGGCGAGCGGGATGTCGGCCGCGCCGGTCCCGATGTCGAGCAGCGTCAGCCGGTCCCCGGCGCGCTCCTCGAAGACGTCGCGCAGCTCGCGCATCACGGCGCGCGTCCCGCCGAAGAGCGCGTTGGCGCGCGCGACGTCGTCGAGCGAGCGGTGCATCAGCTTGTCGGGGACGCCGGGGACTTCCAGCGCCTCGACGCCTCGGTGGCGCGTCGGTGTGATCGTCGCGGTCATCGCCTAACGCTCGAGCTGGGCGTAGCCGCCCCGGTAATAGAGCAGGGGGCGCTCGTCGGCAGCCCCCGCGGACTCCACTTCGCCGATCACGATCAGGTGGTCCCCAGCCTGGTGGCGCGCGGTGACCCGGCATTCCAGCCAGGCCAGCGCGCCGTCGAGCAGCGCGACGCCGCTCTCCCCGCGCGTGAAGCCGACCCCGTCGAAGCGGTTGACGTGCGCCGCGAAGCGCCGCGAGAGCGCCTCCTGCGGCGCGGCGAGGATGCTCACCCCGAAGTACGTCGCGCGCTCGACCACCGGACGCAGCGACGCGTCGTCGCCGATGCACACCATGATCAGCGGCGGGTGCAGGCTCACCGAGCTGAAGGCGCTGACGGTCATGCCGTGGTCGCGGTCGTCCTCGTGCGTCGTCACGACGGTGACGCCGGAGGCGAAGCGGCCGAGCACCGCGCGGAAGGCATCGGGGTCGAGTGTCATGCGGGGCGAAGAAGGAGTCGAGCCAGGTAGGACGGGCGCAGCACCTCGCGCGGCGGGACGAAGTCTCCCGTCACGCCGACGAGCAGATCGGCCATCGAGCGGTCGCGCGACAGCACCGCCGCCGCGCGCTCGAGGAGGGCGGGGAAGGCGACCGCGGCGCCGATGATCCGCTCGACCATCCACTTTCCCCCGAACTCGTGGCGCCGCGCCCGCGCGTAGGCCTCGAGCGCGGTCCGCTCGCCTAACGGCGATCCGGCGCCGAGCGCGGCGACGACGTACGGCGCGAGCAGCTCGCCGCCGCGCAGCGCGGCGTAGATCCCCTCCCCCGTGAAGGGGTCGTAGAAGTCCGCCGCATCGCCGACGAGCGCCGCGCCCGCCGCCCACGGCCGCCGCGCGCGCGACGCGAACGGACCGGTCGCGAGGACGGGTGTCGCGCGTCGCGCACCGCGGAACCGCCCGGCGAGATGCGGGCGCGCCGCGATCCATCCCGCGAGGAAGCGATCGGTGCCCGCCGCGAGCTCGCCGCCGCGCGCCGCGGGGATCACCACCGCGACGTTCGTCCGCTCCCCGCCGACGCGCGCCAGCCCGAGGTAGCCGTCATGCTCGACGTGCATCTCGCCGAGCTCCCCCATCCCCGCGACGCCGTCGTAGTGCGTGACGAGCGCGACGCGCCTCGGGAAGGCGCTCGTGCGCGCGAGCCCGAGCCGGCGCGCGACCACGGAGCGCAGCCCGTCCGCGCCGACCACGAAGCGCGCCGCGACGTCCACGCTCTCGCCGCCGAGCGTCGCGCGCACGCCGCTCACCCGCCGCGCCCGGTCGAAGAGGAGGTCGCTCACCCGCGCGCTCTCGACGACGCGCGCCCCGGCGCGCCGCGCGGCGTCGAGGAGGATCGGGTCGAGCAGGGTGCGCTGCAGCGCGAGCCCGCGGTCGCGATGGCCGCGCCAGCGATGCTCCCCCGCGAACACCCCACGGATGATCGTCCCGCTCGGCGCGCGCACCGTCATCCCCGCGAGCTGCGCGGCACCGGCGCGCTCGACCTCCTCGAGCACGCCCATCTCCTCGAGGAGGCGCGACGCCTGGGGGCTCATGTACTCCGAGCAGGGCTTGGGACGCGGGAAGCGCGCGCGGTCGAGGACGAGCACGTCCAGGCCGGCGCGTGCGAGCCACCACGCCGTCGCCGACCCCGCGGGGCCGCCGCCCACGACGACGACGTCAGCCCGCATGCGCCTCTGCGTGCCGCGGCTGCTGCATCCGCGCGAGCCGCTGGAAGAGTCCCATGTAGCGCCAGTGCGGACGCGGCAGCCGCAGCACCGACGCGGCGCGCGTCAGCCAGGGGAGGATCACCGAGCGCGAGTCCGCGGAGAACATGAAGCGCGGGTGATCGGCGGCGAAGCGGCGCAGCCGCGCGATCGCGGCGTCGACGCTCAGCGCTGGCGAGAAATAGAAGCGAGGGTCGAGCAGCGGGTCTGCCGCGTCGAGCGCGCCCTCGCGCACCGCGATGTCGCGCAGCGTCGTGCCGGGGTAGACGCGGAGCCCCACGGTGGTGTAGACCGCGTCGCCGCGTCGCAGCCGCCACGCGGCGAAGCGCAGCGTCTCCTCGAGGGTCGCTGCCGTCTCGCCCGGCCCGCCGACGAGGAAGATCCAGAGCGAGCGGATCCCCGCCGCCTCGATGCGCTCGGCGGCGCGGTGCACCGTTTCCGCGCCGAACCCCTTCTGCATCCGCTCGAGCACCGCGTCGCTCGCGCTCTCCGCGGTGATGCCTAACGACGTGAATCCCGCGGCACGCATCGAGGCGAGCAGATCGGGGAAGGCGGCGGCCGGGGTGAAGTTCGTCGTCTCGAGGGTGACGCGCGGGGCGCGGCGGACGATCGCCTCGCAGACCTCGCGCGCGTGCCCGGGCGGGGAGTTGAAGGTCGAGTCCACGAAGTCGAAGTGCCTCACGCCGTGGGCGCGCAGTTCCGCGACTTCATCGGCGACGGACTCCGCGTCGCGGAGCCGGTAGCCCCACCCCTCCACGTTGCGGTAGGTGCAGTAGACGCACTTGTAGACGCAGCCGCGCTTCGTCTGGATCGGGATCGTCGCGCCGATGCGCTCGTAGCGGCGCAGGTCGAACCAGCGGTGCAGGCGAGGGCGGGGAAGCGCGTCGAGGTCGGCGTCCTCGCCGGGGGGAGTGAACACCGCCTGACCGTCGCGCGCGCGGACGAGCCCCGGGAGGTCCCCCGGCTCGCGCCCCGCGGCGAGCGCGTTCACGAGGGCGACGGTGGCGCGCTCGCCGTCGCCGGCGACGCCGTAGTCCACGCCTAACGCGTCGAAGAGCGCGAGGGGCGCGACGCCGAACGCCGCCCCACCGGCGACGATGCGCGCCCGCGGCGCCGACTCGCGCAGCGCGGCGAGCGTCGCGACGGCGTCCGGCGTGTAGTGGCGGAGCGCGATCGAGTCGCTGTTGTCGATGTTGCGGACAGAGACCCCGATGACGTCCGGATCGAAGTCTCGCGCGGCGCGGCGCGCGGCCTCATCCGGGTCGCGCGCGAACATCAGGTCGAGGACGCGGACGTCGTGCCCCGCCTCCTCGAGCGCCGACGCGACGCAGGCGAGCCCGTTCGGAACGACAGGATAGGGCGCCCGCTCGCGGTTCGTGCTCACGAGCAGGACGCGGGCGCTCACCGCACCCTCGCGAACTGATCGGGCCCGATGGTGAGCACGTTGCCGTCCACGCGCCAGTCGAGGGTGAAGCCTCCCGTCGCCGGCGACAGCCACGCGATGGTCAGCGTCGAGCCGGCGGTGCTCCAGCGCGCGTTCGCGACGATGGTGTCGTAGACGCCGTCGGTCACGTTCCATGCGGTGACGCGGCGCGTCGCGCTCCCATCGGATCGGAACTCCCATTCGGTGCGCGACTCGTGCACCGAGCCGTCGCCTCCCTGCAGCACGACGATGCGCGCCCACTTCCCGATCAGCGCGGTCGCGACGGAGCCTCCCCCCGCGCCACCGCCGCCGGTGAGCACGCTTCCGCCGCGCGGCGCGCCCGCGGTCCCCATGATCTCGACGCCCTTGCACGAGGCGACCCCGAGCAGCGCGACGAGCAGCGCGGCGCCGCGCGGACCGCGGAGACGGGAGGGGTGGGAGTGGAGGGAGGCCACGCTTCTAGATCGCCCCACGGACGCGGGGGCGCAATCCCCGGCGCCCCCCGAGAGTCAGGTTCCGATCAGTTCCGCGACCTTGTATGCGATCCCGCTTCCGATCAGCGACGCGACGAGGTTCACCATGTCGTTGTTCAGCGCCGGGATCCCCCGCGCGCGACGCGTGCGCGAGCCGCAGCTGTGCACGATGCGCTCGGTGTAGTCGCCGCACCCCATGCATCGGCGGCGCTCCTGCAGCGTCGCGCCGAGCACCGTGTCGGCGACCGCGCCGGCGATCCCGCCCGCCGCCGCGCCCCAGCTCGGCCCGTGTCCCCACTGCAGCAGGAAGACGAGGAGGGCGATCGCCGCCGCGCCGGCGCACATCGCGATCGTCCCCGCCGTGGTCATCCCGCCGCTCGTCCCCGCAGGGACGCGCCGCCAGTTCCAAGCCGAGCGAGGTGTGCCGCCGAGCCATGTGCCGACCTCCGTCGCCCAGGTGTCCGCCGCCGCCGCCGCGAGAGCGCCCGCGCCGACCGCCCGCCAGACGTGGTTCCCTGTGAGCAAGTACCCCGCCGCCGCGACCGCGAACATCCCGCCGTTCACCAGGACCTGCGTCGCGTCGCGCGCGCCCCCTTTCTCGACCACCGACGCCGTGCGTCGCGCCTTGCGATCAGCGCCGAGCCGCGAGAGGCCGGTCGAGGTGAGGAAGTACACGATGAGGAGTGCGCCCCACCGCCACCCGGCCGCGACGGCGAGCGATCCGACAAGCGCCGCGGCGAACGCGCCCGAGGTCGTCAACGAGCGCGCCCGCCGCGCGGCGAGGGCCACCGCCACGGCGAGGACTACGCCGGCGATGACCCGCGGGGTCAGTCGTCGAGCTCCGAGCGAGCGCCGGATCGCAGCGACCGCTCGATCCGCGCGCGCAGCGCTTCGGTCGCCGGCGTCGGCGTCCGTCGGGCGTGCAGCGCACGGAGGAAGGCCCGCTGGTGCTCCGTCCGCGCGAGACAATGCCCGCACACCGCGAGGTGCTCGCGCACCCAGGTGTCGAGGCTCGGCGGAAGCTCGCCATCGAGATGCTCGAGAAGCCGAGCCATGACGCTCTCACAGGTCGAACCGGGCTCTGATTTGTCGCTCATTGCTCGGTTGAAGGGATGAGGCGGGCTCGGGAACAGGCGTCTCAATGTGCCGCGATGGACGAGGGATGACAAGCGGTTGCTAGTCGAATGCGCGGGGCGCCTTCCACGTTCCTTTCACAGCGACGTGGGATTCGACGTGGGACGGCGGAGCGATGAGGAAGGCGGGGACGACGTGGGACCGGGGACGACGTGGGACGTGGGATCGACGAGGGACATGGGACGCGGAACCGACATGGGACGACCGACGAGGAATCCGACCTCCCAGGTTCCACGTCGTCCCCGGATCCCCAACTCGCTCCAGCGCGTCCCCCGTCGAATCCCACGTCGTAGTGGACGTGGGAGGGCTGTGAACGCTTGAACGCATCTTCGCGCCGGGTTAGCTTGGCTGGCTACCATCGCTGACCCAATGTCCACCGAAACCGTCGACGCGCTCCTCCCCCTCAGCATCCTCGAAGCTGTACGAAACGTCGACACGCCCGAAGGGGATTACGACGCCGAGTACGTTCAGGAGCTGCGCAACAAGCGGCTCGGCCTCAGCGACACGGTCTACACCCAGATCAAGCGCTACACCGAGGCCGTCCGCCGCGGGCAGCGCCCGAGCTTCGACGAGGCAGTCGCCCTCGCGAAGCTGATCGGCCGCCGCCCCGATGCCGAGACCGTGCTGCGCGCGGCGGGCCGCTACATCGCGCGCGAGTCGTATCTCACGATCTCGGCGGGGATGCGCCGGCTCATCCACCTGCTCCCCTCGCTGCTCGCCCGCCCGCTCGCCTATCGCCGGGCGAAGCGCATCGCCGACCGGTACCTCGACGGTCGCGTGACGCGCGTCGGACCCTTCCTCCACCTCACCGTGGATCGCTCGGTCACCCTCGGTACCGCGCCGGGGGAGACGGGGTGCGTCTACTACGAGGCGGCGTTCAAGGAGCTGCTGCGCCTCCTCGTGTCGAACGCGGGTACGGTGGAGCACGTGCGCTGCGTCGCGCGCGGCGAGGCGGTGTGCGAGTGGCGCTCGGAGTGGCGGTCGGGCCCGCGCGCCCGCTGACCGGCTCGCTCCCGCACCGCGCCCACTCGATGCTCGACTCGCGCTCCCTCGCCCCCATCCAGCGTGCGATCGCCGGCGCCGGCCTCGACGGCTGGCTGCTCTACGACTTCCGCGGGATCAACCCGATCTCCAACGGCGTGATCGGACTCGCGGGGATGGTGACGCGGCGGATCTTCGTCCTCATCCCGCGCACCGGCTCGCCCGTCGCGATCACGCACGCGATCGAGCAGGTCCCGTGGGCGAGCTGGCCGCGCGAGTGGGAGAAGCACGTCTACTCCTCCTGGCGCTCGCTCGAGGAGACGCTGCGCCGCGTCGTCGCCGGGAAGCGCGTCGCGATGGAGTATTCCCCGGGCGACGCGGTGCCCTACGTGGACTACGTGCCGGCGGGAGTGCTCGAGATGGTGCGCGCCGCGGGCGCCGAGGTGGTGACGTCGGGGGAGATCGTGTCGCGCGTCCACGCGGTGTGGACCGACGAGCAGCTCGCGGCGCACGAGCGTGCCGCCGAGACGATCGCCCGCGTCGCGAAGGAGGCGTTCGCGCGGATGGGGAAGGCGGCGCGGTCCTCCTCCCCGCTCACCGAGCACGACGTCGCCGAGTGGATCCGCGGCGAGTTCCGGAAGGCGGGGCTCGAGACCGACCACGGGCCTAACGTTTCGGTCGGCGCGAACGCCGCCAACCCGCACTACGAGCCGAGCGCCGAGCGCGCGGCGACCATCCGCGAGGGAGAGGTCGTGCTGATCGACCTCTGGGCGCGCGAGCCGGAGAAGGACGGCAATGGCCCCGGCGTCTACGCCGACCAGACCTGGATGGGCGTGATCGGGCAGCCCTCGGCGCGGGCGACGGCGGTGTGGACGGCGATCCGCGACGCGCGCGACGCCGCGATCGCGGCGCTGAAGGAACGGTTAGGCAGGGGGGAGACGGTCCGCGGCGGCGAGATCGACGACGCCTCGCGCGCGGTGATCGTCTCGCGCGGCTTCGGCGACCAGTTCGTGCACCGCACCGGCCACTCGATCGACGTGCGCGGGCTCCACGGGAGCGGGCCGCACATCGACAACCTCGAGACGCGCGAGGAGCGCGCGCTGGTGCCCGGGGTCGGTTTCTCGATCGAGCCGGGGATCTATCTGACCGGCGAGCTGGGGATGCGCACCGAGGTGAACGGCTACGTCGCGCCCGACGGGCGGACCCTCGTCATCACCCCGCGCGAGATCCAGCGCGACCTGATCGTCGTCTGAGCGTGACGACGACGATCGGTTCAGTCTTCCGCGTTGACCGGAGCCGCGGCCTTCGCGGCGTCCTCCGGAGAGAAGACGAAGGGGAAGACCACCGTCTCGACGGCGTACGGGCCGCGGACGAAGCGCCAGTTGCGGGCGCGCGAGGCGATGCAGCCGGTGACTTCCTTCTGTCCCGGACCGGCGAGGCTCGTCGTGCCGACCGAGGCGCGATCGACGTGACCGGTCGGCAGGATGGTGAGCTCGAGCTCGAGCTGGCCGGCGAGGCTCGGGTTGCGACGCAGCCCTTCTTCCTGGTAGCAGCGCCGGACGTCCGTCGCGTGGCGGAGGACGGTGGCGCGGACCTCGACGTCGGCACGCAGGGAGTCCGCCTTCGCGGGCTGCGTGGCGGCGAGCGTCAGGGCGAGGAGGAGGGCTGGAGTCATGGTGTGAGCCGTCGGCGCTGCGCGGGTCGTGCCGCCGTGGTGACCGTGATCGGGGGCGGCGCTTCTGAAAGCATCGGCCAGGCGTGCGATTCTCTTGAGAGACGACGCGCCCTCGGCCGGGTTACGGGCCGTCGGATGACTGTCGCGCTCGTGGCGCTATGCGCGCTCCTTTCCGGCGGGTGCCGCGGGAACGACGACGACGCCTCCGTCGCGGCGAACGCGGGGCGCGCGCCCTCCTTCACGCGCAGCGCCGGGGGGAGCTACAGCGGGATCACGGTCGCGAACCCGGGGACGGTGAGCGGGACGGTCACCGTGGGCGGCACGCTCCCCGCCGACACCCTCGTCCATCCGACGAGCGACATGCAGGTCTGCGGGAGCGAGCTGCAGGATGTGTCGATCGACCACGACGGGCCGAAGCTCGCCGGCGCGGTGGTGTGGCTGGACGGCGTGCGCTCGGGGAAGGCGCTCCCGCTGGTGAAGCGCTACGACGTCATCAACGAGGGGTGCCTGATGACCCCGCGCGTGCAGGCCGCCGCGGTGGGCGGGACGCTCAACGTGCGCTCGCGCGATCCGATCATCCACCGCACGCGCATCATCCGTCCGGGGGAAAAGGAGCCCGTCGCGCTGGTGACGGAGACCGACGAAGGGCAGGTGGTCCCGCTCGACAAGGCGCTCGACCGCGCCGGCCTGCTCGAGATCCGCTGCGACCTGCACCCGTGGACGCGCGCCTGGCTGGTGGTGTTCGACCATCCGTATTTCGAGGTGACGGGCCGCGACGGCGCCTTCTCCCTCGACTCGGTCCCGCCGGGCGAGTATACGCTGCACGTCTGGCACGAACGGCTCGGCACCATCACGCGCCCCGTGAAGATCGAGAGCGCGGGCGCGGCGAAGGTGCAGCTCGACCTGCACTTCGACGGGACGGGGAAGAGATAGGCGTCGTCGCGCCGAGCGCTCGGCCTCGTGCGCCGTGCGCTGGGTCTCGTGTGGGGTCGTGGATCTCTGACTTCGCAGGGAGGTCAGGAGGCGGGGAGGACTCCCGGGGAGGGCTTCAGCGGCTCGTTGTTCTGAGCTCCCGTGGTGGCTCTTGTTTTTTGCGGGGTGCGCCTGGCGAGATGATCTCGCCATTCGCACCCCTCGATCGTTTCGGGCCCGGGCGGGCGCCGAGCAAGAAACGACAAGGAAAGCCTCCCCGCGCCACTCTCCCCGCCTCCCGATCTCCCTGCGAAGTCAGAGATGCAAGACCGTCGCACGAGAACCGGCGCACGGCGCTCGGAGCCCTAACGGTCCTTCACTCGTCTCACCAGTTTCAGCCCCGACCAGATCTCCGAGATCGCGCACACCTTCACGTCCACCACTCCCGCGTCCAGCGCGAGGCGGCGGATGACGTCTTCGGTGAGGTCCGTCTCGACGCCGCTGGTCTTCTTCGGCCAGGCGATCCAGAGCATTCCCGCGGGCTTGAGCGCGTCGATCGCGCCGGGGAGCGCCCGCTCGAGTCGCGCCGCGCTCTCGGCGAACCAGACGATCACGTCGAGCTCCCGTGCCCGCGGGCCCGCCATGACGACGCCGGTCATGCCTAACGCCGCCGGATAGCCGTCCGGCGCGTTGCGCACGAGCACCCGGTCGCCGCGCTTGACGCCGAGCTTCTCGGCGATCGGCTTGCCCGAGTATCCCACGCTCATCGGGGTACCGTCGTGGCTCTGCCTGGACGCAGGAGGCTCGAGGCCGTCAGCGAGGCGCAACGACGGGGCGTCCGCAGTCGCCACCAGCCTTCAGCTTCCTGCCTCCAGCCACAAGAGCGCTCACGCATCGATGCCGCTCCCCGCGAGCGCCGAGTACCGGTACAGCTTCGCGTACAGCCCGTCGCGCGCGAGCAAAGCGTCGTGCGTGCCTTCCTCGACGATCTCGCCGTGGTCGATCACGAGGACGCGGTCGGCGCGACGGACGGTGCTCAGGCGGTGGGCGATGATCAGCGTCGAGCGGCCGCGGAGGAGCTCCTCCATCGCCGTCTCGACGAGACGCTCGCTCTCCGTGTCGAGCGAGGAGGTCGCCTCGTCGAGGACGACGAGCGCCGGATTGCGGAGGAAGATGCGCGCGATCGCGAGGCGCTGGCGCTGGCCGCCGGAGAGCTTCACGCCTCGCTCGCCGACGCGCGTCTCGTAGCCCTCGGGGAGCCGCTCGACGAACTCGTGCGCGTGTGCCGCGCGCGATGCGCTCAGCACCTCGGCGTCGGTCGCACTACGCTCGTCGTCCCCGGGCGCCGCATACGCTATGTTCTCGCGCACCGTCCCGCTGAACAGCGTCGGCTCCTGGGGGACGAGTCCGATCGCGCGGCGGAGGTCGCCTAACGCGAGGTCGCGCACGTCGTGGCCGTCGAGGGTGATGCGGCCGCCGGTCACGTCCCAGAAGCGCGGCAGCAGCGAGGCGACGGTCGTCTTTCCCGCGCCGCTCGGTCCCACCAGCGCGACGACCTCGCCGGGGGCGATCTCGAAGCTCACCCCCTTCAGCACCTCCGGCAGCTCGTCGCCGTAGCGGAAGTGGACGTCCTCGAAGCGAACGTGCCCGCGCGCCGGCGACGCGAGCTTCTCCGGGCGCGCCGGCTCCGACACCTGCGGCTGCGTCTCCATCAGCTCGAAGACGCGCGTTGCCGCGCCCACCGCTTCCTGGTAGCTGCCGAAGAGCGACGCCAGCGCGCCGACGCTCGCCGCGATCGTGAAGGCGTAGAGCAGGAAGCCGACGAGCGCGCCCGCGGTGAGCTGACCCGAGAGCACCAGGCGTCCGCCCTGCCAGAGCACGACGACGATCCCGCCGAAGGCGACGAAGGTGATGATCCCGAAGAAGCCGCCGCGGATCAGCGCCCGCTTCAGCGCCGCGCTCACCGCGTCGCCGAGCTTCGCGTCGTAGCGCCGCACCTCCTCGTCCTCGCGCGTGAAGCTCTGCACCACGCGGATCTGCGTGAACGCCTCGTTCGCCGACGCCATCGCCTCGGCGATGCGGTCCTGCACGCCGGTGCTCGCCTTGCGCAGCAGCCGTCCGAAGACGAACCCCGCGCCTACCACGATGGGCACGATCGCCAGCGTCGTCGCGGTGAGCTGCGGATGCGTGCGCGTCAGCAGGATGATCCCGCCGACGAGATAGAGGATCTGCCGGGTCAGCTCGGAGAGCTGGTGGCTGAGGAAGGTCTGGAGGAGCGTCGTATCGGTCGAGAGGCGGCTCGTCAGCTCGCCGGTGCGCCGCTCGGTGTAGAAGCCGGGCGACAGGCGCACGAGCCGCGCGAAGAGCTCCTTCCTCAGCGCGGCGATGACCCGCTCTCCCGTCGCGCTGAGGAGGTAGACCTGGACGAAGTTGAGCGCCGCCTGCGCCGCGAAGAGGGCGAACAGCCCGACGGCGATCCTGTCCAGCACCGTGCGGTCGTGTCGCACGAACGCCGCGTCGAGCAGGTACTGGACGACGCGCGGGAAGGCGAGCCCCGCCGCCGCGCTCAGCACCAGGCACACGCCCGCGATGCCTAACGCGCCGAGGTGGGGGCGGAGGCGCGGGAAGAGCCGCTTGAGCGGTGCGGGGGAGACGAGGCGGCGCTTCTTCGCCGGCGCGTCGTCCGGCTCGTGGATGACCGCGGTGGTCACGTGAAGAGGTGGCGGTCGAGGGCCATCGCGAGGAAGAGCAATGCGAGATAGAGGAGGGAGAAGCGGTACGTCTTCCAGGCGACCACGTTGTAGGTCGTCGCGACGAGCACCCGCACCACGCTCCAGAGGAAGGCCGCGCCGAGCACGAGCGCGCAGACGAGGTAGAACGTTCCGAAGGTGCCCGACGCGACGGGGAGCACCGTGAGCGGGAGGAGCACGAGCGTGTACCAGAGCATCTGGCGCTTCGTCTCGCGCTCGCCCCAGACGAGCGGGGCCATCGGGACGCCTGCCTTGCCGTAGTCGCGCGCCTTGAGGAGGGCGAGCGCCCAGAAGTGCGGCGGCGTCCAGTAGAAGACGATGAGGAAGAGGTACGCCGCGGCGAGGTCGAGCTTCCCCGTCACCGCGGCCCATCCGACGAGGGGCGGGAACGCGCCGGCCGCGCCGCCGATGACGATGTTCTGCGGCGTGCTGCGCTTGAGCCAGCGCGTGTAGATGAAGACGTAGAAGTAGAATCCCGCGAGCGCCATGGCCGCGGCGAGGATGTTCGCGAAGTGCGCGAGGAGCACCGTCGCCGCCAGGGCGAGCGCGACGCCGAAGGCGAGCACCGCGACCGGGAACATCCGCCCGCTCGGAATCGGGCGCAGCCGCGTGCGCGACATCCGGTCGTCGATGTCGCGGTCCATGTACATGTTGACCGCGTTCGCGCCCCCGGCCATGAGATAGCCGCCGAGGAGCACGACGAGCACGAGCCCGATGCTCGGGCTCCCCGCGGCGTACATCGGCGCGACCGCGGTGACGAGGAGGAGCGAGATGATGCGCGGCTTCGTGACGGCGACGAGATCGCGCGCGAGGGAGGTCTTCCGGCGCCCCGTGGGAGAGGGCGGGGTCGCCGGTTCAGCGGTCACCGCCGGTCCGCGCGGTGACACACCCGTCAAAAGTCCGCCCCTCGCGCGACGATGACCGCGACCGAGTGCGGCCGCTTCGGCGGCGTCGTGGACTGCACCGGCGGAACGGCGGTCTCCGGGATCGCGACCGCCGCCGGCTCCGGTGGCAGCGCCTCGGGCGGGATCACCGCCTCGGCGCGCAGCGCGCTCACCGCGGTCGCGCCCTCGACGTAGAGCGCGAAGTTGGATTCGACGACAGGCTCGGGCTCGGCAACCTCGCTGACCAGCGATACGTCGTCGTTGATCTCCGGCTCGTCCTGCACCAGTGTCGCCTCGGCCTCCGCGACGAGCGCGGACATCGCCGCCTCGTACGCGCGCGCCGCGCGCTCGATCTCCACCAGCCGCGCATTCGCCTCCGGCTCGGCGGCGACGACCACCACCGAGGGCGGGGTCGTGACCTTCGCGGCGGCGCCGCTCGTCTCGCGGCGGCGTGCGACGCGCCCTTCGGGCGACTCGGCGAGCGCGTCGGGCTCGCGCGTCAGGAGCGCCGGCTCACCGCTGGCCGCGCGCGCGGCGAGGGTCGCGTAGATCACCACCGCGATCCAGACGAGCGTCCCCACCGCCTGATGCAGCGACTGCAGCGCGGGGGGGAGCCGCGTCTCGACGAGCGCGGCGGCGACAAGGATCTGCAGCACCACCGCGCCGAGGCCGATCCACGCCGCGCGCTTCACCACCGGCGCGACCGCGCGCCGCCGGATCATCATCGCGGCGCCGAGCATGTGCAGCGCGAACAGGAGCGCGAGGACGCGGTGCGTGAGCTGCAGGTGGACGAGCCCGGAGTTCTCCGAGCGAAACACGCGGCAGGTCGGGAAGCCGAGGCATGCGCCGGCGGCGCCGAGGTTGGCGGTGAGCGCGCCGAAGACGAGCACGACGAAGGCGAGGATCGCCGCGACGCGCGCGACGCGCCACGACTTCGCCGCCGCCGCGACGTGGGCCGCGTCCGCCGAGAGCGCGACCGCCGAGGGCGCGCCGAAGCCGCCCGCGCGCACGCCGGCGACGACGATCGTCGCGAGGAGCGACATCGCGAGCGCGAGGTGCGTGACGATGACGAAGGGGTCGAGCCGCAGCTTGATCGTGACCGCGCCGAGGAGCGCGGTGGCGACGACGACGCCTAACGCTCCCGCCGCCGGGCGCAGCACGCCGCCGCGTCCGCCGACGCCGGCCTCGTCGCGCCGCTTCCACGCCGCGTACGCGAGCGCCGCCGCGGCGACGGTGACGAAGAGCGCGAGATAGCGGTGCGCCAGCTCGACGATCAGGTCGGGACGGTCGAGCGGCGGAAACCAGTAGCCGGCGCACTTCGGCCAGTGCTCGCCGCACCCCCAGCCGGAGCCGGTGATGCGCACGATCGCGCCGAAGACGATCTGCGTGAAGGCGACCGCGAGCGCGACGTACGAGAGCCGACGAAGAATCTTCATCAGGGGAGTCCGCGCCAGGTGTAGTACAGCAGCGCCGCGAGGGCGAGAGCGGGAAGCACCGCCCAGAGGATCTCGAGTCCCCGTCGCGGGCTCGGCAGCGTCCCCGTCTCCCCCTCGGCGATCGCGGGGACGTCGTCCACGCGATGCGGGCGCGACACGCGGACCGTCGCGACGACGAGCGCCACCTGGGCGACGGCCGCGACGACGGCGGCAAGCCAGAAGAGGACGGCGGTCATGAGCGGACGCGCCGACGAGGGGGGAGATGCTGCATCAGGACTTAAAGGTCGCGGGTGGGGGGGTGGGGGTCAATGCTCTTGCACTGCGACGTGGGAGTTTCCACTGCGACGTGGGATTCGACGTGGGACGCGCTGGAGCGAGTTGGGGAGGCGGGGACGACGTGGGACGTGGGGACGACGTGGGACGTGGGGACGACGTGGGAGTGGGAATGGTGTCGGCGTCGCGTTGTTCGAGGGCGACAGTCGGGCATGACAACGACATCGGATTCGCCGCAAGGGAACGGCGGGGCGCTGGAGAGGGTGCAGGCGTACACGATCGCCCGACGGCTGGCGCGGGAGGCGTGGGGTGATACGCAGGCGATGATCGGTGACCCGCGGCTCACGGAGGTTGTAAGCCAGCTGATTCGCGCGATCGGGTCGATCGGGGCGCAGATCGCGGAGGGGTACGCTCGTCGCTCGCGCGCGGATCGGATTCGATACTACGAGTACGCGCTCGGGTCGGCGGAGGAGGCGATCAGCTGGTACGAGACGGCGCGGCCGGTGCTCGACGCTTCGGTGCTCGAGGCGCGGCTCGGCGGACTGGTGAGCATTCGTCGGCTGCTACTGGTGATGATCCGGAACGAGCGAGCGGGTCGGAGCTCGAGCCGGGGGGCGGGGTCGGCGGGCAACAAGTGACGGGTGATCGGGGGTCGGGGTGGAAGGCGGACGTGGGATACGACGTGGGACTGCGGAGCGATGAGGAAGGCGGGGACGACGTGGGACCGGGGACGACGTGGGACGTGGAATCGACCTGGGACGACGGGCGTGGAACCGACGTGGGACGACCGACGGGGAATCCGACCTCCCTCGTTCCACGTCGTCCCCGTCTCCCCAACTCGCTCCAGCGCGTCCCACGTCGTATTCCACGTCGCAGTCGAAGTCCACTTCCACGTCGCAGTCCAAAGCCGTAGCATTTCGCGATGCGCGAAACGCTCCCCCGTCGTATCGGCCTCTGGACCGCCGTCGCCGTTCTCGTCGGCTCCACCATCGGCTCCGGAATCTTTCGCTCCCCCGCGGGGATCGCCGCGAAGCTGCCGGGGCCCGTGCCGATGCTCGCCGTGTGGGCGATGGGTGGGCTGTTCGCGCTCTGCGGTGCGCTCTCGCTGGCCGAAGTCGCGGGCGCGTATCCGCGGACGGGCGGGCTGTACGCGTACATCAAGGAGGGATGGGGCGACCTGCCCGCGTTCCTCTTCGGCTGGTCCGAGCTGACCGTCATCCGCGCCGCGTCGCTCGGCGCCGTCTCCAGCACCTTCGCCGCGTACTTCCTCCGCTTCCTCGGCCACGATCCCGCGCAGGAGCCGTACGCGACGCAGGTGCACTGGATCGCGGCGATCGCGATCGCGCTGACGGCGACCTTCAACTACGTCGGCGTGCGGTGGGGGGCGCTCGTGCAGAACCTGACGACGATCGCCAAGTACGCGGGGCTGGTCGTGATCGTGCTCGTCGCGCTGGCGGTCGGGCTGCCGAGCACCGGCGGGCACTTCACGCCGGCCAATCCACCGGGGAGCTTCTCGATCGCGCCCTTCGGGCTCGCGCTCGTCGGCGTGCTCTGGGCGTTCGATGGGTGGGCGGACCTCAGCTTCGTCGCCGGCGAGGTGAAGGACCCGCGGCGCACGCTGCCGCGCGCGCTGATCATCGGGACGCTGGCGGTGATCGCGATCTACCTGCTGGCGAACGTCGCCTATCTCTCGGTGCTGTCGGTCGAGGAGATGCGGCGCTCCCCGCTCGTGGCCGCCGACGTGGCCGATCGCGTCCTCGGGCTGCGCGGCGCGCAAGTCGTCGCCGTCATCGTCATGTTCTCCACCTTCGGCGCGCTGAGCGGCGCGCTCATGACGACGCCGCGCATCTTCTTCGCGATGGCCGACGACGGGATGCTCTTCCGCCAGATCGCGAGCGTGCACCCGACGTTCCGCACGCCGTGGGCGTCGATCACGCTCGCCGCGGTGCTCGGGATCGCGTTCGTGCTCGTCCGCACCTTCGAGCAGCTCGCCGACACCTTCGTGACGGCGATCCTCCCCTTCTACGCCCTGGGGGTCGGCGCGATCTTCGCCCTCCGACGCCGAGCGGGCTACGCGCCCGTCTTCCGGACGCCCGGATACCCCGTGATCCCGGCGCTCTTC
>DASVXU010000065.1:0-8955 GCA_036392515.1 Gemmatimonadaceae bacterium | reverse complement strand
AGCGAGCTGCGGCGGCGCATCGACGGCGTGAGTCAGCGCATGCTCACCGTCACGCTGCGCGGACTGGAGCGCGATGGTCTGGTGCGCCGCACGATGCACCCCGAGGTGCCGCCGCGCGTCGAGTACGAGCTCACGCCGCTCGGCGCGACGCTGCGCGAGATCGTGAACGGTCTCATCGCGTGGTCGGGCGCGCATCTCGCGGAGGTGGATGCGGCGCGTGCCCGCTACGACGCGCGAGCGAAGCAGCCGCAATGGGCGACGAACGACGTCTGATCGATCCCGACGAGCGACCCGTGGCCCACCGCGACGAGCGACCTCCGAGCGAGCGCGGTGATCCCCCGCTGCGACTCCGCACCGACATCGTCGTCATCGGTGCGGGGCAGGCGGGGCTCTCCTCGGCGTATCACCTCGAACAGCGCGGCCTCGCGCCGGTGCGAGGCTTCGTCGTGCTCGATCAGTCGCCGTCGGCGGGCGGTGCGTGGCAGTATCGCTGGCCGTCGCTCACGCTGAGCACCGTCAACCGCATCCACGACCTTCCCGGCATGCGCTTCGCCGACGCGGTGCAGGCGACGTCGGCCGAGGTGAAGGCGGCGGAAGCAGTGCCGCGCTACTTCGCGGCGTACGAGCGCGAGTTCGCGCTCCCGGTCTATCGCCCCGTGCACGTCGCCGTCGTCTGCGACCGCGGCGGCAGGCCGGCGCGCACGCGCTCCTCGACGAGCCTCACGGCGGCGCGTCCAGCCTCCTCGTCGAAAGGGCCCGTGCGGAACTCCGGCGGCCGACGCGTCACCCACGTCGTGGTGGTGACCCGCGAGATCTCGTCGAGCAGCTGGATCGCCGAGATGCCACCACCGACCACCACCACGTGCTGCCCCGCGAACTCCTCGGCGGTGCGGTAGTCCTTCGTGTGAAGCTGGCGTCCGCGGAACAGATCCGCACCCGGATACTCCGGGATGTACGGCGTCTCCCACGTTCCGGTGGCGTTGATGATGCCGCGCGCCGAGACGTCGAAGCGGTCCGCCTCGACGACGAGCCGCTCGCCGCGATCGCAGACGACGCGCACGTGGACGGGCCGGTAGACCGGAAGCGCGAACCGCTTCTCGTACGCGGCGAAGTATCGCGGGACGGCGACGGCCGCCTGCACCTCGCTCTCGCCGGTGTCGATCGCGTCCGCGAATCGCATCCCCGGCAGATCGTGGATGCGGTTGACGGTGCTCAGCGTGAGCGACGGCCAGCGATACTGCCACGCCCCGCCGGGCGACGGCGACTGGTCGAGCACGACGAAGCCGCGAACGGGTGTGAGGCCGAGGCGCTTGAGGTGGTAGGCGGCGGAGAGTCCGGCCTGGCCGGCGCCGATGACGACGACGTCGGTCTTGAGGCGAACGCCGGGGGAGGCATCGCGAGCACGCTCTTCGTCAGGCTGGAGGTCGTCTTCGCGAAGCAGCAATCGGGAGGGCACGACCGCGAGTGTGGAAGATGCTCGGACGGCACGTATCGCACTCTTCGTCCGTGCGATCGACGTGTCATAGTATACGCGAGGACATCCCTGGCGGCGGTTAGTTTTCGGGAGTTGCCGCCAACGCAATCCCCATCCCACCCAGGTCCGCCCGCGCCATGAAGAAGATCGGATTTCTCTCCTTCGGTCACTGGAACGCATCGCCCCACTCCGCGGTGCGCTCCGCGCGCGACACGCTGCAGCAGTCGATCGAATTGGCCGAGGCGGCCGAGCAGCTCGGCGCGGACGGCGCGTACTTCCGCGTGCACCATTTCGCGCAGCAGCTGGCGTCTCCCTTCCCGCTGCTCGCCGCGATCGGCGCGAGGACGCGCCGCATCGAGATCGGGACGGCCGTTATCGACATGCGGTACGAGAACCCGTTCTACATGGTCGAGGATGCGGGCGCGGCCGACCTGATCAGCAACGGCCGTCTGCAGCTCGGCATCAGCCGCGGGTCACCGGAGCAGGTCATCGAGGGATGGCGCCACTTCGGCTACGCACCGCCGGAGGGCGGTACCGACGCGGATCTCGGCCGTCGCCACGCGGAGGTCTTTCTCGAGTTGTCGAGTGGCAAAGGCTTCGCGCGGCCGAACCCGCGGCCGATGTTTCCCAACCCGCCCGGCCTGCTCCGCATCGAGCCGCACTCGCCCGGACTGCGCGACCGGATCTGGTGGGGCTCCGCATCGAACGCGACCGCGATCTGGACCGCGAGGCTGGGGATGAACCTCCAGAGCTCGACGCTGAAGGAAGACGAGTCGGGAGAGCCATTCCACGTCCAGCAGGCGCGCCAGATCCGCGTCTTTCGCGACGCGTGGGCGAAGGCCGGCCACGCGCGCGAACCGCGCGTGTCGGTGAGCCGGTCGATCTTCCCGCTGATGAACGATCGCGACCGCATGTACTTCGGCCGCGACGAGAGCAGCGATCAGGTCGGCGTGATCGACAACATGCGGGCGGTGTTCGGACGGTCATATGCCGCCGAACCGGAGCGGTTGGTCGAACAGCTCCGGCATGATGAAGCGATCGCCGAAGCGGATACGTTGCTGCTCACCGTGCCGAATACGCTGGGGGTCGAGTACAATGCACACGTGCTCGAGTCGATCCTGACGCACGTCGCGCCGGCGCTGGGATGGCGTTAGGCTGGGCGGCATCACGGGCGCGGACGCGAACGGCTCGCACGTGGTTCGCGGGCTCCGGATCAGGGAACCGCGAAGCCGAAGGGCTGCTGCACGACCTGGGAAACTTTTTCGCCCCCGATCTCGGCAGGAAAATAGTGCCATTGCGCAACCGCTTCCCGGACAGCCGCGGAGAATAGCTCGTGCGATGACTCGAGTACCCTGAAAGTGCTCATGTCGGGTTTACCTGACGCGTCGACCACGAACTGCGCGAGTACGTGCCCCCCGACGCCTGCAGACTTCAGCATCGCAGGATACGTTGGTGGCGGGTTGCCTGATGCGGCGAGCGCGGTTTTCTCGACTTGGAATTCGAAGTACGCGCCCTCTGTGGCCGCCTTCACCGGGGCGACCGAGAGATCGCCTAACGTCAGGACGATCGGCACCACCTCGTCAGTGAAGCCGGCTGGGAGAGGGCCAAAGACGTGCGCATTCGCTGCCGCCTCTACTGCCCCTTGCGCCTCAGCATCGTAGGCGTAGACACCAGACCGTAAGAGGAAGCGGATGTTCGTGATCGATCCGTCGCGGTGCACCAGGAAGCCGACCTCGGCGCGAAGTCGCGAGTCTCTCGACGATGGGTCGAAGCGGAGCTCGATCTGGCGCGCGACGTTGTTCAGGTACCCCGGGTACGGGAATGGGACGCCCTCGGTTCTGATCCGTGCGACGGCGGCGTCGCCGCGCGTCAACGCGGTTGGTCGTTCACCTGGGAACTCGCGCACGCACGACGCGCGCAGCGTCACCAGATACCGCGCCGTGGCACCGGGCCGGACCATCGCAAGTCGCTTCGCCAGATCCCCCTCGACCGCCGCCAGCGCTTCGCGCGCCACTGCGCTCGGCTCGTCATCCTCACCGCGACCAACCTGGTGACCAAGCAGACCCGCCCGGCTTGGCCACAGCTCAAGGCGAACATCACGCGAGTCTTGATAAGGTGGCCGAAACCGTCGCGTAAAGGCAGCACGGAGTGGGCCCGCCAGCGAGCTGTCGGACTCCAATGGCCTTACGTCTATTGGCAGGCATTGCGGAGCGGCTGGCCTGATACTCATTAGGCGCCACTGCAGCACCTGCAGGCAGCGGTCGTACTCTGCGCGTCGGTCCTCACTCGTCATGCCGCTAGTCAGTTCCTTCGCTCTGGCATCGCAGGCGAGGCTGTCTGATTCGAACCGGCGCGTGGGGGACTCGTAGTTGCGCCACGCGATCATGTCCTGCGCGAAGGCAGGAGCGGCTAGCAGAAGCGACAGCACAATTATCAGCTTCACTGGATTCGCTCGGATTGGCGTGACGCGCCGCCACGGCGAGGTCGGTTCCCTCTCAGACTACTTGGCGATGGCGGGCTTCACTTGGTTGACGTCTGCCGCGACCTGCGCCCAACCAACTTCCTAGAAGGCAGCCTCAGTCCCAACGATTTCAAATCCCCATTTAAGCGTGCCGCGGATCGTGGGCGGCTGGACAAGGAGCAGCGGCTGTGTAAAGTCACGGGCCTGGCCGGGCGGGACATCCTCCTCGACGACCATAACGCGATCCTCGACCACCTCACAAGCCGCACGCGCGTTGCAGTCCATGATTCGTATTCGAAGCGTCGCGGAGCCGAGCTCATACTGCGATCGGTTGAAGATCCGCCCGGAAACGGCGTACCCGCCATATCTCTGCGGGGCCAGCCGCGCGTCGTGAATCTCGACGGCAGAGCGCGGAATCAGCGCGCGCCGTCGCTGCAGGTCCCGGTCGTTCCGCCAGCCTGCGTACCAGATGTACCCCGCGCCGACGATTGCGAGGCCGCTAGCCCAGGCGATCAGGGTGAGCAAGAGCCGACGCGCACTGCGAAGAACCAGTCCGACAATGACCACGGCGGCGATCGCGAGCGGCCACACGAGCCTAGCTCCTGTCAGGAGACTCGACGGAAAACGCGAGCGACCGCTGATCGTACTGCGGTCAGGCGCGCTGCGCTAGATCGTCGGCCCGGTACCCAGCGGCACAACTAGGGGTACGCTGGTGGGCGCGGCCCTGCGCCCGCCACACGGATGCGCGCAGCTAATGTCGTGTTACCGCGAAGCCCAGGCGATCGCGTCTCCGTGGTTCCGGAAGACGGCGGCTTCGATGCCCGCCGCGTCCGCCCAACCTGCGACCATACGCATCACGCCGTACCCCACATCCGCGGTGGCGAGGAGCGCGACGCGATTGCCCACCCGCGGACCGAGATCGCGAAAGAACGCGACGGCCGCGCGAACCTCCGGGGTGGAGCGCGTCCCGACGACCTCGGAATCCCGAACGTCGTACAACAACGCCCGAATGACGGGACGGGCGGGGTCGGCAAGCGCGCGGCCGAAGGCGCGAGTGACGTCGTCCGCCGGGTAGACGCCGCTGGCACTGATGACAAGCACGTCGCCGACGAACTCATATGTCACGGGCATCGCGGAAAGGTCGGCAGGTGCCGCGCTAACCACAACCCATGCGCCGCGACTGTTGGCCGAGCTTCGTCCCCGAGGGGTCCCGAGGCGGCGGCGCGCTCTTCTTGGGCGTGTAGCCAGCGCGGGCGGGAGGCGGCGGTCGCCGCGGCGCGCGAGGACGCGGCACGGCTGCCGAAAAATGGGCTGTCCATGTACCACCCGCTGCAGCAGCCTAACGCGCCCCGAGATGCGAAGTCGCGCAACTCCGAAGAGCGACGCGACTTGGACTATAGCAGGGGCGGGACTCGAACCCGCGACCCCGGGCGTCATGAGAGAAGCGTTTGCGGCGAAAGGCGCCAAAACGTTGAACTTGTCGCGCAAGTGGGTGCAGCGACGGGAATGTGCGTTCCGGGTCCTCAGGCGATCGGCGTCGCGGCGCGACGCCCCGCTCCTTGACGGCAACACCCGCCCGGCGCATAGTGATCGAGTCGTTCACTCGACCCCGGTCTCCTTCCGACCGTCCGCGCCCTGCCGCGCTCGCGCCCTGCTGAGCTCTCGCGAGCGCCGCGGTGACGAGCCCGCGCCGAATCCGGACCCCGGCCGATCGCCGCACTGCACGCCCGCGTGCACGAGCGCATCGCCCGCGTTACCGAGCATGCAGCCCCCTGGATCGGAGGCAGGTATGATCAGTCGGTCCGCGACGCGTTCAGCTTTCTGCCTGCGGCTCACGCGCCGCCTAACGCCGCCGCATCCGCGACTCGATGCAGAACGCGCGGTCGCCGAAGCCGGGGACACGATGAAAGCGCATCGGCACGCCCCGCTGGGAGCGCTTCGAATCGTCCGCGCGATCGAGATGCGCCAGTTGCTGCCCGCGTTGAGCGTCTTCCTGCTCATGGGTTGCGGCTCCGATTCGGCTGCGCCCACCGGCCCCCCGACCGTGACGGCGGTGAGCCCCGCCATTGGTCCGCTCGCCGGCGGGACGAGCGTGACGATCACGGGCAGCAACTTCATCGATGTGACCACTGTGACGATCGGTGGCGGCGCGCTTGGCAACCGCGCCGTGGTCAGCCCGGGTCAGATCACAGGCGTCACGTCCGCAGCGGCTAGCCTCGGCGCCAAGGATGTCGTGGTATCCGCCGCGCATGGCACAGGGACCTGCGCTGGATGCTTCACTTACTACCCGAACACGGCAGCAAGAGTAGTCGCCGGCGGCCTTAGCACCTGCGCCCTCAGGAGCACCGGGAGCGCTTACTGCTGGGGCGCCCTCTCTACAGGGGACAACGTGACGCCGGTCGCCGTCCCTGGAGGCCTAACGTTCGTCACCCTTGCTGCGGGCGAAGGAGGTCACACCTGCGGGCTCACTAGCGCCGGCGACGCCTATTGCTGGGGCAACGATAATTGGGGCCAGCTCGGCCAGGGCTCCTCATTTGGCGGCGGATCCGCAACACCGGTCGCCGTCTCCGGCGGCTTGCGCTTCCGCGCGATCGTCGCTGGCGGTGTGCACACCTGCGGGCTCACCGACGCGGGTGCTGCCTACTGCTGGGGCTACAACGGCTATGGCCAGCTCGGCAACGGCCTGCCGTCGAATGCGAACCCGAGACCTGTCCCCGTCTCCGGGGGACTCACCTTCAGTACGCTCGCCGCTGGCGGCCAGCACACCTGCGGCCTCACCACGACGGGGGCCGCGTACTGCTGGGGCTACAATCAGTTCGGCCAAGTCGGCGATGGCTTCACTGGTGACCGCGCGACGCCGGTCGCCGTCGCTGGAGGCTTGACCTTCGTCGCACTCACCGCTGGCGGTGTGCACAGCTGCGGGCTCGCAAGCGCCGGTACCGCGTACTGCTGGGGTGACAACGGCTACGGCGAGCTTGGCAACGGAGATCCCACAGGACCCGAGCAGTGCTACTCCGGGTGCAGCACGCGGCCAGTCATCGTCTCTGGCGGCTTGATCTTCAGCGCGATCGTGGGCAGCGCAGATCATACCTGCGGACTCACTGGTGCGGGCGCGGCCTACTGCTGGGGCGACAACCATCAGGGCCAGCTCGGTAACGGCTCCGCCACGAGCAGTTCGATTCCGGTCGCCGTCTCCGGGGACTTGAGCTTCAGCGCCATCGCGTTAGGCGGCACTCACATCAACGTCGCCGCGGCCGGCAGCCACACGTGCGGACTGACCACCAACTCGGGACTTTACTGCTGGGGCAACAATAGGAGTGGTCAACTTGGTGACGGCTCGACCACCAATCGTTCCACGCCCGTTGCGGTCTCCGGATGGGCGCCGTAGGGGTGCCGAGCACGCGCGGTCGAACTGTCTCCAACTGGGAGGAGGCAGGAACGATCACAGAGATCGCAGCGGCGGGAGCTCGGAGGGCAAAAGCAAAAGGCGCTTAACTCTATGAGCTAAGCGCCTTTGTCTGATAGCAGGGGCGGGACTCGAACCCGCGACCCCGGCATTATGAGTGCCGTGCTCTAACCACCTGAGCTACCCTGCCCCGAACCTCTCTCGTCCCTCGAAAAAACCGGCCGGCCCTCGCGGACCGGCCGGCTTTTTCAGTAGCGGGGGCGGGATTTGAACCCGCGACCTTCGGGTTATGAGCCCGACGAGCTACCAGGCTGCTCCACCCCGCGTCAGTGCCATCAATCTAGATGGCGCCACTCACCACGTCAAGCGCGACGCGGCTTGTAGCGCGCCGCGTCGATGATCGAGTACAGGTGCACGGCCCAGCCAAGGAGGAAGATCCAGAGCGCTCCCGCGAGCACGAATTGCACGAGTGCCGCGAGCAGCCGCCCCTGCACGAGCTGCCCCAGTCCCGGCACGAAGAAGCTGCACACGGCGGCGATGACGTTGCCGCTCGAGCCCTGACCTTCCATCGCTCCCTCCCTAGCTCCGTGGCGGACGGTGCCCGGTCGCGCGCTCGAAGAGGCTCGCCGCACCGCGCTGCGCGGCGACCTGCGCCACCGCGACCACGACCGCGGTCGCGACGCTCCAACCTATCACCTTCGTCCAGCTCGTGCGACGCGCCAGGGGATCGCGCGGCGGCTTCATCCCGCGCGTCCTCTCGAACGACTTGTTCAGCAGCAGCTGCGTCCCTTTCGACGCGGCGAACCCCGCTCCGGCGGCGACGGCCGTCCAGGCGATTTCACGACGGCGTTTCGACTTTCTGCTGAGGGACGGTACGCGTCTTTGGGGCTTCGTGGTCATCGAATCTCCTCGGGGTGTCCATCGCCATTTCGCAACGTCGGTGCCCGGGCCGTGGCGGAACACGGGAAACCGCGCGGCGGGGCTATTGGCTCATCCGTGCTCCGTCGTGGGTCGCGTCACGGCTCGGGAGGCATTCGTGCATCGCGCGATCAGGGGTTGAGCCTCTGAGGCTCTGAGGGTCTCGAGAACCGCCAATGCGACCAACGGCTCGTTGCGGCAGGGGCCCTCAGAGCCTCAGTACCTCGGTGACTCCGCGCCCCCACCGCGCGATGCTTGCCAATCGACGAGCCCTCACGCGACCCGCACCGCGGCGCGGCCTCCGGCACGAATGAAAAGTGGCCGACGGGGGGACGCCAGAGGGCGCCGCCCATCGGCCTTAGTCCGTAAGGGTACTTTCCCGCTCTCCGCGCCCCGCTCCGCGGTATTCCGCCCTCCGCCCCGCCCCTTCAATCGGTACCCGCCCCGTAGTTTCGAACGGTCCCGCCCCTACCTCTCCGCGAAGCGGTAAAGCATCTCCTTGTTCCCGCGGATCATTCCGAATTCTTCGCGAGCGATGCGCTCCTGCAGGGAGAGGTCCGTCTGCAGCGCGCTCTTCGTCCGCGAGAGCGAATCGACCGCGCGCTGCAGCGAGTCGATGCGCGCGACGAGCGCCTTGCGGCGCGCGGTCTGGCGCAGCAGGTCGGAGGTGCCGTATTCCCCGCCCTGCACCGCGAA
>DASVXU010000064.1:0-6704 GCA_036392515.1 Gemmatimonadaceae bacterium | reverse complement strand
GACGGCGTCGCCGCCTTCTGGCACATCGCCAAGTTCAACCTCTGGCTCAAGTAGTCAGCGAACGCGCTCGCCGGCCGCGCCACCCCCCGGACGCCCCGTCACGACATGCACCTTCTTCTCGAAAAGATCCTGAACCAGGTCCGCTACATCGCCTGGTCCAACTTCGCGGATGGCCGTGTCCTGACGCTCTGGATCACGGGCCTGCTGCTCCTCGCGCTCCTCAGCTGGAGCTTCTGGGGGCTGGGTTCCCTCGCCGTGGGACGCCGCACGTGGCGCTCGGCGAACGAGCGGCTCTTCCTCACCGTCGCGACGGGGATGGCCGTCTTCGTCTTCCTCCTCTTCGTCGCCGCGTGCCTCGGCGGCTACCGCCTCCCGGTGGTCGCCGTGCTGTGGATCGGCGGCGTGCTCGCGCCAGCGCTCAGGTCGCGACGCGCCTCCGATCTCGCGGAGGGATTGCTGGGGCTCGGTCGCGCGATCGCCGAGATGCCCGTCGTGTGGGGGCTGCTCGTGATCTTCTCCATCGCGGCGCTTCTCCCTCCGGTCCACTGGGACGAGGTGATGTACCACCTCGCCTATCCGAGGCAGTGGGTCGCCGCGGGGCGCCTGACGGTGGATCCGTACGCGTGGTACCCGTTCTATACGTGGAACTGGGAGCTGATGCAGGGCGTGGCGCTGATGCTCCACAGCGAGACGCTCGTCCACCTGCTCGGCTGGTACTGCGGCGCGCTCGCGACTGTGGGAGTGCGCGTCTGCGCGGAACGTGTCGGCCTGCGGCGGCCATTTCCCCTCATCGCCGCGGTCGCGTTCGCGTTCACGCCGACCGTTCAGCAGTACCTCGACTCGGGGATGATCGACATCCCCCTGATGCTCTTTCTGCTCGCGGCGACGTACGCGTTCACGTTGATCCCGCCGCGCCCGGCGGGCGGCGAGGTCGATCCGACGAGCTGGCTGCCGGCCGCGCTCTGCAGCGGGATGTTCGTCGGGATGAAGATCACGGGAATGGTATACGTCCCGCTCTTCGTGCTCCTTGCCGCGTACCGGCTGCGCGCGCGACTGCTTCCATTCCTGCTCGTCTTCGGGATCACGGGCGTCACCTGGTACGGATACAACCTCGTCAGGAGCGGCGATCCGGCGCCCCCCTTGTTCAGCATGCTCCTGCATCGGGAGCCGATGTACTGGAACGGGGAAGACATCGCGTGGCACGAGGCCGACCATCGCCGCGGGCGGCTCACCGGCGCGCGGGAGCTGGTGACGCTGCCCGTGGAGCTGGTACGCAAGCCGCCCGGAACCGGGACGCCGCCGCCGCCGCGCTACGATGGACCACTGCTCGGGTACATCCTCCTCTTCCCCTTGTCGATCTTCCTGCTGCGCGCCGCGTACAGGCGGGACGCGCCGGAGGTCGTCGTCGCGGCGTGGTACGGCGCGTTCGTGTTCGTGGCCACCAGCATGCTCCTCGTGCGGTACGCGACCTTTCTCCCGCTGGCGGTGGTGTGCGGCGCGCTCGTCCTCGAGGCGGCGCTGACGTGGATCGAGCGCCGGCGGCGCATTCCCGCGCGGCTCGCGGTAGTCGCGGGCGTGCTGTTGCTGATCGGGCCCCTGCCCTACGGCTTGCTCGCGACGCGCACGAATCTGCACACGCGCATTCCGACGACCGCGGAGGGGCGAGAGGACTTCCAGGTCGGGATCGAGCCGGCGTTGAACTCGCTGCGTGAGCTCCGCGCGGTCGGACCAGCACCGGCGACAGTCTATCTCACGCAGAACGGTTTGCGGTACGACTACGAGAAGTCCGGCTATCGCGTCGTCGGCAACATCACGCACCCCGGCCGCCTGCCCGATTTCCGGCGATCGCTGCTCGCCGACAGCGGGTCCCGCTTCCTGCGCGCGCTCGGCGTGAACTATCTCGTGGTGGACAAGAAATACGTCGAGTTCTACGCGGGCGTCTCGCCACAGCAGCTCGCGCTCGCTGCCTCACGCGATTCCGGCATGGTGCCACTGCACGACGATTCCACGACGGCGATCTACGGGATCAGGCCGCGCGAGGACGGCGCGGCGACGCGTTAGGGCGAAGTCGCGCCGGACGCACTGCCCTTCACGAAGCCGGCGCCCAGTCCTCGCGCCGGCGAGGCGAGGGTGACGCCGGGGGCGGCGAGCTGCGACGTGCAGGGGAATGGAGCGTCCCAGCAGCGCGCGTCCATCGAGTTGTAGAGCGAGATCGGCCGATAGGTCGCCGGCGGAGGCGCGGGCGTGTAGTAGGACAGCGCACCCGAGCGCGCGGTGTACAGCGAGTCGGGCTTCCTGAGACGCCCCGGCAGCACGACCTCGCTCGAGACAGTCCGGTCCGAGAATGGAATTCCGGGCGTGAAGAGTCCGCGCGGATGAAACCCCGAGCGTGCGAAGACGATGATCGCCAGCGCGGCCATCACCGCGTACGGAGCCAGGCCGCCGCGGAGCACGGCGGGGCGGCGCCGCGGCCATGAGAGCAGAGCCATCCCCGCGCTCGGCACGATCAGGACGTAAGGCACGAGGAAGCGGTTCGCCGGCGCGACCACGAAGGTCACCGCGATGCACGCGAGCACCGCCGCGCCGAGCAGCCCGATCGACCGCCAGTGGGCCCGGCGGCTGCGTGCGGAGAACGCCGTGATCAGCGCTGTCACGATCGCCGCGCCGATCACGAAGTGATGCGCCCTGATCCAGACCGGAAGCCACCATGCCCAGCCCGCGCCATCCGGCGTCGGCGGGATCGCGTCCAGCCGCCCCTCGTTCGCGCGGGCGAACCAGCGGACGAAGGCGCCATACTCGCGCGCGTGCTGCGCGCCGAGCGCCCACGGTCGGTCGACACAGAGAAGCGCGGTGGGAAAGAGCGGGCAGCCGCTCGTGCGGAAGGTGGCGACGATCTCGGGAAGGACGAACGCGGCGCCGATCGCGGCGCCGACGAGCGCCCGGCGAAGCTTTCGCTCGCCCCCGTAGACGTAGAACAGCCATGCGCACCCGGCCGCGGGAAGCGCGTTGAACCGAACTCCGGCCGCCGCCGCCGCGAACAGGAGCGGAAGCGTCGAGAGCTCCTTGACCGCGCCATCTCCGACGGCATCGCGCTCGACGAGCCAGGCCCAGACGCTCAGCAGCATGAGCACCGACCAGGCGAGGTCGGGCGACGGCACGATCGCCGGCTGCTGCACGATCAGCATGCGGAGGACCCACCCGCCGACCGCGAGCGCCATGAAGCGGTCGGCTGGACGCTCGCGTCCCTGTGCCCAGCGCGTCATCGCCGCCGCGATGCCGAGCAGGGCGAACCAGAGCGCGATCGCCATCGGTGCGTTGATCATCCTCGCCCGGAAGACGCCGTGGTCCAGTGGCGCGGGGAGCGCGTACCAGGGAGAGATCGTGCCGAGGCGGTTCTGGAAGAGCGCGAGCCCGCGCACCACGCCGAACGCCGCGAGCCACTGGGACTCGGCGTACTGATACATCGCCGTGTCGTAGAAGATGGGCGCGATGCTGGAGAAGAGCGCGACGCTGGCGACGAGCACGGCCGCGACGACGAGGTGGGGCAGCCTGACGGCGCGGACCGTCAGGCGCGATCGTTCGCGAACTCGCGGATCCGCGAGCGCGAGGGCCGCGAGGGCCGCGGCGAGCAGAAGTCCGCTCAGCGGGGTGAGGGGGGCGACGAACGCGAGGACGAGCAGCGCCGCCGCGAGCGCGGCGAGTCCGATCCAGCACGCGGCGAGCGCCGCGTCGGCGGGGCGGTCGGGCTGGTGCGCACCCAGGCGGACGAGGACGAGGGTGCCGACGAGGTAGCAGAGGACCGCGGCGATGAGGCAGTAGAGGACAATCGCCAGCATGCGTGCCGGAAGGGTCGGTTGCGTCCACGGGCACGACCGGCCGGCCGCCGCGGAGGACTTCGTCCATCGCCTAACGGATGGGGCGAGATTCGAACTCGCGAGACGGTTGCCCGTCCACACGCTTTCCAGGCGTGCGCCTTAAACCACTCGGCCACCCATCCAGTCATCGCAGCCGCGAAGCGGCAGCGAGGATCTCACGTCACTCGTCGCGAGCGACGCTCCCACAAAAAAAGAAGGTGAGAGCCGGGGCCCTCACGTTCTCGTACAGGACGGACAGGGTGAGATTCGAACTCACGATACCGTTGCCGGTATGCCGGTTTTCGAGACCGGTGCCTTCAACCACTCGGCCACCTGTCCTGAGCCCTCAAATTTATTCGAGCCGCACAGGGGTGTCAACGCGCCCTCATCGGCGCCGGAACACCGCGATCCCCGGCGCGAACAAGTCGGACTCGTTGCTCCCCCCCGGCGCGTCGGCGACGGATCACTGGTCGGGGGTCGGGAAGCCCGCGCCTCCGCGAGAGCGCTGGCGCTGGAAGAACGCGCGCAGCAAGTCTGCGCTCTCCTCCGCGAGAAGGCCAGCGGAGACTTCCGGCCTGTGGTTGAGCTTCCGATGGCGCAGGAGATCCTCCACCGAGCCGGCCATCCCCGCCTTGTCGTCCCACGCGCCGAACACCACGCGGTCGAGCCGCGCGAGCACGATCGCGCCCGCGCACATCGCGCACGGCTCGAGCGTCACGTACAGCGTGCAGCCGGTGAGCCGCCAGCTGCCGAGCGCGGCGCACGCATCGCGTATCGCGATCGTCTCGGCGTGCCCGGTGGCGTCCTGGTCACGCAGCGTCCGATTCGCCGCGACGGCGATCGACTCGCCGTCGCGTACGATCACCGCCCCGACCGGTACGTCGCCCGAGCTCTCGGCGGCGCGCGCCGCCTCGAGGGCGACGCGCATCCACCGCTGGTCTTCCGCTGGACCGGCGCCCGCCTCCTCCACCGTCGCGCCGCCTAACGCCCGACCGGTTCCGCGACGCCCGCCCTCTCGAAGGCGATCCCCCCGCCCGGCGCAGCGACGGCGCGGATCGTGTCGCCCTCCGCGAAGCGCCCCTCGAGGATCGCGAGCGCGAGCGGGTTCTGGAGCAGGCGCTGCACCGCGCGCTTGAGCGGCCGCGCCCCGAACGCCGGGTCGTAACCCTCCTCGGCGATGATGCGCCGCGCCTCGGGGGTCAGCTCGAGGGTCAGCTTGCGGTCGGCGAGCAGCTTCTCGAGCCTGCCGAGCTGCAGCCCGACGATGTGCTCGATCTCGTCCTGGCCTAACGGCCGGAAGATGATGATGTCGTCGACGCGGTTCAGGAACTCGGGGCGGAAGTGCTGGCGCAGCGCGGCCATCACCTGCGTCTCGACCACGGCGCGGTCGTCTCCCGCATGCTCGAGGATGAAGTGGCTGCCGATGTTCGACGTCATGATGATGACGGCGTTCCGGAAGTCTACCGTGCGCCCCTGCGAGTCGGTCAGCCGCCCGTCGTCGAGGATCTGGAGGAGGATGTTGAAGACGTCGGGATGCGCCTTCTCGATCTCGTCGAAGAGGATGACCGAGTACGGCCGGCGGCGCACCGCCTCGGTGAGCTGTCCCCCCTCCTCGTAGCCGACGTAGCCGGGGGGCGCGCCGATGAGCCGCGCGACGGCGTGCTTCTCCATGTACTCCGACATGTCGATGCGCACCATCGCGTGCTCGTCGTCGAAGAGGAACTCGGCGAGGGCGCGCGCGGTCTCCGTCTTCCCGACGCCGGTGGGGCCGAGGAAGATGAACGAGCCGATCGGGCGATTGGGATCCTGCAGCCCCGCGCGCGAGCGGCGGACCGCGTTCGACACCGCCGTCACTGCCTCCTGCTGGCCGATCACGCGGCGGCCGAGCTCCTGCTCGAGCTTCGTCAGCCGCTCGCGCTCGCTCTCGAGCATCCGCGTGACGGGAATTCCCGTCCACCGCGCGACGACTTCGGCGATGTCCTCGGCGGTCACCTCCTCCTTCAGGAACTGCGGTCGACCGTCCTTGCTCGACAGGCGCTGCTCGGTCTCGCGCATGCGGCGCTCGAGCTCGGGGATGCGACCGTAGGTGATCTCGGCGGCCTTGTTCAGGTCACCGGCGCGCGTCGCCTGTTCCGCCTCGATGCGCGCCTGGTCGATCTCCTGCTTGATCCTGCCGACGCCGCCGAGCATCTCCTTCTCCTGCTGCCACTGCGCCTTCATCGCGTTCGACCGCTCGCGCAGCTCGGCGAGCTCGCGGTCGATGGACTCGCGCCGCTCGACCGCGCTCGCGTCCTTCTCCTTCGCGAGGGCGGTCCGCTCGATCTGGAGCTGCATGATGCGGCGTTCCACCTCGTCGATCTCCTGCGGCATCGAGTCGATCTCGATGCGCAGCCTCGACGCGGCTTCGTCCACGAGGTCGATCGCCTTGTCGGGGAGGAAGCGGTCGCCGATGTAGCGGTTGCTGAGCGTCGCCGCGGCGACGATGGCGTCGTCCGTGATGCGCACGCCGTGGTGCGCCTCGTAGCGCTCCTTCAGGCCGCGCAGGATGGCGATCGTGCTCTCGACCGACGGCTCGCCGACGTACACGGGCTGGAACCGGCGCTCGAGGGCCGCGTCCTTCTCGATGTGCTTGCGGTACTCGTCGAGGGTGGTCGCCCCGATCAGGTGCAGCTCACCGCGAGCCAGCATGGGCTTGAGCATGTTGCCGGCGTCCATCGAACCCTCGGCCGCGCCGGCGCCCACCACCGTGTGGACCTCGTCGATGAACAGCAGGATCCGGCCCTCGGCCACCTTGACCTCGTTGAGGACCGCCTTCAGCCGCTCCTCGAACTCGCCCCGGTACTTGGCCCC
>DASVXU010000063.1:0-36315 GCA_036392515.1 Gemmatimonadaceae bacterium | reverse complement strand
ATGCCCTGGTGGTGAAATTGGTAGACACGCCATCTTGAGGGGGTGGTGCCGCAAGGCGTCGCGGTTCGAGTCCGCGCCAGGGCATGAGACGCCACCGTAGCTCAGTGGTAGAGCACTCGATTCGTAATCGAGCGGTCGTCGGTTCAATCCCGACCGGTGGCTCTGGGATCAGCTCCCGCCCGACATGACGAAGGCCAGCCCGCTCGGGCTGGCCTTCGTCGCTTCCGGCACCGTCAGGCCTAACGCGCGCCGAGCCGCTGCTTCACTTTCGCGTCGATCCAGCCCTCGATCGTCCCCGAGCTGCCGCAGCGCAGGCCGGTCGAGGAGCCGCCCCCATCGGGAATGACGTACGCGTCGACGAGGGTCGAGACGACGGGATGGTCGAACTCGCCGCCGATCTGCGACCGCACGCTGGCGACGACCTGGCCGGCGTCCGCGACCGGGCTCCCCGTCGGCGTGTCGCCGCAGGAGAAGAGCTGCGAGACGCGCGACCCGTTGAAGACGCGGCGCATCGGCAGCCGCGTCCGCGCGACGACGTTGCCGTCCGTGTCGATGACGTCCGGCTCGAGGCCGACGTCGCGATAGGCCGAGAGGAGCGCGGCCCAGACCTCGTCGCGGGCGGCCTCGTAGCGGAACGGGATGCCGACCTCCTTGGTGCGCGTGACGCGGCCTCCGGCGTCGACGATGGCGGTGTTGCTCTGCGTCGCGGAGGGGGTCGAGGCGCAGCCGGCGATGAGGGCGATCGCCGAGACGAGCAGCGGAATACGGGTGGTGGTCATCGTCACCTGGAAGGTTCGGGAAGTCCGAGCTGCGCGCAGACCTGCCGGCGGATGCGCTCCTCGAGGATCGCGTTGCCGCTGCCGCGGATGCGATTCGAGGCCGCGCCGTCGTCAGGCATCACCGAGGCCTCGACGCGCGTCATCAGGAGCTGGTTCACGGATCCCGTGATTCGTGTCGCCGGAGAACGTGCCGCCCGGTCACGCGTCAGGCAAGACCCCTCCGCGCGGCAGCACGAGGGTGAACACCGACCCGGCCCCGACCGCGCTCTCCACGGTCAGATCGCCGCGCATCGCGACGGCGAGCTGGCGGCTGATCGCCAGCCCGAGACCCGTGCCCTCCGACTCGCGCGTCAGCGCGCGATCGACCTGCACGAACGGCTCGAAGATCGCGCGGTGCTGCTCCTCGGGGATGCCGCGGCCGGTGTCGATGACGCGGATCGCGACTTGGTGGTCGGCCTCCGCGCACTCGACCCGCACCCGTCCCCCGCTCGCGGTGAACTTGAGCGCGTTCGAGAGCAGGTTGACGAGGATCTGCTGCACCTTCTCCGGATCCGCGCTCACCAGCGTCCCGGCCGGGGGCGCCGCGAGCTCGTAGACCAGCCCCTTCGCGAGGAACTGCGGCGCGACGAGGGTCTCGACCTCGGCGAGCACCATGCCGAGGTCGGCGTCACGGATGTCGTACTGCAGATGCCCGGTGTCGATGCGCGCGAAGTTCAGCACGTCGTTCACCAGCGCGAGCAGGTGACGCTGGCTCCTGCGGATGCGACGCAGGTCCTCGCGCTGCTCGTCCGTGACCGGACCGCGCAGCTCCATCTCGAGGAGCTCGGTGTAGCCGGCGATCGCGTTGAGCGGTGTCCGCAGCTCGTGGCTCATCGTCGCGAGGAAATCGCTCTTCGCCTTGTTCGCCGTCTCCGCCTCGGCGCGCGCACGCTGCGCCTCCTGGAAGAGCAGGGCGTTGTCGATCGCGATCGCGGCGCGGCGCGCCAGCGCCTCGGCCAGCGACAGGTCGTCGCGCGTCAGGCGCGGACGGCTCGCCCCCGAGCCGATCGTCAGTGCGCCGAAGATGCGGCCACGCGCGACGAAGGGGACGATGATGACCGACTTGAGGTCGAGCGATCGAAGCAGGGCGAGGTGATCCGGATCCCGCGCCGCGGCCACGAACTGCTCGTCGGTGATCTCGGTGACGAACTGCGCTTCGCCGCTGCGCAGCACGTACGGCAGCCCTGCGGGAGAATCGGGCGGGGCCGGATAGCGGCTCCGCAGCTCGCGGGCGATCGATACTTTCGCGGGATCGGAGTGCTCGACGGCGAGCTGGCGCGCGACGCCGTCCTCGCCGACGATCTCGACGCCGCACCATTCGGCGAGGCCGGGGACCGCGAGGCGGGCGACGGTGCGCAGCGTCGCCTCGAAGTCGAGCGACGACGCGAGTATCTCCGAGGCCTGCGTCAGGAATCGCAGCGACTCCTCCGCCTTCTTGCGGGCGGAGATGTTCTTCCAGACGACGGCGAGGCCGCCGTCGTCGGTGGGATAGATCTGGACCTCGGTCCAGCCGACGCGCGGAAACTCCTGCTCGAGGGCCCGCGGCTCCCGGTCGACCATCGCCGCGGCGAACTCGCGCTCGAGGGACGTGCCGCGCATGTACGGGAAGACGTCCCACAAGCGGCGCCCGATCACGCTCTCCGTGACGGCGACGACCGCGTCGTTGAACGCACGCGTCGCGGCGCGGTTCACGTAGCGGAAGCGCCACTCCGCGTCGTAGACCACCAGCGGATCGCTGATGCTCTCGAGGATGTAGGTGATGTCGCGCCGGACGCTGTCGACCTGCCGCCGCGCGATGAGCCGGTCCGCGAGGAGCCGCTCCTCCGACTCCTGCGCGACGAGATCGGCGTAGCGCCGGCGCTCCTGCCAGGCGAGCAGCTCGCGCTTCTCGTAGAGCTGCACGAACGCGTCGACCTTCGCGCGCAGGACGTCCGGGTCCACCGGCTTGAACAGGTAGTCGACGGCGCCCGACGCGTACGCCTCGCTCACCCGCCTGCGGTCGCCCTCCAGCGCCGTGATGAAGATGATCGGTGTCGAGCGCGAGCGGATGCGCGACTTGATGAGCCGCGCGGTCTCGACGCCGTCGGTGCCCGGCATGCGGACGTCGAGGAGGACGACGGCGAAGTCCTCCCTGAGGAGGATGCGCAACGCCTCGTCGGAGGTGTTCGCCCGGACGATGCGGTGGCCTAACGGCGCGAGCACCGCCTCGAAGGCGTCGAGATTCTCCACCCGGTCGTCGACGAGGAGGATGCTGCCTCGACGAGGGCCGGGGGTCGATTCCGGGGATGGCTGGATGCTGGACTCTGCGGACACGTCGAGGGTTTGCGGCGGGCGACGGACAAGGTAGGGCGCGATCCGCGCCCCCGCGAGAGCATCGGAGCGGTGCCGCACGTTGATTTTTCGGTGGCCGCGGGGTAGAATGGAAGCGTCGCGGCAACACCCCGCGGGCGTAATTCAGTTGGTAGAATGCCAGCTTCCCAAGCTGGACGTCGCCGGTTCGAGTCCGGTCGCCCGCTCCTTCAGCCATTGACGTGGTTTCGATTCGCGGACCGCCGTGGGCCCATCAGCCCACGGCGGTCCGCGTCATGACCGGGAGAGACTCGCCGATGACCATCTTCGCCCCCGCGCCCGCCCCCTGGCCGAGCCGCATGCTCAGCGTCTTCCGCATCGTCGCGGGCGCACTCTTCATCAGCTTCGGGACGATGAAGATCTTCGGCTACCCGCCGATCCCGCCCGGCTCGCCGCCGATCGTGCTGATGTCGCAGATGGGGATCGGCGGCCTGCTCGAGGTCTTCGGCGGGATCCTCATCACCCTCGGGCTCTTCACGCGGCCGGTCGCGTTCGTGCTCGCCGGCGAGATGGCCGTGGCATACTTCCAGTTCCATTTCCCGCAGTCGTTCTTCCCGACGACGAACATGGGCACGCCGGCGATCATGTACTGCTTCTTCTTCCTCTACCTCGTCTTCGCAGGGGCGGGGGTGTGGAGCGTCGACGCCGCGATCGCCCGCCGCCGCGGAGCGGTGCTCGACCGCTAGGCGACAGGCCCCCGCCGTCGGCATCTTTCCCGACGGCGCGCAGCAACGTCCGCGAGTAGCGTGTGGCGTCGTCGACGATCCTCACACGCGGGAGCGACCATGATCTCGCAGACGACTCGCTACGGAATCGGAACGACGGTACCGCTCGACTACGACGCGGCCGTCTCGCGCACGAAAGACGCGCTCGCCGCGGAGGGATTCGGCGTGCTCGCCGAGATCGACGTCGCGGCGACGATGAAGAAGAAGCTCGGCGTCGACTTCAGGCCGTACGTCATTCTCGGCGCGTGCAACCCGCCACTGGCCCACAAGGCGCTGAGCGCCGAGCGGGACATCGGCCTCCTCCTCCCCTGCAACGTGATCGTCTACGCGGACGACACCCCGGGGCACAGCATCGTGGCCGCGATGGACCCGGTGGAGGCGCTCCATCTCACGGGGAACGACGAGATCCGTCCGATCGCCGAGGATGTGAGGACAAGACTGACGCGCGTCCTGCAGGCGGTCGAGAGGCTGCCGGGCTGACGCGAGGCTGTCCGTGATCGCCTGACGTCCCCTGCCGGGGGCCGTCGGGTATTCGCGCTCAGGAAACGCTGAAATCTCCGGATCGACCGCTTGTCTCCCGGGTGCAACGTTGGAGCACCAGCCATCGGGAGCGCGAGCCGTCATGTCCACGGAGACCCTGGTGTCCCCCACCTCGGATGCTACCCATGCTCCGCGATCAGCGCCGCGGGTCCTCCGGCGCGCAGAGCACACGGTGGAGATCGTGTCCGACGCGGGCGAGGGCGCGCAGAAATGCGGGCAGATCTTCGGCGCCGTCTCGGCGAAGATGGGCAACGGCGTCTGGACGGTGGAGATCATCCCCGCCGAGATCCAGCCGCCGCCGCGCATTCCCGAGGGGGCGAGCGGCTACCGCATTCGCATCGGCAGCGCACCGGTGACGAACTGGGGCGACGAGACTCAGCTCGTCGTCGCCTTCAACGAGCAGGTCCTGCTGGCGCGACACCGGCTCGGCGCGCTCGCGTCCGACGCGGTCATCCTGCTCGAGGACCTCTGGGCTTCGCATCCGGACGAGGACGTCCAGGGTGCCTGGAACGCCGCGCTCGCCGAGCTGGAGACGCGATCGTATCGCGTGATCCGCGTTCCGATGGAAGAGCAGTGTCGGACGCTGGTCGACAATCCGCGGAAAGGAAAGAACATGTTCGCGCTCGGGATGCTCTGCTGCATCTACGAGCGCGATCTCGATCGGGTGCGCGACCAGATCGCGTACGCCTTCCGCAAGAAGTCGGAGGCGATCTACGCCTCGAACGTCTCGCTGCTCGAGCTGGGGTATCGCTGGGCGGAGGAGAACATCGACTTCCGCATCGACGTGCCCGCGACGCCATCGAGCACGCCGATGGTGGTGATGAACGGCAACGAGGCGATCGGGATGGGTGCGGTCGCGGCGGGCTTCGAGCTCTGCGCGATGTATCCGATCACTCCCGCCACGTCGGCATCGCACTACCTCGGCGAGACCTTCGACAGGTTCGGTGGAATCCTCCACCAGGCGGAGGACGAGATCGCGGCCGCGGGGGTGGCGATCGGGGCGTCGTACGCGGGCAAGGTCGCGCTGACGATCACCAGCGGTCCCGGGCTCGCGCTCAAGACGGAATTCATCGGCCTCGCGACGATGACGGAGACGCCGCTGGTGATCGTGGACGTGCAGCGCGGCGGACCGAGCACGGGGCTGCCGACGAAGGTGGAGCAGTCGGATCTGCTCGCCGCGCTCCACGGTCAGCCGGGCGACGCTCCGAAGGTGATCATCGCGCCCTCGACGATCGAGGAGTGCTTCCACGTGATGGTCACCGCGCGACGCATCGCCGAGACCTTCCGCTGCGTGGTGTTCGTGCTGTCCGACGCGAACCTCGCGACGGGTGTGCAGCCCTTCCCCAGGCCGGCGCTCGAGGAGCGCTGGATGCGCGCCGCGCTGGATCTCGACGCGGTCGCGCCGGGGACGCTGCCATACGAGTGGGACCCGCACACGGGACTCTCACGGCGGATAGTTCCCGGCCAGCCTAACGGCGCCCACACGCTCACGGGACTGGAGCACGACAGCCGCAGCAAGGTCGCGTACAGCTCGGGGATCCATCAGCACAGCTCGACGATGCGCAGCCGCAAGCTCGCGGTGCTCCAGTCGCTGCTCCTTCCGCCGGAGATCCATGGCGACACCGAGGGCGATCTCCTCGTGGTCGGCTGGGGCAGCACGAGGGGAGCGATCGAGGAGGCGGTGGACCGGGCGCGTGCCTCCGGGCTGCGGGTCTCCTCGACCCACCTGAGCTTCCTCTCTCCGATGCAGCCGGGGCTGCGCGACATCTTCGCGCGCTTCCGGAAGGTGTGCACGGTGGAGATCAACTACAGCGACGAGCCGGACGCGCCGTACATCACCGCCGAGTCGCGCCGAATGGGGCAGCTCGCCTGGCTCCTCCGCGCGCACACGCTGGTGGACGTGGACTGCTGGACGCGCGTCCCGGGAGAGCCCCTGCGTCCGGGGGCGATCGTGGACGCGATCCACTCCAAGCTGAACGGCGCGACCGCGCGAGGTGCGGCATGAGCACGACGAGCCTTCCGATCTGCACCCTGCTGTCGCGGGGCGACGACGAACGCGAGCTGGTGCTCTCCGACTACGAGGGCGCGACCGCTCGCTGGTGTCCCGGGTGCGGCGATCACTCCGTGCTCACGGCCGTCGAGCGGCTGCTCGTCGCCGAGCAGCTCGTCCCCGAGCAGACGGTGTTCGTCTCCGGGATCGGCTGCTCCAGTCGCTTTCCGCACTACCTGAAGACCTACGGCTTCCACGGAATCCACGGCCGTGCGCTTCCGATCGCGACCGGCGTCAAGCTGCATCGGCCCGACCTCACGGTGTTCGTGGTGATGGGCGACGGCGACTGCACGTCGATCGGCGCCGGCCACTGGATGCACGCGCTGCGCTACAACGTGAAGATGGTGGCGATGGTGCTCGACAACTCGATCTACGGGTTGACGAAGAACCAGACCTCGCCGACGACTCCTCGGGGCCACTCCACCAACACGCAGCCGAGGGGAAGCTATCTCCCCGCGCTCGACCCGATCGAGCTCGCGCTCGGAGTGACCAACGCGTCGTTCGTCGCGCAGACCGCGGAGTGGATCCCGGCGCATCTCTTCGCGACGCTGCGCGCGGCGTATCACCACGATGGCTTCGCCTTCGTGCGCGTGCTGCAGCGCTGTCCCGTCTACACCCCGGGGATCTACCAGCGCGCGGTGCAGCAGCCCGATCTCGTCGAGCTGCTCGTGCACGACGACGGCGTGCTCGCTCCGGAGCTCGAGCGGACCTATCGCAACCGGCTGTCGCACGATCCGCGCGATCTCGCGAAGGCGCGCGAGCTGGCGATGCCGGGTGAGCGGATCCGGCTGGGCGTGTTCTATCGCGATCCGGAGAAGCCTCGCTACGACCTGATTCGCCGCGTGCCGCCGCGGACGGCCTCCGAGCGGATGGCCCTGCTCAACACGGAGCTCGACAAGTATGCCGTCTGACGAGCGCACTCTCCGCGTCCTCGAGATGCTGGCCGGCCGTGTGGCGCCCTTCCGCGCCGCGCTCGACGCCGCGCGCGAGGAGATCGCCGCGTATCTGGCGGCGCACCGCGTCCGCAGGAGCGGACCCGGCGAATCGGCCGCCGCGGCGCTCGGCGGCTTCGCGCTCGGGCGCATCGACGCCGATCGCTTCGCGACCGTGCTCGAGGACAGGCAGATCCTGTCACAGGAGGGAGAGGGCCGACTGGAGGAGTGCCTGACGGTGCTCGACGAGCTGCGCGCGAAGGGCGACGCGCTCTTCGTCTGCGACGTGCCCCGCGGCGGGGACCTCGGGCACGCGGTGGATCGCGCGCTCGCCGAGGCGGGACGCGCGTTCGGCGCCGCGCGCGTCTTCCTCGCGACGAAGGCCGGCTCGTATCGCGCGGAGGACCATCACCCGCTGCTTCGCGTCTTCCCCTTCGCCGCGTGGTCGCGCGCGGAGCGCGAGCTCGCGCCGCCGCTCGTCATCGAGGTGGACGGCACCGACCTGCATCCCGAGCAGCTGACTGACTTCCTCGACGGCGACGTTCACTTCGTCTTCGTCGTTCGCGGTGCGGCGTCACCCGCGCCGCTCCTGCGGCTCGTCTCGCCGGGGACGCTCCTCGTGCAGGCCCACGAGCCGGCGCGGCTGGCCGTGCTCGCCGGATACATCGGGCCGGCGGTCGCGGCGCTGCTTCCGTCCACCAGCGCGGAGCTGGTTCACGACCCGCGCGCCGGCGCGCGCCTCGAGCATCGGCTCTCGATCGCGTCGATTCCGACGGAGGGCCCGCATCACGCGCTCGGCTCGCGCTCGGTGCGACAGCTCGCGGAGGAGCTCGCGCAGCTGCGCGCGCTCGACCAGGTGACGAAGACGGCGCGGGAGGTCTCACTCGTCCTCGTCCCGCCGGGAACGCCATCCGGGACGGATGGACGAGCGACGGTGGACGCGGTGGCGTCGTGGATGCTCGCGCAGGCAGGGTTCGCGGGGAGCGTCACATGATCCTCGCGGCGGTCGCCATCCTGGGCGGAGTCGGTCTCGTCTTCGCGGTGCTCATCGCGATCGCGGATCGCCGGCTTCGTGTCTGGGAGGATCCACGCATCGACGCCGTCGAGATGCTGCTGCCGAGCGCGAACTGCGGCGGCTGCGGGCTGCCGGGGTGCCGTGCGTTCGCCGAGGCCGCGGTCGCGGGCACGGTGAAGCCCGCGCAGTGCAACGTGCTCAGCGCCGAGGGGAAGACGGCGATCGCGTCGTATCTCGGCGTGGACGCGGGCGAAGCGGTGAAGGTCGTCGCGCGCATCCACTGCGCGGGGGGCGCGCATGTCGCGCGTCAGCAGGCCGAGTACCGCGGCCATGCGACGTGTGCCGCGGCGGCCGCGGTCGCGGGTGGCGGTAAGGGCTGTGCGTGGGGCTGCCTCGGCCTCGCCGACTGCGTCCGCTCGTGCACCTTCGACGCGATGCGCATGGGCGACGACGGAATCCCGGTCGTCGACGTCGACAAGTGCACCGCGTGCGGCGACTGCGTCACCGCCTGCCCGAAGGGACTCTTCGAGCTCCATCCCGTCGACCATCACCTGCTCGTGCAGTGCAGGAATCTCGTCGTGGGCGACGCGGTGCTCGAGGACTGCCGCGTCGCGTGCACGGCCTGCGGCAAGTGCGTGATGGACGCCGCGCCGAAGCTCATCAGCGTCGCGAGCGGTGTCGCGGTGATCGACTACCGCCTGAACGAGCTGGCCGCGCCGCGCGCGGCCGAGCGGTGCCCGACGGGCGCGATCGTGTGGCTTGCCGGCGCGCAGTTCGGCACCACGAAGGCAGACGAGGCATCGACGAGCGCCCGTGTGGCGCCGCATCTCATGGGGAGCGCAACGTGATCAGACTCGGGACGACCGCCACCAGCGCGGAGCTGACCCCGAAGGCCGAAGCGCCACGCTTTCCGGGAACCCCGGACGCGATGGATGGAAGCACCGCGGTGGTCCTGATGGAGACCGCGGCGTCCGAGGGTGCGGGCGCCTATCCCATCACTCCCTCCACCCAGATGGGCGAGGGGTGGGCAGCGGCGGTCGCCGAGGGAAAGCGCAACGTGAACGGCCGCCGCCTGCTGTTCTTCGAGCCGGAGGGCGAGCACGCCGCGGCCGCGGTGACGGCGGGGATGAGCATGACGGGGCTCCGCGCGGCGAACTTCTCGAGCGGGCAGGGCGTCGTGTACATGCACGAGTCGCTGTATCCCGCCGTGGGGAAGCGGCTGACCTACGTGCTCAACGTCGCGGCACGCGCGATCACCAAGCACGCGCTGAACGTGCATGCGGGCCACGACGACTATCACGCGGTGGACGACACGGGGTTCTTCCAGCTCTTCGCGAAGGACGTGCAGAGCGTGGCGGACCTGAACCTCGTCGCGCACCGCATCGCCGAGCTCGCGCTCAATCCGGGGATCCTCGCGCAGGACGGCTTCCTGACGAGCCACGCCATCGAGTCGATGCGCGTCCCCGAGCGGGCGCTCGTCAAGCGGTACCTCGGCGATCCGGCGGACATGATCGACTCGCCGACGCCGGCGCAGCGGCTCGTGTTCGGCGCGCAGCGGCGCCGCATCCCGGAGCTGTTCGACGTGGACTATCCGGCGATGCTCGGCGTCGTGCAGAACCAGGACAGCTACGCACAGGGCGTCGCCGCGCAGCGACCATTCTACTTCGATCACCTCGCCGAGCTGGCCGACCGCGCGTTCGCGGAGTACGCCGCGCTGACCGGACGGACGTATGCGCGCGCGAGCGGATACCGGCTGGAGGATGCCGAGTGGGTCATCGCGGGGCAGGGGAGCGTCGTAGCGAACGCCGAAGCCGTGGCCGATCATCTCCGCGCGACGCAGGCTCTGAAGGTCGGCGTCCTCGACCTCACGATGTTCCGCCCCTTCCCGGCCGATCTCGTCACGCGACTGCTCGCGGGAAAGCGCGGCGTGGTGGTGCTCGAGCGAACGGACCAGCCGCTGGCGATTGATCCGCCCCTGCTCCGCGAGCTGCGCGCGGCGATGGCGCAGGCGGTCGAGAACGGGCGCGCGGCCGCGACGGAGAGCGGGAAGCGCCGGTCGCTGCCTAACGGCAGCGTGGAGCTCGTGTGGGGAAGCCGCGGCGGCCGGAAGGCGACGGTCGCGACCGATCTCCCGTTCCCGAAGCTCGCGACGCTCTCCGCGGCCGAGGTCCCGGACTTCTACTCTGGTTGCTTCGGGCTCGGCAGCCGCGATCTGCAGCCGGGCGACATCGTCGCCGCGGTGGAGAACATGCTCCCCTCGGGCCGGAAGCGGCGGCAGTTCTACCTCGGCATCGACTTCATTCGTCCCGACACGCGCCTGCCGAAGCTCCAGATCTGGCAGGAGCAGCTGCTCGAGAGCTACCCGCACCTCGGCGATCTCGCCCTGCGCTCGGCGGGCGACCTCGACCTCATGCCGCGCGGCTCGGTCTCGGTGCGCATCCACTCGGTGGGCGGCTGGGGCGCGATCACGATGGGGAAGAACCTCTCGATGACCGTCTCCGAGCTGTTCGGGATGCAGGTGAAGGCGAACCCGAAATACGGCTCGGAGAAGAAGGGCCAGCCGACGACGTTCTACGCGACCTTCGCGCACGAGCCGATCCGACTCAACTGCGAGCTGAAGCACGTCAGCGTTGTGCTCTCGCCGGACCCCAACGTCTTCCGGCACTCGAACCCGCTCGCCGGGCTCGCCGACGGGGGCGTGTTCGTCATCCAGAGCGAGGCCGAGCCGGACCTCTTCTGGCGATCGCTTCCCCCGCGCACGCGACGCGAGATCGTCGACCGGAAGATCCGCGTCCACATCCTCGACGCCTTCCGCATCGCCGCGAGCGAGGCGTCGGACGTCGAGCTCCGCTATCGCATGCAGGGCGCGGCGTTCATGGGCGCCTTCTTCGCAGCCTCGACGCTGCTCGCGCAGGAGTCGGTGAGCGAGGCCGCGCTGTTCGACGGAATCGCCGCGCAGCTGCGGAAGAAGTTCGGCGCGAAGGGCGAGCGCGTCGTCGAGGACAACCTGCGAGTCATCCGGCGCGGTTACGACGAGCTTCGTCCCGTGACGGCGACGAGCGAGCCGGACTCAGAGGGCGCTCAGGGCACAGTTCCGACGATGCCGTCGCTTCTCGACCACGAGAACGCGCAGCCGGGGATCGGGAATCAGGGGCGCTTCTGGGAGCAGGTGTGCGTCACCTGCAAGCTCGGGCAGGACGTGATCGCGGATCCCTTCACCGCGATCAGCGCGATCCCCGCCGCGACGAGCGCGGTGCGCAACATGACCGACGTGCGGATGGAGGTGCCGCGCTTCGTTCCGGGGAAGTGCACCGGCTGCGCGCAGTGCTGGACCCAGTGTCCCGACGCGGCGATCCCCGGTCTCGTCAGCGATCCGGAGGACCTGCTCGCCACCGCCGTGAACGTCGCGCAGACGCGCGGCTCCATCGAGCGTGTCCGCCCGATCCTCAAGCCGCTCGGCAAGGAGCTCCGGCGCGCCGTGGGGGCGGGCGAGCTCCACGGGCTCGACGTCGCGCTCCTGCAGGCCTGGGAGACGCTCGCGCCGAAGCTCGGCATGGACGACGCGAAGCGCGACGCGACGGCGAGCGAGATTCGCGGAGTGGCTGGAGTGCTCGCGGGCGTTCAGGTCGCGCGGACGGGACCGTTCTGGGACGCGATCGAGCGCAAGCAGCCGGGTGCCGGCGGGCTACTCTCGATCACCGTGAATCCCGAAGCGTGCAAGGGATGCAACCTCTGCGTCGAGGTGTGCCCGGACGGCGCGCTCGAGAGCGTGAAGCAGGACGAGTCGATCATCGCGCACCTCCGCGAGCGTTGGGCGTTCTGGGAGAAGCTGCCGACGACGCCCGCGCGATTCCTCAACGTCTCGAACATGGAGGAGGGGATCGGCGTCCTGCCGACGCTCCTCCTCGAGAAGCGCAGCTACCGGTCGATGGCGGGCGGCGACGGCGCGTGCATGGGCTGCGGCGAGAAGACAGCCGTCCACCTCATCGTCACGACCATCGAGGCGATGATGCGCCCGCGCGTCGAGCGCTACGTCGCGGAGCTGGACGACATGATCGCGCGGCTCGACGCGAAGGCCCGGGCGCTGCTCGCGTCGGACGCCGAGCTCGAGTCGCTGGCGACGGGCGACGCGGCGCTGGAGATCCCGCTCGACGGCGAGAAGCGGCAGGAGCTGGACCGGCTGCGCGCCGCGCTGCGTGATCTCAAGTCGCTGCGCTGGCGCTACGCGGAGGGGCCGAGCGGGCAGGGACGCGCGTCGCTCGCGATGGCGAACAGCACCGGGTGTTCCTCGGTGTGGGGAAGCACCTTCCCGTACAACCCGTATCCCTTCCCCTGGGCGAACCATCTCTTCCAGGACAGCCCCTCGCTGGCGATCGGCGTGTTCGAGGGGCACATGCGCAAGATGGCGGACGGCTTCGCGCAGGTGCGGCGCGCCCGCGCGATCCTCGACGGCGAGTACGACGCCGAGCGCACCGAGCGCGAGCTCGCGGAGCTCGACTGGCGCGGCTTCACGGACGAGGAGTTCGCGATGTGCCCCCCGATCGTCGCGATGGGCGGCGACGGCGCGATGCTCGACATCGGCTTCCAGAACCTCTCGCGGCTGATGGCGTCGGGAAAGCCGATCCGGGTGATCGTGCTCGACACGCAGGTGTACTCGAACACCGGCGGCCAGGCGTGCACGAGCGGCTTCACGGGCCAGGTCTCGGACATGGCCTGGTACGGATCGCAGCAGCACGGAAAGAGCGAGGTGCGCAAGGAGCTCGCGCTGATCGCCCTCGCGCATCGCGGCGTGTACGTCCACCAGACGTCGCAGGCCTCGGCGTCGCACCTCATGGCCGGGGTGCTCAAGGGACTGCAGAAGCGCCGCCCCGCGCTCTTCAACGTGTACACGCCCTGTCCGGTCGAGCATGGGCTCGCCGACGACGTCGCGCAGCACGCGGCGCGCCTCGCTCTCGAGAGCCGCGCCTTCCCCTATCTCACCTTCGATCCCGACGCGGGCACGAGCTGGGCGGAGTGCCTCACGCTGGACGGCAATCCCGCGCTCGACGACGACTGGCCGACGTACACGCTCGAGTACGTGGACGAGGGCGGCGCCGCGAAGTCGATGGAGCTGCCGCTGACCACCGCGGACTGGGCGGCGACCGAGGGGCGCTTCCGCAAGCACTTCAAGCCGGCGAAGGACGGCGACGAGGAGCTGGTTCCATTCCACGAGTATCTCGCGCTGCCACGGGACGATCGGGAAGGAAAGACGCCCTTCATCTTCGTCCTCGGATCCGACAGGCGACTGCTGCGCTGGAGCGTGAGCGCGGAGATCGTTCGGCTGGCGGAGGAGCGCCAGCAGCACTGGACGCAGCTCCGCGAGCTGGCGGGAGTGGTCGTCGCGGAGCCGACGCGCGAGCGCGTGCGCGCCACCCTCGAGGCGGAGCTCGACGAAAAGCTCGCCGCTGCGAAGCTCGAGTACGAGGCGAAGCTCGCCGAGGTGCAGTCGACGTACCCGACGCTCATCGCGCGCCGGCTCGCCGAAGGGCTCCTGCGCGCGAGCGCGAGCGGCGGGACGATTCACGATCTGCTCGCGAGCATGCCGGTGAATGCGGCGGCTGTGTCGGCACCGGCGAGCGCGCCGGTCACGCCTGCGCAGGTGGCGGAGCCGCCCACTGTGCCGACCGTGGCCGCCGCTCCCGCCCCCGCGGCGCGCGTCGCTGCGTCCGCCGCGCCCGCGCCGGCCCCCACCACCGAGGCGGTCGCGATCGAGCCGTGGATCGACTCCGATCGCTGCACGACGTGCAACGAGTGCATCAACCTCAACAAGAAGCTCTTCGGCTACAACTCGAACAGGCAGGCGGTCATCAGGGACGCGAGCGCGGGGAGCTTCGCGCAGCTGGTGCAGGCGGCGGAGAAGTGCCCGGTCGCGGCGATCCATCCCGGCACGCCGCTCAACCCGAAGGAGAAGGACCTCGAGAAATGGCTGAAACGGGCACAGGGCTTCTGACCCGCCTGGCGCGCGGCGCGGCGACGCGCGCGAGGAGCTTCGGCTTCTCGCACGGCGTGCATCCGCCCGAGAGCAAGGAGCTCACGGCACACCTTCCGATCCGGCGCATGCCGTACCCGGACGAAGTCGTGCTTCCGCTCCGCCAGCACGCGGGCAACCCCGCGAAGCTCATCGCGGCGAAAGGCGCGCACGTCGAGCGCGGCGACCTGCTCGCCGCCGCCGACGGGTGGATCTCCTCTCCCGTGCACGCCTCGGCCGCGGGGTGGGTGACCGACATCGACTGGTGGCCGCACCCCGACGGCTCGATGTGCATGGCGGTGCGCGTCCGCGTCGAGCGGTACTCGGGACAGATCTCGCGGCCTCGACTGGTCCCGCGCTGGCAGGGTCTCTCGCACGCCGAAGTGCTGCGCGCCGTGCAGGACGCCGGAGTCGTCGGGCTCGGCGGCGCCGCGTTCCCGACGCACGTCAAGCTCGCGCCGCCGAAGGACGCGGTGATCGACACTCTGGTCATCAACGGCGCGGAGTGCGAGCCGTACCTCACGACCGACCATCGGTCGATGGTCGAGTATCCCGAGCGCGTTCACTTCGGCGTCCGCATCATGATGCACGCGCTGGGCGTGAAGCGCGCGCTCATCGGCGTCGAGCGGAACAAGCCGGACGCGATCGCTGCGCTCGAGCGCACGCGGCCGATCGATCTCGACGTCACGATCCTCCCGCTCACGGTGAAGTATCCGCAGGGAGCGGAGAAGATGCTGATCCACGCGGTGCTCGGCCGCGAGGTCCCATCGGGGAAGCTGCCCGCGAACGTCGGCGTCATCGTCCAGAACGTCGGATCGGTCGCGACGCTCGCCGAGGTGTTCGAGACCGGGCTCCCGCTCGTCGAGCGGATCGTGACGGTCAGCGGCCACGGCGTCCGGCGACCCGCGAACCTCATCGTCCCGGTGGGGACGAAGGTGCGCGACGTGCTCGCCTTCTGCGGCGGACTCACCGAGGACGCGGACGAGGTGCTCTTCGGCGGACCGATGATGGGGCAGGCGCAGCGCGATCTCGACGTGCCGATCCTCAAGGGGACGACGGGCGTGGTCGTGCTCACCCGCGACGAGGTACGCGCGCAGGAGAGCCTCCCGTGCATCCACTGCGGGCGCTGCCTGGAAGCATGCCCGATGTTCCTCGACCCGTCGCACCTCGGCGCGCTCGCACGCGTCGGCCGCTACGCCGAGATGGCGGAGGAGCATCTCGCCGACTGCATGCTCTGCGGCTCGTGCAGCTACGTCTGCCCCTCCAACATCCCGCTCGCGCAGCTCTTCCAGCTCAGCAAGTCGGCGCTGCGCCGGACTCCCGCGAGGACCGCATGACGCCCACCACGCTTCCGGGCGCGACGCGCGACCGCGCGACCGCCGCGAAGAGCGAGCGACTCGTCGTCACGGCATCGCCGCACGTCAAGGGTCGCGACAGCACGGCGCGCATCATGTGGACCGTGGTCGCGACGCTGGCGCCGATCGTCGTCGCGAGCGTCTGGTTCTTCGGGCCGAGCGCGCTGCTCGTGATCGCCGCGTCCACGCTCGGAGCGGTCGCGAGCGAGCGCGGGTTGGGAAAGGGCGGAACGCTCCGCGACGGCTCGGCGGCGATCACCGGGCTGCTGCTGGGCCTGACGCTTCCGGCGGGGATCCCGCTGTGGATGGCGGCAGTCGGCGGCGCGTTCGCGATCGTCTTCGGCAAGCTGATCTTCGGTGGGCTGGGATACAACGCGTTCAATCCCGCGCTGCTCGGGCGCGCCTTCCTCCAGGCGGCGTTCCCGACGGCGCTCACCACGTGGCCGCGCTTCGGCGGCTCGTGGTGGGCCCTGCGCGGCGACAACTTCGCGCTGCCGTTCATGCACCCGCGCGCGATGGACGCGATCACCGCGGCGACCCCGCTCGGGCTGATGAAGTTCGAGGGCAAGACGACCGCGCTGCGGGACCTCATGATCGGCAGCACCGGCGGCTCGCTCGGCGAGACCGCGGGAGTGCTCATCCTCGTCTGCGGACTGTATCTGGCCTGGAAGCGCTACCTCGACTGGCGCATCCCCGCCGCGGTGCTCGGCACCGCCGCCGCCTTCGCCGCGGTGCTGCACTTCGCCGATCCACGCCACCCTGACGCCATGTTCATGCTCTTCTCCGGCGGGCTGATGCTCGGCGCGGTCTACATGGCGACGGATCCCGTCACCGCGCCGGTGACGAAGCCCGGGCGCTGGATCTTCGGCATCGGCATCGGCGCGCTCGTCGTGATCATCCGCGTGTGGGGCGGGCTTCCGGAGGGAGTGATGTACGCCGTGCTGCTGATGAACGCGCTCGTGCCCTTCATCAATCGGGTGACGAGGCCGCGTGTCTTCGGGACCGGACTCGGGAAGGGGGCCGCATGAGCGCGACCGCTGCTTCGCCGCGCGAGCTTCCCGTGATGGACGACGCGGTGCCGTCGTGGAGGCTCCTGCTGACGCTGACGGTCGCCGGTGCGATGGCGGGGCTCGCCGTCGTCGTGCTCTACGACGCGACGCTGCCGCGCATCGAAGGGTACAAGGCCGGAGTGCTGCGAGCCGCCGTGACCGAAGTGCTGCATGCGCCGGCGCACGCCGACACGCTCTGGCTCCGCGGCGGAGCGCTCACCGCGGCGCGTCCCGCCGAGGACGAAGCGCGCAAGACGGAGCGCGTCTACCTCGGCTACGACGCGAACGGTCGTCCGACCGGCTACGCGCTGAGCGTCGCCGAGCCCGGGTTCTCCGAGCAGATGCACCTCCTCATCGGATACGACGCGGCGAGGCACGAGCTCCTCGGGATGAAGGTCCTCGAGAGCAAGGAGACGCCCGGGATCGCCGACGACATCCAGCGACCCGTGTTCACCGGGCAGTTCACCGGACGGCGCGCTCCCCTGGCCGGCATCAAGAGCGCCGATCGCGAGCGAGCGGCGAGCGACCCGAGCGCGGTCGTGATGATCACCGGCGCGACGATATCCTCGCGCGCCGTGCTGCGCGGGATCAACCGGACGATCGAGCACTGGCAACCCTATCTCGACGCCTACCGCCCGGAGCCCGCGACGGCTCCGCATGCGGCGCGTGCCGACGGGGGGAGGAACTGATGCGCTGTCACGCGATGCCCGACGTCCCCGGCCGGCGCAAGCCGACCGCGAGCGAGGACTTCATCCGCGGGCTCTGGAAGGAGAATCCGACCTTCGTCCAGATGCTCGGCATGTGCCCGACGATGGCGATCACGAACAGCGTGAAGAACGCGCTGGCGATGGGGCTCGCCACCCTCGTCGTGCAGTTCGGCTCGAACGTCTTCGTATCGATGTTCCGGAAGCGAATCCCGAACGAGGTGCGCATCTCGACCTACATCCTGATCATCGCGACCTTCGTCCAGATCGTGGACATCGGGACGGAGGCGATCGTTCCCGAGACGCATCGCGCGCTCGGCGCCTTCATCCCGCTGATCGTCGCGAACTGTCTGCTGCTCGGACGTCAGGAGGCGTTCGCCGCGGTGAACACCGTGTGGCGCTCGGCGCTCGACGGGCTTGGCATGGGCCTCGGGTTCACCTTCGGCCTCACGACGGTGGGGACGGTTCGCGAGATCCTGGGCAGCGGCTCCTGGCTCGGCTTCCGCGTGATGCCCGCGTCGTTCGAGCCGTGGGCGATCATGAACATGCCGCCGGGCGGCTTCTTCGCCTTCGGGCTGGTGCTGCTGAGCTTTGCCTGGTGGAAGGACCGGCAGAAGCGGCGCGCGGCGCTCGACGCGGCGATCACCGCGCCACCGCTCGCGCGACCGATCCTCGAGGAGGCGAGCGTATGAGACACCACCTCGTCATCCTGCTCTCGGCCGCGCTGGTGAACAATTTCACCCTCGTGATGTTCCTCGGTCTCTGCTCCTTCCTCGGCGTGACGAAGAAGGTGGCGACCGCGGTGCGGCTCGGCATCGCCGACACCTTCGTCCTGGTGATCACGTCGATCGCCGCGACGGTGCTCAACAAGTGGGTGCTCGGCGAGGCGCCGTACCTGCGCGTGATCGCCTTCATCGTCGTGATCGCGTCGATGGTGCAGATCACCGAGATGGTGATCAAGAAGTTCAGCCCGAAGCTCTTCCGCGAGCTCGGCATCTATCTGCCGCTCATCACCACGAACTGCGCGATCCTCGCGCTGGCGCTCTTCCAGACGAATCGCGGCTACGGGTTCCTCGAGGGGCTCACATTCTCGATCGGGGCGGGGGCGGGGCTGACGATCGCGCTCTCGCTGATGGCCTCGCTGCGCGAGCGTCTCGAGCTGGCGGACGTGCCGGCGGTTGCGCGCGGCGCGTCGATGGTGCTCTTCATCGCGAGCTTCCTGTCGATGGCCTTCATGGGCTTCGCCGGGCTGCTCACCGGAGGTTGACACTCGTGCGCGCTCTCATCGGCATGGCCGCCATGGCGGCGCTCTATCTCTGCTTCGTGCTCGTGCGTCCGCGGCGCGAGTGCGCGGGCAACTGCGGATCGTGTCACACCGCGTGTCACGACGTCTCATCGCCGGAGGAAACACAGGATGTCAGCCATGTCTGAAGGCCGCGGGCCGAGCCGGCGCGAGTTCCTCGCCTTCGGCGCCGGGGCGTTCGTGGTCGCGACGATCCCGCTCGCTCGCCGTCGCCGGCCGCATGTGATCAGGCGGACGCTCCCCGTGATGGGCACGATCGCCGAGCTCGCGGTGGTCCACCGCGACGAGCGCCACGCCCACGCGGCGATCGACGCGGCGATGGAGGAGCTGCAACGCGTGGAGCGTACGATGACGCGTTTCACCGCGACCTCGGATGTCGGCCGCGCGAATCTCGACGCGGCGCGCGGGCCGGTCCGCGTCGGCGCGGAGACGGCGCTCGTCATCGCGGAAGCGCTGCGCTGGGCGGAGGCGAGCGGTGGCGCGTTCGACCCGGCGATCGGCGGCGCGGTCGCGCTCTGGGACGTGACCCACCGCCACGAGCCGCCGCCGTCACCCGAGGTGGCGCGCCTCGCCGGCCGCACGCTCTGGCACCAGGTGGAGGTCGGCGCACGCGGGCGCGACGACGTCGTGCTCTTCCACGATCCGGATGCCCGCATCGACCTCGGTGCGATCGCGAAGGGCTATGGCGTGGATCGGGCGATCGACGCGTTGCGCAACCGTGGGATCGAGCACGCCATCGTCGACGTCGGCGGCGACCTGTACGCGTTAGGCAGGGCGCCGGACGGCGAGGCGTGGCGGATCGGCATCCAGGACCCCGACGACGAGCGGGGGATCATCGGCGAGGTGGACGTCGCCGACGAGGCGGTCGCGACCTCGGGGACGTACGTCCAGTTCTTCCGCTATCGCGGGCGTCGGTACCACCACCTGCTCGATCCGGTCACGGCCGCCCCGCGCGCGACCCCGCAGCGGAGCCTCACCATTCGCGCGGACAGCTGTATGCACGCCGACGTCGCGGCCACCGCGCTGTTCGGCATGCCCATCGACGAAGCGACCCGGGTGCTCGCGGCGCGGGCACCGGGCGGGAGGATCGTGCGCGTCGCCTAGATGCATGAAGCGGGACCAACCCGCGGGGAGGGTGCCATGCGAGAGCTCAAGATGTACTGCGCAGCCCGCGATCAGGACGTGCACGTCGTCCTGACCGACGAGCCGATCGAGGACGGCCAGGCGACGGTGATGGATTCCGAGGTCATCTGCCTCGAGATCGGAGAGAGCTGCACCGGCTCGCTCTGTCCGGTGTGCGCCGTCTCCTGGGAGGCGATGGACGTGCGGCTCGCGAAGAGCGGGCTTCGCCCGGAGATCCGCCGCAAGCTGAGCGGCCACTGCGAAGGGTGCGGCCGGGAGACGGAGCTCGTCCTCTCCTCCGGGGGATACCTGAGCTGCACCGAATGCGGCACGACCTGGCGCTGGCGTACCGCGTAGCGCGGTCGTCGCCCGGTCCCGGATCGACGCCGAGGTTGACAAAGCCGCGGTGTCGGAGGCATGTTGCGCGAGAACCCCGGAGACGAACGTGATCGCCTCGCTCGCACAGCGCGCCCTTCTTCTTACGCTTATTAGCCCGATTTCCACCCGGAAATCTGGCTAGGCGCGCACGCACGACGACGAGACCACCCGGCGCCCGCCAGACCAGATCTGGCGGGCGCTTTTGCATGTCGGACGCGCACGAGACCGTAACCTCTGACCCAGGACGACCGCATGGTGATGCCCGAGCGGCAGGGACTGTACGATCCGGCGAACGAGCACGACGCGTGTGGGATGGGCTTCGTCGCGCACCTGCACGGCGAGCGATCGCGCGAGGTCGTGGACGACGCGCTTCGTCTTCTCGGCAACCTCGCGCATCGTGGCGCGGCCGGCGCCGACCCCACCACCGGCGACGGCGCGGGCATTCTGCTTCAGATCCCGCATGGCTTTCTCCGTCACGAGTGTGCCGCGCTCGGCATCGGCCTCCCCGACGTCGGCGAGTACGCGGTGGGAATGGTCTTCCTCCCGCGCGACGCCGACGAGCGCGCCGCGTGCGAGCGCATCATCGGCGACGCCGTGAGCGCGAGCGGGTGTCGCGTGCTCGGCTGGCGCGACGTCCCCACCGATCCGCGTCACGCCGGGGAGACCGCGCGGGGCGCGCAGCCGGCCATCCGCCAGCTCTTCGTCGCGCGCCTCGGCCTCGCTCGCGACGCGGACGACGAAGCCGCCTTCGAACGGACCCTCTACGTCATCCGCAAGCGCGCCGAGCGCGCGCTGCGTGACCGGGGACTCACCGGCGGGACGGGTTGCTATTTCGCGAGCCTTTCCGCGCGCACCGTCGTGTACAAGGGGATGCTCGGCGCCGAGCAGCTCGCCGGATTCTATCGCGACCTCGGCGACCCGTCGCTGGTGAGCGGGCTCGCCCTCGTGCACTCGCGCTTCTCGACGAACACCTTTCCCTCCTGGCCGCTGGCGCATCCGTATCGGTTCCTCGCCCACAATGGCGAGATCAACACGATCCGCGGGAATCGCCGCTCCATGCTGATGCGCGAGGCGCTCCTCGCATCGCCGCGCTTCGACGCGGCGATCGAGGAGCTGCTCCCCATCGTCGCGGAGGGCCAGAGCGACTCCGCCTCGCTCGACAGCGTCCTCGAGCTGCTCGTGCTCGCCGGACGCCCCCTCGCGCACGCCATGGCGATGCTCGTTCCCGAAGCGTGGGAAGGAGACGCGGGAATGCCCGAGGAGCGCCGCGCCTTCTACGAGTACCACGCCGGCCTGATGGAGCCATGGGACGGACCCGCCGCCCTGGCGTTCACCGACGGACGCCAGATCGGGGCAATGACCGATCGCAACGGGCTGCGTCCCGTGCGCTGGCTCGTCACCGACGACGATCTCGTGGTGCTCGCCTCCGAGGCCGGTGCGCTCGGGATCGCGAGCGACCGGATCCGCACGAAGGGGCGGCTCGGGCCGGGCCGTATGCTGGTCGTGAACACCACGCTCGGGCGGCTGCGCGATGACGACGATGTGAAGTCGGAGCTCGCCTCGCTGCGCCCGTACCGTCGCTGGGCCGAGGAGCGGCGCGTCGCGCTCCCCCCCGTGCGTTCGCGTGACACCGTCGAGCGCGACTTCGATCGCGAAGAGGTCGCGCGGCTGCAGCGCGCATTCGGGTATACGCGCGAGGAGCTGCGCATGGTGATCGCGCCGATGGCCGAGAGCGGGGAGGAAGCAGTCGGGTCGATGGGGAACGACGCACCGCTCGCGGTGCTCTCCGAGCGCCCGCAGCTGCTCTTCGCCTACTTCCGACAGCTCTTCGCGCAGGTCACGAATCCGGCGATCGACCCGATTCGCGAGAAGCTCGTGATGTCGCTCGCCGTCCTGCTCGGGCCCCAGTCGAATCTGCTCGACGAGGCGGCGGCGCGTCCGCGCATGCTGCGCCTCGAGCAGCCGATCCTCGACGAGAGCGCGCTCGCCGCACTGGCGGCGATCCGCGAGGAGTCGCTGCGCTCGGTGCGCCTGCGCGGCGTCTTCCGTGCCGCCGCCGGCCCCGCGGGTCTGGCGCGCGCGGTCGAGCGAGTGTGTCGCGCGGCGGAGCGTGCCGTTCGCGGCGGATGCGGGCTCCTGGTGCTCAGCGACAGGGCGACGAGTCGCGAGTGGGCGCCCGTCCCCTCGCTGCTGCTCGTCTCCGCCGTTCAGCAGCACCTCGCGCGCCGCGGGCTCGGCGCGCGGGCCTCCATCGTCATCGAGACCGGCGAGGCGCGCGACGTCTCGCAGATCGCGCTGCTCATCGCGTTCGGCGCCGCCGCCGTCTGTCCGTATCTCGGTTTCCGCGCGGTGGAGCAGCTCGCGCGTGACGGCGCGCTCGCGGGGGGCATCGACGCGGCGGCCGCTCGGGCGCACTACGTCGCCGCGTTAGGCAAGGGGCTGCTGAAGGTGCTCTCGAAGATGGGCATCTCCACCCTCCAGAGCTATCGTGGCGCGCAGATCTGCGAGGCGGTCGGGCTGAGCCGCGCGCTCGTCGACGAGCACTTCACGGGAACTTCGTCGCGCATCGGCGGCATCGGACTCGAGACGGTCGCCGAGGAGACGCTGCGCCGCCACGCCGCCGCGTACCGGGAGGATACCGGTGGCGCCACGCTCGACGGCGGCAGCGACTATCACTACCGGATCGGCGGCGAGCACCACAACTGGAACCCGCGGACCATCGCGGCGCTGCAGCACGCGACTCGGAGCGGGAGCGCAACGACCTACCGCGAGTTCAGTCGCCTCGCCGACGAGGAGGCCGCCCGCTTCACCCTGCGCGGGCTTCTCGAGCTCGCGCCGGGCGCGGAGCCGGCGCCCCTGCACGAGGTCGAGCCCGCGTCGTCGATCGTGAAGCGCTTCGTCACCGGGGCGATGTCGTTCGGCTCGATCAGTCGCGAGGCGCACGAGACGCTCGCGATCGCGATGAACCGGCTGGGCGGAAGGAGCAACACGGGCGAAGGGGGAGAGGATCCGGCGCGGCTCGGCACCGAGCGCGCGAGCGCGATCAAGCAGGTCGCCTCGGCGCGCTTCGGCGTCACCGCTGAATACCTCGCCGACGCACGCGAGATGCAGATCAAGATCGCGCAGGGCGCGAAGCCGGGAGAGGGCGGGCAGCTTCCGGGGCACAAGGTCGACGCGGTGATCGCGCGCACGCGCTGCGCGACTCCCGGGGTGACGCTGATCTCGCCACCGCCGCATCACGACATCTACTCGATCGAGGACCTCAAGCAGCTCATCCACGACCTGAAGAGCGTCAATCCGCGCGCGACGGTGTCGGTGAAGCTCGTCGCGGAAAGCGGGGTAGGTACCATCGCGGCGGGAGTCGCGAAGGCGCACGCGGACCTCATCTGCATCTCCGGCGACGCCGGCGGCACCGGGGCAGCGCCGCTCTCCTCGATCAAGCACGCCGGCGTCCCGTGGGAGCTCGGGCTCGCCGAGGTGCAGCAGACGCTGGTGCTCAACGGCCTGCGCGGGCGCGTCCGCCTGCAGACCGACGGACAGCTGCGCACGGGACGCGACGTCGTCGTCGCGGCACTGCTCGGCGCCGAGGAGTTCGGCTTCGCGACGGCTCCGCTCATCGTCGAGGGGTGCGTGATGATGCGGAAGTGCCACCTCAATACCTGTCCCGTCGGCATCGCGACCCAGGATCCGGAGTTGCGAGCGAAGTTCACGGGCCAGCCCGAGCATCTCGTCGAGTACTTCTTCTTCGTCGCCAACGAGGTGCGCGAGCACATGGCACGGCTCGGCGTGCGCACGATGGACGAGATCATCGGCCGGACGGATCTGCTTCGCGCCCGCGTTCCGCACGATCACTGGAAGGCGCGACATCTCGATCTCTCCGCGCTCCTGCACATGCCGGTCGGAGGGAGCTCGTCCGAGGACCCGATCGCCCGGCGCTGTGTGACGCTGCAGAGCCACGGCCTCGAGCGGGCGCTCGATCACGAGCTGATCGCCGCGGCCGCGCCGGCGCTGGAGCGAGGCGAGCGGGTGACGACGCACGTAGCGGTGCGGAACGTCGATCGCTCTGTCGGAACGATGCTCTCGGGCGAGGTCGCGCGGCGCTTCGGCGCCCTCGGGTTGGGCGACGAGCGGATGATCGTCCGCTGCACCGGCTCCGCCGGACAGAGCTTCGGCGCCTTCCTCGCACGCGGCGTCGCGCTCGAGCTGGAGGGCGAGGCGAACGACTACGTCGGGAAGGGTCTGTCGGGCGGACGCATCGTCGTGCGTGCGCCACGCGGCGCGCACTTCCTCGCCGAAGCGACGGTCATCGTGGGCAACACCGTCCTCTATGGCGCGACGAGCGGCGAAGCGTACTTCGGGGGACTCGCCGGCCAGCGCTTCGCCGTCCGCAACAGCGGCGCCACCGCCGTCGTCGAAGGAGTCGGCGATCACGGGTGCGAGTACATGACCGGAGGGGTGGTGGTCGTGCTCGGACGCACCGGTCGCAACTTCGCGGCCGGGATGAGCGGGGGCATGGCGTTCGTGCTGGACGAGTCGGGCGACCGCGAGTTCGCTCGGCGGTGCAACACGTCGCTCGTGGAGCTGCATCCCGTGGAGCGGCAGGAGGACCGGGCGCTGCTGCGACGGCTCATCGAGCAGCACGCGCGACACACGGGAAGCGCCCGCGCCCGTTCGATCCTCGCACACTGGGAGCACGCGCTGCGCGACTTCGTCGCCGTGGTACCGACCGAGTACCGTCGCGCGATGTCGCAGCGCGACACGGCGATCGGTGCGAAGCCGGAGGGACAACGCCATGGGTGACGCGCGCGGATTCATCACCCTGCGGCGCGCGACGCCGGCGCGCGAGCCAGTCGAGCGGCGCGTCCGCCACTGGAACGAGTTCTACGCGCCGGCGGATCCGGCGAGCGTGGCGGAGCAGGGCGCGCGCTGCATGGACTGCGGCGTGCCCTTCTGCCAGGGCGACACCGGTTGCCCCGTGCGCAACGTGATCCCCGAATGGAACGACCTCGTGTTCCGCGGGAGATGGAGAGAAGCGAGCGACGCGTTGCACGCCACGAACAACTTTCCCGAGCTCACCGGTCGTCTCTGTCCCGCGCCATGCGAGTCGGCATGCGTGCTCGGCATCGTCGCGGAGCCCGTGGCGATCCGCAGCATCGAGCAGGCGATCGCCGATCGCGGATTCGCTGAAGGCTGGATCGCGGCGCGTCCGCCGCGCCGGGAGACGGGGCGCCGAGTGGCCATCGTCGGCTCCGGCCCCGCGGGCCTCGCCGCGGCGCAGCAGCTCCGTCGCGCCGGCCACGCGGTCACGGTCTTCGAGCGCGCCGATCGCGCCGGAGGGCTGCTGCGATACGGCATTCCCGAGTTCAAGCTCGAGAAGGCGGTGCTCGATCGGCGGCTCGCCCAGCTCACGGCCGAGGGGATCGTCTTTCGCACCGGCGTGAACGTCGGCGCGGATGTCACCACCGAGTCGCTGCTCGCCGGATTCGACGCGGTGCTCCTCGCCACCGGCGCGCACAAGCCGCGCGAGCTGGCGGTGCCGGGGCGCGAGCTTCGCGGCGTCCATCTCGCGATGCCATTTCTCGAGCAGCAGAACCGGCGGCTCGCTGGCGACACCATCGCGCTCGACGACGAGATCACCGCGCGCGGCAAGCGAGTCGTGATCATCGGCGGCGGGGACACCGGCTCCGACTGCGCGGGTGTCTGCCACCGGCAGGGCGCGCTCTCCGTCACGCAGTTCGAGGTGAATGCTCCGCCGCCGATCGAGCGCGACGCCTCCACGCCGTGGCCGCTCTGGCCGATGAAGCTGCGCACCTCGCACGCGCACGAGGAAGGGTGCGAGCGCGAGTGGAACCTGGCGACGATCGAGCTCTCGGGCGAGGACGGCGCCGTGCGCGCGCTGCGCACGGTTCGTGTCGAGACCCGGCGCGGCGAGGACGGCCACGCGATCGCAACGCCGATCCCAGGCACGGAGCGCACGATCCCCGCCGACCTCATCCTCCTCGCGATGGGCTTCGCGGGACCCGAGGACTCGCCCCTGCTCGCCGCGTCGGGCGTCGCGCGCACCGCGCGGAGCACGGTCGCGACCGACGGGCGATTCCGCACGAGCACCCCCGGACTGTTCGCGGCGGGCGATGTCCGCCGCGGCGCGTCGCTGATCGTCTGGGCGATCAGGGAAGGGCGCGATGCCGCCGCCGCGATCGAGGAGCACCTCGCGTCGTCAACGTCGCCCCGCGAGAGCGGCGAATGGCACGCTCGCGCCTAACGATGCCTGCGCGCCCCCCTCGCCGGTCGGCGTGACCGTCGCTGCCACCGAGACGCCGACCCGACGCCAGCTCGACGGTGTGAGCGCGTAGCCGATCGCGCCGCCGACAAGCGCGCCGGCGAGGACCATCGTCGATCCCAGCTCGAACTGGTCCTGTTCGCAGTGGCCGGTCGAGTCGTAGTAGGTCTGTTCCCGGGCGCGACAGAGGTTCGGGTGCTTGTCGCAGAGGTTGAGGTAGGCCACCCCCGCCGCGATGGCGCCGATGGCGCCGCCGATCTGCGCATTCGTCCACGCGGCGCGCCTAACGCGCGCCACCTCGAGTCGCGACAGGCCGCTCGCCGGCACCTGGATCGGCAGTCCGTCCGCGCTGTGCTCGCGCAGGACGAGGGTGTCCCCGCGAACGGCGCGCACCGTGGCGAAGAAGCGGGTGCCGTCCCTTCTGGTCGCGCGAATGCGACTCCCCGCCAGTCGCAGGGAGTCGGTGCTCAGTCGGGTGGTGTCCTGGACGGAGGCGCTGATCGGAAGCGTGTCCGATCCGGCGGTGGACTGGGCAGCCGCGATCGAGGTGATGGCGGCCGCGGCCAGCAGCGCGGCGGATGAAGCGAGGAGCCGTGGCATGGGCGAGGGGGTTGGTGTCGCCCCCCTCCCGGCAACGCGCGTGCACCGAGGACCACGCGCGCAAGTCGTTGCCGAGCCGACGCTTTCCCTGCGCCGCCGCCGGCGGCGTCCGCGCCCGTGGACGCCCTAGTGTCCTGCCATGACCTCCGGCGACGACGTGCTCTCCTGCACCGGGAAGATCGCGTCGTAGCTCTCGGCGACGATCCGGTAGCAGTCGCACGAGGCAGCCTCCAGCCCCGGGCGGTCGAGCACCGATACCAGCCCTCGCTTGTAGCGGATCAATCCCGACGCCTGCAGGTGGCCAGCCGCGACCGTGACCCCGGCGCGACGGACGCCGAGCATCCCCGCGAGGAAGTCGTGCGTGAGGATGAAGTCCGAGCGGCGCGCGCGGTCGTGCATCTGGAGAAGCCACCGCGCGCACCGCTCCTCGAGCGAGTGCGAGCGGTTGCATGCCGACGCTTGCCCTGCCTGGACGTGATACGCCTGCGCATAGCGCAGCAGGACGCCGAGGACTGCGTCGCGCTCGCAGACCCGACGGAGGTCGTCCGCCGAGATGCGCCATCCTGTCGTCGGCGACTGACAGATCGCCTGGAAAGGCTCGCGGTCGACGCCGAAGATCAGCGGAAGCCCGCTGAAGCCGTCAAAACCCACCGTTCCGACCTCGACCGTCTCGTCGGGTCCGGCCAGCGCCAGGATCGAGATCGCGCCGTCAGCGGGGAAGTACGCATAGCTGATCGGCTCCATCGGCTCGTACACGACCTGGCGCAGCTCGAGCGAAAAGGGCTCGAGGCGCGGTCGCAGGAGCTCCAGCGCCTCCGGAGGCATGGCGTGGAGCAGGCGGTTGCGCTCGGTAGAATGTTCGGTGGTCATCGTGCCGGTCATTTTCCGTCCTGCGCTCGGTCGGGTTGCGGTCGAACATTGCAAACGCTTCATGCAACATCTCCGCCGCCGACGCGGGCGGTGGGCAGGACCGGCGATCCGGCCGCGTGCCTTGCCGATCGGCGCTTCGCGGCCAGATTTCGCGGGTGCCCACCACGGACCTCGCGCGCTTCGACGCCACCCGCTACCTCCAGCCCCTCCGCGAGGGTGGATCGCTCCCGGCAGTCGTCGATACCGGCGCTGACGGGCTCTTCGTCGTGAAGTTCCGCGGCGCGGGGCAGGGACCGAAGGCGCTCATCGCCGAGCTGATCGTGGGGATGCTGGCGAGGGCAGCCGCACTTCCCACTCCCGAGCTCGCACTGATAGACGTCGGCCCCGCGTTCGGCCGCAGCGAGCCCGATCCCGAGATCCAGGAGATCCTCAAGAAGAGCCACGGAATCAATGTCGGGCTGCGCTACCTCGACGGCGCCTTCAACTTCGACGCTTCAGCCGCGCGCGAGCTCGTGTCGGCCGAGCTCGCGACGCGGCTCGTATGGTTCGACGCGTTCGTGACGAACCCGGACCGGACGCATCGCAACCCGAATCTCCTCGTCTGGAGGCGCGAGCCCTGGCTCATCGACCATGGCGCGGCGCTCTACGCGCATCACGACTGGCAGTCGGTGGACGCGGCGCGTGCCCGTGGTGCCTTCCCGCTGATCAAGAGCCACGTCCTGCTCGAGGAGAGCGGCGACCTGCGCGCGATCGACGGCGAGATGCGCGCCGCGCTCGCGCCGGCCATCGACGACGTGCTCCGCGCCGTGCCCGACGAGCTCCTCCTCGACTCGGTGAACGGCCGCGAGTTCGCGACCGGCGACGACGCGCGGGCCCGATATCGCGGGTATCTGACCACGCGCCTCGATGCGTCGGCCGGGTTCGTCGACGCGGCGATCGAGGCGCGCGAGGCGCTCCGGCGCGAGCCGCGGCGCCGCCTGCAGGCGCGACGATGACCGCGACCGCGAAGGGCGCGGCGCCCCGCTGGGTCTCGTACGACTTCGCCGTCCTGCGGATCGTCCCGCACGTCTACGTCGGCGCCTTCATCCCGGTCGGCGTGATGGTTCACGCGCGGACCGAAGAGTTCCTCGCGATGCGTGCGATCGAGGAGCTCGACGCGCTGCGCGCCCGCGTCCCCGAGGTCGATCACGAGCTGCTGGTTCGGTATCTCCGCGCCGCGCGCGCGGTAGCCGAAGGAGATCCTTCCGCCGGCCCCGTGGCCCTCGCCCCGCCTTCCGAGCGCTTCCACTGGCTCACCGCGCCGAGGTCCGACGTCATCCAGAGCTCGCCGATCCACGAAGGGCTCTGCCAGGATCCTCGCACCGCCCTCGACGAGCTGTACGAACGGTTCGTCGCGATCGGTTGACGCCGCGCGGCTGGCACAGCCTCTGCCGCGACCCATGTCGCGAGAGAGGCCCGTCACCCCGACGGAGCCACCGCTCACGAAGTCGAGGTGCGAGACCGGGGGAGGTTCGCATGAAGATCGGGCTGAAGCCGCTCGGAGAGCAGGTCGTCGTCATCACCGGCGCGTCGAGCGGGATCGGGCTCGCCACCGCGCGCCGCGCGGCCGCCAGGGGCGCCCGCGTCATCCTCGTCGCGCGCGAAGAGAGCGATCTGCAGCGCGTCACGCAGGAGATCAACGCCACGGGCGGGAACGCGATCTACGCCGTCGCCGACGTCGCGGACTTCGACGCGCTCTCGAGCGCGGCGGAGCGCGCGGTGGACGAATGGGGCGGCATCGACACCTGGATCAACGACGCCGGCGTCTCCATCTACGGCGAGATCCGCGACGTACCCGTCGGCGACGCGCGCCGGCTCTTCGACACGAACTACTGGGGCGTCGTCAACGGCTCGCTCGTCGCGATCCCGCACCTCGAGCGGCGGGGCGGGGGAGCGCTCATCAACATCGGCAGCACCCTCTCCGACCGCGCGATCCCGCTGCAGGGACACTACGCGGCGAGCAAGCACGCCGTGAAGGGATTCACCGACGCGCTCCGCATGGAGCTCGAGAAGAAGGGAACGCCGGTGAGCGTCACTCTCGTCAAGCCCGGCGCGATCGACACGCCCTACCCGCAGCACGCGCGCAATTACATGGAGTTCGAGCCGAAGCACCCGGCGCCCGTCTACAAGCCGGAGGTCGCCGCCGACGCGATCGTCTTCTGCATGGAGCATCCGCGGCGCGACATCGTCGTCGGCGCGGGCGGGAAGCTCATCGGGGTGCTCGGCCTCACCCCCCGTCTCGCGGACAAATACATGGAGGCGACGCAGTTCGACGCGCAGAAGCGCACCGACATCCCCGCCGCGGGCGACCGCCAGGACACGCTCGATGCGCCGCTTCCCGACAGCGGGCGGCTCCGCGGCGACCAGCCCGGGCACGTCGCGGGGATGAGCGTCTACACCACGCTCTCCAAGCATCCCCTCGCCACCCTCGCCGGAGTCGCGGCGCTCGGCGCGGCGATCGCGCTCGCCGGCCGCGGAAAGTCGCGCGGCGAGAAGAAGCAGCCGTCGCCGGCGGATCTCGCGCCCGCGGATGGTGCGTCGAGCGACGGCGACGGCCGACGCTCGGCGGCGGCGCTCACCATCGATCCGACCGCGAAGGTCACGACCGACACCGCGCTCGCGGTGGAGGTGCTCTGACCCCTCAGCCGAGCAGACGGGACGCGGTATAGAGCAGCAGTCCGACGAGCCCACCGACGATCGTGCCGTTGATCCGGATGAACTGCAGATCACGGCCGATCGCCAGCTCGATGCGCTGCGACGTCACCTCGGGGTCCCACGCCTTCACGGTGCTCGCGATGAGCGCGCCGACCTCGTCCTGGTGCCGCTCGACCACCGCCAGCGCGCCGTCGACGATCGCCGCGTCCGCGCGCTCGAGCAGACGCGGGTCGGAGAGCATCGCCTCGCCGAGTCCCGTCAGCGCGCGCTCGAGCGCGCCGCTCCCGGCGCTGCTCTCGTCGGCCGCGGCCGCGGTCGTGCGCTCCGCGTAGCGCAGCAGCGCGTCCTTCGCGTCGGCCCAGAGCGACGACGAGAAGCGGCGCACCGCGTCAGCGTCGAGCGTGTCGTTCTTGATCTGCTCCGCGCGCGCGATCACCGTCGGATCGTGCTGCAGCTTGTCGATGAACTGGTGCAGCGCCTCGTCGAACCGCACGCGGAGCGGATGCTCCTCGTCGTCGCGGATGTCCTCGAGGGTGCGCTCGATCGAGCCGACGATCTTCTCGTGGATCTTCTCGTCCACCGCGGTCGGCACCCACCACGGGCTCTCCTCGGCGATGCGCTCGCGGATCAGGTCGTGATTCTCGGCGACGCCGCGCGCGGCGAGGCGGATCGCCTGGTCGAGCAGCTCCTGATGCCGGTTTCCCGACGTGATGAGCGAGAGCAGTCGTCCGAGCAGCGGCGCGACCGCGGTGCTGCGGACGCGCGACGCGACGCTGCGGTCGATCAGCGCCTGCACCTCCTCGTCCTCGAGCAGCGGAAGCGCGCGCGCGATCGCGTTCGCGAACTGGCGCGCGATCGTCCGCGCGTTCTCCGGTTCGCGCAACCAGAGCGCCAGCCGCTCGGCGATGCGCAGGTTGCGCAGCCGCGCCGCGATCACGTCGCGCGCGAGGAAGTTCTTCTGGACGAAGCCGCCGAGCGTGCGCCCGACCTGGTCCTTCTTGGCGGGGATGATCGCGGTGTGCGGGATCGGGATGCCGAGCGGGTGCCGGAAGAGCGCCGTCACCGCGAACCAGTCGGCGAGCCCGCCGATCATGGCCGCTTCCGCGGCGGCGCGGACGAAGCCCAGCCAGCCGTAGCGCGCCTCGAGGGCGCGCGCGGCGAGGAACACGATCGTCGAGAGGACGAGCAGGCCGGTGGCGATCCGCTTCATCCGCGCGAGGCGCTGGCGGCGGAGAGCCTCGTCGGGCGGCGGGAGCGGCGCGATGACGGTCATCGCCGTGGAGTGTGCACAGTGCGCGCCGGTGCGCGCAAGCGGTCCGGGACGCTGGCATCCTCCCGTGCGTCCAGCGCATACTTGCATCGCGCGCCGCGGTGAACGCCGCCGCCTCCCTCACCATCAACTCCCTCCGACATGCGCCAGCTGCTCCTCGCCTGCCTCGTCGCCTCCAACGCGTGCGCCCAGGCACCACGCACGCCGCCGACGGCGGTGGTCGCGCCGGGGGTGGAGGCGCTCGCGACCACGACTCCGCCGGTGCTGCGCGGCAGGCGTGTGGGGCTGATCACCAATCAGAGCGGAATCGACCGCGCGGGACGCAGCACGATCGACATCATGGCGGGCTCGCGCGACTATCGGCTCGTCGCGCTCTTCTCGCCGGAGCACGGCATCCGCGGCACGGCGCGCGAGGGCGACAAGGTCGGGTCGTCGCGCGACGAGAAGACCGGGCTTCCGGTGTACTCGCTTTACGGTGAGACGACGAAGCCGACGCCGGCGATGCTCGACAGCGTCGACGCGCTCGTGTTCGACATCCAGGACGTCGGCGTGCGGCAGTACACCTACGAGTCCACCCTCGCGCGCTGCATGCAGGCGGCGGCGGAGAAGGGAATTCCATTCGTCGTGCTCGACCGGCCGAATCCCGTCGGCGGCGACATCATCGAGGGCGGCATCCTCGATTCCGCGTTCCGCTCCTTCGTCGGCTTCTATCCGATGCCCTCGCGGCACGGCCTCACCATCGGAGAATTGGCGCGCTACTTCAACGGCGTCTTCGCGATCGGCGCCAACCTCACCGTCATTCCGGTGACCGGCTGGCGCCGCGACATGTGGGGCGATCAGACCGGCCTGCCCTTCGTCGCGCCGTCGCCGAACCTGCCGCGCATCGAGGCGATCCTGAACTACCCGGGCACCGTCTACCTCGAGGGGACCAACCTCTCCGAGGGGCGCGGCACCGACTTCCCCTTCGAGCAGACGGGCGCGCCCTGGCTCGACGCGGACAGCATCGTGAAGCTGATGAACGCGCGCGCGCTCCCCGGCGTGCGGTTCGAGTCGGTGCGCATCACTCCGCGCCCGGATGCGCGGAAGTTCGGCGGTGTGCCGCTGAACGGCGTGCGCTTCGTCATCACCGACCGCGCCAGCTACCGGCCGCTGACGACCACGCTGCTGCTGATCGACGCGGTGCGGCGTCGCCATCCGAGCGAGTTCGCGTGGAGCAGCTCGATGGATCGACTGGCGGGCACCGATCGCCTGCGCAAGGCGGTCGAGGCGGGGACGCTCCCGGCGCTGCTCGCCGAGTGGGACGCGCAGGACTCGGCGTTCCGCGCCGCGCGCGCTCCGTACCTCCTCTACTGATCGCTCAGACCAGCGCGTTCGAGGGCGGCGTCCGCTGCCGCGATACCGCTGGGACGCGAGGGAACCAGATCTCGATGCTGGTTCCCTCGCCCGGCGCGGAATCGACGTAGATCTGGCCGCCGAGCTGCCGCACGATGCCGTACGCGGTGGCGAGGCCGAGCCCCGCGCCGGAGCCGTTCTCGCGCGTCGTGAAGAAGGGCGCGAAGGCGCGCGCCTTCGTCTCGGCGTCCATCCCGACCCCGCTGTCGGTGAACACCAGCACGACGTAGGCGCCGGCCGCGAGGCCGGGGTGGCGCGACGAACCGCTGCCGTCCACGTCCACCGGACAGGTCTCGACGTGCGCGCGGCCGCCGTCCGGCATCGCCTCGCGCGCGTTCAGCGCGAGGTCCACCAGCACCTGCTGCACGCGCGCCGGGTCCACGTAGCAGTCGCCCGCGTCCGGCGCGAGCGAGGTCGTGAGCTTGACGTCGCTGCCTAACGCGTGCTGGAGCGCCGGCTCGATGCTGGCCACGATGGCGTTGATCGGCCCGACCACCGGCTGCACGGTCTGCAGCCCGCCGAAGGCGAGGAGCTGGCGTACCAGCGACGCGACGCGCCCCGCCGCCTCCTCGATCTCCGCGAGGTCGGCGTTGCGTGCGTCGCTCGGCTCGATCGATTTGCGCAGCAGCTCGCTGTAGCCGTTGATGACCGTCAGCGCGTCGTTGAAGTCGTGCGCGATCCCCGCCGCGAGCTGGCCCACCGCCTCGAGTGTGCGCACCCGGTGGTGCTGCTCCTCCAGCGCCTGACGCGTGGTCACGTCGGCCGCGATCGAGAAGAATCCGTCCACGCCGCCGCCCGCGGTGTGCGGGATGTACGTGACCTCGAGCCGTCGCGGCCCGGCCGGGTCGGGGACGAGCACGTCGAAGCGCGACGGGATCCCCGCCAGCGCCTCGTCGATCCGGCCGCGGATCTCCGCGTACGAGTCCTCGCCGATGACGTCGGCCACGCGCGAGCCGACGATCTCGGTGCGCGACCGCCGCGCGAACTGCTCGAACGCCGCGTTCACGAAACGGTACCGCTGCTCGCGATCGACGTAGGCGATCATCAGCGGGATGCCGTCCGTCACGAGCCGATACTGCTCGTCGCGCTCGGCGAGCGCGCGCTCCACCTGCTTGCGCGTGGCGATGTCCGTGACGAACGCGACGGCGCCTCGCACGGCGCCCTGCGCGTCACGCAGCGGGGCGGCCGAGACGCTCACGTCGCGGCTCTCCCCCTCTCGCGTGCCGATCCGCGCCTCGACGTCCGCCACCGGCTCGCCGGTCAGCGCGCGGTCGAGCGCTCGGAGCAGCCCGTGGTCGCCCGCGACGTCGGCGAGCGGGAAGGGATGGCCCGACACCTCCTCCGACGACCACCCGAACAGCCGCTCTGCCTGCGGGTTCCATGTCTCCACCCGTCCCGCCGCGTCGGTGGAGAAGATCGCCAGCGGCGCACCGACGATGAGCGCGCGCAGCGTGTCGTGCGTTTCGCGGAGCGCCTCCTCGGCGGCGATCCGCTGCGTGAGATCGAGGACGAAGCTGGCATACTGCCGCTCGATCCCTGGGAGCTGCGCGAGCCCGACGAGCACGGGAACGCGACGTCCGTCTCGCCGCAGATACTCCTGCTCCCATGGCGGCGCACTCCCCGTCTGCTCGAGCTGAAGCTGCGCCCATGCGTCCATCGGCCTGAACTCGGGCGGCGTCAGCGCGTCGCGGTTGAGCAGCCCTTGCGCGAGCTCCTGCCGTGTGTACCCGACGATGCCGAGGAAGACGTCGTTCGCCTCGACGATCGCCCCGCGCGCGTCGGCGACGACGATGCCGATCAGGTTCGACTCGATCAGTCGGCGCGCCCGTGCCTCGGTCGTGAGCACCGCCGCGGTCCGCTGCTCGACGGTGCGGGCCATCTCGTTGAAGGCGCGCCCGAGCAGGCCGATCTCGTCCACGCCATCCACGGAGGTGCGATGCGAGAGCGTCCCTGCCCCGAAAACCGCCGCGTCCGCGGCGAGCGTCGTCAGCGGGCGCGCGGTGCGCCCGCCCATCCAGCCCGCGATGAGGAGCGCGGCCGTGAGCGCGATTCCCGCCAGCGCGAGGTTGCGGCCGATCGCGTTGCGCACCGGCGCCATCGCCGCGGCGGGCGGCACCCCGACCGCCACGGTCCACGGCAGGTCGCGCACGCGCATGAATCCCGTGAGCCTCGCCACCCCGTCGATCCCCGGGACCTCGACCGTCTCGACGCCCGCATCGCGCGACCTCCGGAAGATCGGCGAGACGCTGGCGTCACGTCCCAGCCACCGCGGCGCGTCGAGCGAGCGGGCGAGGACGCGCCCGTTCTCGTCGAAGAGCGTCACCACTGACCCCCGCGGGAGTGAGCGGGTGTTCAGCAGCTCGCCCATCCTCGTCAGGCGCGTCGTCGCGGAGACGATCGCGACGATCGACCCGTCGCGGCCGAGCACCGCGCGCGCGATGCCGACGGTCCAGTCTCCGGTGGAGCGCGAGATCGCCGGTTCGCCGATCCCGGTGCCGCGCGTCCGCACCGCCTCGCGGTAGTACTTGCGGTCGGCGACGTTGCTGCGCGCGCGCTCGAACGACGAGTCGCGCGAGCTGCCGATGTTGTCGCCGTTAGGCGCCCAGACCGCGAGGTCGTTGTAGAACGCCGGAAGGTTGTGCTTGATCGCGCGGAGGAGCGTGTCGTTGCGGAGCGCGTCGGCCGGACGCGTCGAGACGACGCGGCTCAGCACGAGAAGGATCGCGTCCACCTGGTGCACGTGGTCGCTCACGCGCTCGCTCGCCGCGCGCGCCAGCTCGGCGGTGCGCGCCCGCACGGCGGCGTCCTCCTCGTTCGCCAGCTCGCGGACGTTCGCGGCCACCAGCACGACGAAGGGAAGCA
>DASVXU010000062.1:0-89175 GCA_036392515.1 Gemmatimonadaceae bacterium | reverse complement strand
CTTCACGATCTCGCCCTCGTCGATGGACGCGAGCGTGCCGTTGTACAGCTCCATCATCCGATCGTACTCGTCGGACGAGTAGTCGTCTTCGTCGTACAGCTCGGGGCGGCGGTTGATGAGCGGGCGGAGCTGCGCGCGCTGTGCGTCGCGCTTCTCGCGCTGCAGGTCGCGCTTGGCCTGCGTCATCGTGCCGCCGGTTGAAGTGGTGGTCTCGAGTTCGGGCATACCCAGCAGGGATCTCCTGATGCGCGGAGTTCACCTCGCCGCGCCGAGGCAGGAATGACGTCACCCACGCCGGATTGGCGCGGGTCGACGATGTGACGGCCGTCCCTCTCGACGGGGCGGCAGGAACCTTTGAAGCTAGCGAGAACCTGCTTCGCCGTCAACGGGCGAAGTCGCGCCGCGACGGGAGGTTACGCCGCGAGCGAGAGCGACGATCCGCTCCACCTGCTCGCTCTGGGTGAGATACGTCGTATCGATGAGCACGGCGTCCCGCGCCTGGACCGTCTGCGTCGCGTCGCGCGCGTCCCGCTGCACCAGCCGCTCCGTCTCCTCCGCGATCTCCGCGTCGGTCGGCCGGCGGGAGAGTCGCTGGACCAACCGCCGCTTCGCCCGCTCCCACGGATCGGCGACAAGGAAGATCTTCAGCTGGGCGTCCGGGAACACCACCGTCCCGATGTCGCGCCCGTCCACCACCACGTCGTGCCCCTCGGCGACTCGGCGAACCTCCGAGTTGACCCACTCCCGGACCGCCTGCATCCGGGCGACGCGCGACACCTCGCGGGTGACCTCCCCGCCCCGGATCTCACCCTCGGCGCTCTCTCCCTTGATGAGCGGGATGAACCCGCGCTCGGTGGGACGGAGCGATACCTGCCGCGCCACCGCCAGTACCGAGGGCTCCGACCACTCGTCGGACTGTCCGCCCGCGCGGAGCCGCGCCGCCGTGATCGCGCGGTAGAGCGCGCCGGAATCGACGTGGCGGAAGGCGAGCTTCTCGGCGACCCACTGTGCCGTGGAAGACTTTCCCGAGGCGGCCGGACCGTCGATCGCCACGACGACCTTCCGGTTCGGATCGAGGACCGCGGGGACGTACGGCGGGGTCGCGTCGTTCATGCGATCAATCTACGCGCGTCGCGAGGGATTCCAGGAGTCTCCAGAACCCCGGGAAGGAGACGATCGCGCATTCGCGGTCGTCGATCGCGATGTCGTTGCCGGGAAGCGCTCCGAGGACACCGAACGCCATCGCCAGCCGGTGGTCGCCATGCGTCACGACCTTGCCGCGCAAGGGCCGATCGCTCCCCGTGACGAGGAGGCCGTCGGGCAGCTCGCTCGCCTCGACACCGAGGGCGACGAGGTTGTCCACGACCGCGGTTATGCGATCGCTCTCCTTCACCCGCAGCTCGCTCGCGCCGCGGATCTCCGTCGTTCCCCGGGCGCGCGCGGCGATGCATGCGAGCAGCGGCAGCTCGTCGATCATCGACGGCACCTCGGGTCCCGCGACCTTCGTCGCCCGGAGCGTGTTTCCGGCGCTGACCGTGATCGTGCCGACAGGCTCCCCTCCCTGGTCGGCCGCCGGGTCCACGCGGACGTTCGCCCCCATCCGGCGCAGCGCGTCGAAGAAGCCCGTGCGCGTGTCGTTCAGGCCGACCCCTTCGATGGTGATCGCGCCGCGATCCGCGAGCGCCGCCAGCCCCGCCACGAACGCGGCGGAGGACGGGTCGCCCGGCACCTGCACGTCGAGCGCGGCGAGCGATCTCGGCGGATCGAGCACCACCGAATGGTCGGGTCCGACCTGGACGGTCGCGCCTGACGCTCTCAGCATGCGCTCCGTGTGGTCGCGCGAGCGCTCCGGCTCGCGCACCGTGACCCGCACGCCGCCGACGAGGCCCGCGAGGAGTATCGCGCTCTTCACCTGCGCGCTCGCCTTCTCGCTCTCCCACGCGATGGGGCGCAGCGCCGCGCCGTGGACCGCCATCGGGAGACGCTCGCCGCCGGTGAGCTCCACGCGTGCACCCATCATCTCGAGCGGACGCGCGACGCGCCGCATCGGCCGGCGGCTCAGGCTCGCGTCCCCGACGAAGTGCGACACGAACGGATGCGCGGCGCAGATCCCCGCCATGAGACGCGTCGTGGTGCCGCTGTTCCCGCAATCGAGCTCGCCCGGCGCCTGGCGCAGGCCGCGCAGCCCTCGTCCCGTCACGACGACGTCGGGCCCCAGCGCCGGGATCTCGACCCCGAGCGCGCGCAGGACACCCGCGGTCGAATGCACGTCCGCGCTCTCGAGGATCCCCCGGATGCGCGAGCGCCCATTCGCGAGCGCGGCGAGCATCAGCGTACGATGCGAGATCGACTTATCGCCCGGGACGCGGACGACGCCGCCCACGCTCAGCGCAGCCACTGCTCGAGCGTCGTGGCCACGTCGGTCTTCTCGTCGCGGTATTTCACGATGACGGGCGTCTGCAGTGAAAGACCTTCGTCGGCGCCCCAGCCGCGCGCGACGCGCCGGGCACCGGGGACGACCACGGCGTTCGCCGGGATCTCGAGCGGCTGGTCGGCGCCGGCGCGATAGACCGTCTCGTGGACCAGATCGTAGACCGGAGTCGCGCGCGTCAGGATGACCCCCGCGCCGAGCACGGCGCCGTGACGCACGACCGTCCCCTCGTACACGCCACAGTTCCCGCCCACCATCACACCGTCTTCGATGACGACGGGCGATGCGTTCACCGGCTCCAACACCCCGCCGATCTGCGCCGCCGCGGAGAGATGCACCTTGTCGCCGATCTGCGCGCACGAGCCGACGAGCGCATGCGAGTCGATCATCGTCCCCTGCCCCACCCACGCGCCGACGTTCACGTACATCGGCGGCATGCACACCACGCTCGGCGAGACGTACGCCCCGCGGCGCACCGTCGAGCCCCCCGGCACGATGCGCACGCGGTCCTCGATGCCGAACTCCCGAGCGGGATAGAGATGCTTGTCCACGAACGAGAATGGACGCGCGGATTCCATCTCGACGAGCCGTCCGAACCGGAATCCGAGGAGGATGCCGCGCTTCACCCATTGGACGGCCGTCCACTTTCCCTGCACGCACTCGGCGGCACGAACCTCACCGCGCTCGAGGAGGTTGAGCAGCGTCTGCACGACGACCTCGGTGCGATGAGGCAGCGATTGATCGCCGGGTGTCGCGGCTATTTCCTCGATCTCGCGCTGCAGCGAATCGACCGCGGTCATCGGAGCTCGGCCCCCGCCGCGGTGAGCGCGCTCCGCAGCGCGCCTTCATGCTTCGGATCGAGCGGGACGAGGGGCAGGCGCACGACGTTCTCCATCCGCCCGAGCATCGCCATCCCCGCCTTCACTGGAATCGGGTTGGACTCGATGAACGCGGCGCTCATGAGCGGCATCAGCCGCAGATGGAGCTCGCGCGCCTCCGATATCCGTCCCTCCGCGCAGGCCTCGGCCAGCCGCGACATCGCGCGCGGGGCGAGGTTCGACACCACCGAGATGATTCCTGACCCGCCGCCGGCCATCACGGCGAGCGTGAGGGCATCGTCCCCCGAAAGCACCTGGAAGCCCTTCGGCGCCTCACGGACGATCTCCATGATCTGCCCGAGGTTGCCGCTGGCTTCCTTCACCGCGATGATGCGCTCGTGCTTCGCCAGCTCGAGCGTGGTCTTCGCCTCGATGTTGCTGCCGGTGCGCCCCGGGACGTTGTACACGATGATCGGCAGGTCCGTCGCTTCCGCGACCGCGTGAAAGTGCGCGACGATGCCGCGTTGCGGCGGCTTGTTGTACATGGGCGACACATGCAGCAGCATGTCCGCGCCGGCCGCCTTCATCTCGCGCGACATCTCGATCGCCTTGCGCGTGTCGTTCGAGCCGGCGCCGGCGACGACCGGGACGCGCTTCCGAGTCTGCTCGACGACGATCTCGACGACGCGGCGATGCTCGGCGGGCGTCATCGTCGCGGCCTCGCCCGTCGAGCCACAGGGAACCAGGAAGTGGATGCCTTCGGCGATCTGCCAATCCACGAGGGCTCGCAGCGCGCGCTCGTCCACGTCGCCGCCGCGCGTGAAGGGGGTGACGAGGGCGGTCCCGCAGCCCATCTGCCCGGACGGCATCATGTGAGTAGGGAGTCGAGTAGGTCGTTCATGCCGAACACTCCGGTGCGGCCGATGAGCCAGCGCGCGGCGAGCAGCGCGCCGTCGGCGAAGACGCGGCGATCTCGCGCCTCGTGCGTCAGGCGGATCTGCTCGAAGGGGGCGTCGAAGATCAGCTCGTGCGTGCCCGGGACGCTGCCGGTGCGCACGCTCGTCACGGGAACGTCGCGATGCAGTCCCTGCTGCAGCACGTCGCGCAGCATCGCGCCCGTGCCGGAGGGCGCATCCTTCTTGGCCGTGTGATGCGTCTCGACCACGTGCGCGTCGAACGTTTCGAGAGGCGCGAGCGCGGCCGCCGCGCGCTCGGCGATGCGTGCGAACACCGCGACGCCAACCGAGAAGTTGGGCGCCGCGAACAGCGCGCCTTTGAGCGCGAGCGCGAGCGCGCGAAGCCGCGGCAGCTCGTCGTACCAACCCGTGGTTCCGCAGACGATCGGCACTCCGGCGCGCAGCGCCGCTTCGACGTTCGCCGCGGCGGCGGATGGCTCGGTGAACTCCACCGCGGCGTCGGCGCCGTTGAGCGCGGCGCGCGTGATCCCCCGTCCTCCCTCGTTGGCGCGCGCCCCGATCATCGCGCACACGGTGAGCCCGCGCTCCGGCGCGAGCTGCACGATCGTCCGTCCCATCTTCCCGTCCCCGATCACGGCGACGCGTGGTCCTCTCGCCGCCGCGGTCATCGCTTCGCCCCCTCTCCGAAGAACGCGTCGTGCAGCTTCGCCATCGCCGGGGAGGTCTCCGCGGCGTCGAGCACGACGCTCAGGTTGATCCCCGCGGCGGAGAGCGAGAGGAGGTGGATCTTCACCCCGGCCAGCGCGCCCAGCGCGCGCCCCATCGCCTCGCCGCCGTCGCCGATCCCGGCGCCGACCACCGCCAGCACTCCCTTTTCGCGCGCGATCGTCACGTCGCCGAGCTCGCGCAGATCGACGAGCAGCTCCTCGAGGTCCTCGCCCTCGTCGATCGTGACGGACACCGAGACCTCCGAGGTCGCGACCACGTCCACCGAGATCCCGTGCCGCTCGAAGATCTCGAAGAAGCGGCGGAGGAAGCCGTGCGTCAGCAGCATTCGCGGGGTGCGGAGCTGCAGGAGGACGATGCCGCTGCGCGCCGCGATCGCGCTCACCGCGCGCCGCGGCGCCTCGTGCGTGATGCGGGTGCCGGATCCCGTCGGATTGCGCGAGTTGAAGATCCAGACGGGGATTCCGCGCTCCACCGCCGGTGCGATCGTGCTGGGGTGCAGCACCTTCGCGCCGAACGACGCGAGCTCCGACGCCTCGTCGAATCGGATCTGCTCGATGAGGCGCGCGCCCTTCACCACGCGTGGGTCGGCGGTCAGCATGCCGTCCACGTCCGTCCAGATCTCGATGGCGTCGGCGGCGAGCGCGGCACCGACGAGCGCGGCGCTGTAGTCCGATCCGCCGCGGCCGAGGGTCGTCGTGACACCTTCTCTCGTCGCGCCGATGAACCCTCCCAGCACCGGCACGCGATGCTGCCTCAGGACCGGGAGTACGAGATCGCGCGCGGCTTCGGCGATCGCCTCCGGCTGCGGCTCGGCGCGGCAGTACTGGTCGTCGGTGATCACGACGTCCCGCGCATCGACGTGCTCGGCGGCGAGTCCCATCCGGCGCATCGCGGCGACGACGAGCTGCGACGAGAGTCGCTCGCCGATCGCGGCGATCGCGTCCTTGCTGCGCGGAGTGAGATCGCCGAGCACGGAGAGCGCCTCGGCGAGGTGCGCGAGCTCGTCGAACATCGCGCTCAGCTCCGCCGAAAGGTCGCGCGCCTCCGTGTCGTCTCCGAGGAGCTCGGTGGCCTGCGCGAGGTGCCGCTCGCGCAGCGCCTCGACCGCGCGCACCGCTCCGATGAGCTGTCCGCGGGACGCCTGCTCGGCGATCGCGAGCAGCGAATTGGTCGCCCCGGCGAGCGCAGACACGACGACGACGGGGTCGCGATCGAGCCTGCCGCGGACGATCTCGACCGCGCGCCGGATCGCGTCGGCGTCGGCGACCGAAGTCCCGCCGAACTTGACGACGATCACGGCGCCGGGATCCGCCCGGTCGCGACGAGCAGCTCCGCGTTCTGCACCGCCGCTCCTGCCGCGCCGCGGATGACGTTGTGCGCCATCGCGACGAAGCGCAGCCCGAGCACCGGATCGGGCCGGATGCGGCCGACCACGGTGCTCATCCCGCGCCCGCTGTCCGCGTCGCGGCGCGGCTGCGGCCGGTCCGGCTCGTCGCGCACGATCACCGGACGCTCGGGCGAGGTGGGAAGGCCGCGCGACTCCGCTGCTCCTTGCCACTCGGAGAGCGCGGCGTGCGCCTCGCGCGGCGCGACGGGATGCTCGAGCTCGAGGGAGACACAGATCGTGTGGCCGTTCTCCACCGGGACCCGATTGGTGTGCGCTCCCACGACCACCGATGCCGGCCGCACCGCGCCTCCCTCGAGCGTGCCGAGGAACTTCAGCGTCTCCTCCTCGATCTTCTCCTCTTCATCGCGGATGAAGGGAATGACGTTGCCTAACGCGTCGAGCGAGGGGACGCCAGGGTACCCCGCGCCGGAGACCGCCTGCATCGTCACCACCACCGCGCGGCGGATGCCGAAGGCGCGATGAAGCGGCGCGAGCGCCGAGACGAGCGCGATCGTCGAGCAGTTGCCGTTGGTGACGATCCCCCCCGTCCATCCGCGCTTCGCACGCTGCACGTCGAGGAGCGCCATGTGATCCGGGTTCACCTCGGCGATGACGAGGGGAACGTCGGGGTCCATGCGGTGGTTCTTCGCGTTGCTGATCACCCACCGCCCGGCCGCCGCGAAGCGCTGCTCCGCCTCGCCGGCGACGGTCGAGTCGAGCGCGGAGAAGACGATGTCGGCGCCGACTTCGGATGGATCGCAGGTCTTCACCGGGAGAGAGGCGACGGCGCGCGGGATTTCGGAGCCGAGCCAGCGCGTCGCCTCGTCATAACGCTTTCCCGCCGAACGCTCGGAGGCCGCGACCTCGGCGAGCTCGAACCAGGGATGGTTCGCGAGCAGACGCACGAACGCCTGGCCCACGGCGCCGGTCGCGCCGAGCACCGCCACGCGCCGCTTCGTCATGTCGCGAGCAGGGTGCGCACGATCCGCTCGTACGCGTCGACGGCGGCACGCAGCTCGCTCGTCGACACGTGCTCGTTCGGCGTGTGGGCGACGTGGATGGAGCCCGGCCCGAAGAGCAGCGGCGTACCCCAGCGATCGAGGAGCGGGATGTCGCTCGTGTACGCGACGGGCGCCGTCTCGAAGCCCGGGATGACGTGGAAGCGCTGCGCCGGGATGTGCGAGCCCCACTCGAGCTCCGCCTTGCCCTTTGCCCAGGCGAGAAGCTGCTTGCGCAGCGGCGCGACGTCACCCACGAGGCGGAACATCAACTCGGCCTCCGCGTGCTCGGGGATGATGTTCGCCTCCGTCCCGCCGCGAATGGTGCCGATGTTGACCGTCGTCTGCCCGAGCACCGGATCGCTCGGCATCGGCAGCGACTGCACCGTCGGGAGCAGCGCGAGGAGCGGCTCGATCGCCGACTCGCCGAGATGGGGGTACGCGGAGTGCGCGGGCTTCCCTCTCGTGCGCACCATCACGCGCTGCGACCCCTTCGCGCCACTCGCGAGCTTGCTCTCGGTCGGCTCGCCGTTGACGAGAAAGCGGCTCGTGGCGGCGAGGCGGTTCGCGGCACGCGCGCCGTCGGATCCCTTCTCCTCACCGACGACGAAGAGGAGATCGACGCGTTGCTCGCCAGCGCCGGCAAGTCGATCCGCGGCGGCGAGCATCGCGGCGACGATGCCCTTCGCGTCGCAGGCGCCGCGACCGTAGAGGAGGTCGCCGTCGAGGCGCGGCGCGAAGTACGGCGGGACGGTGTCGAGATGCGTCGAGAGAGTGACGCCGCCGCCGGCGCGCGACGCCCACACGTTGCCGCGGCCGCGCGACACCTCCTGGACGTGGACGTTCCATCCGCGCCCGACGAGCCATCGGGCGACGAAATCCACCACCGCGCGCTCCTCGCCGGTGGAGGACGGGATGGCGAGGAGCTCCGCGGCGAGAGAAACGACGTCGGTCATGCGCGAAAATTAGCCGCGCATCGTCGCCTTCGGCAATTCAGGTGGGAATCCGGCCCCCGACAAGGGATGCCGGCGAATCAGGCGGCGTGGCCGCCGGGGCCGGGAAGCCCACCGCGCCCGCGGGACGGCTGTCGTCGGCCGCCGCGCGACGTGGATCCTGCTCGCTCATCCATGCAGCAATCGATGCGGCGGGCGAAGGTGCGGCGCGCCGCACCCTGCTCCACCGTGGAATCGCCTCGCGCCGTCGCGCGGGTATCGGAGTCGCCGATCCGGGAGTCGTCCATGCCGTTGCCCGGCGATCTACCGATCTCGTGATCGTTGGAGGGGGTCACGCCCCGCCAGGTGGCAGAAAGCATGCCCCCCACGGTCACAAATCAGCGACCGACCGACGACTCGGCCGACGCGGACGTCTGATTCCGAACTCCCGCTTCCGGCGTGCCGCGGACGTGCTCGACGAAGAGCTGCTGGACGAGCCGGTTGGCTTCGTCGGCGTAGCGATCGTGATCCCGTTCGCACTTCTCGCCGATGTCCGCGAGCTGCTGGATCCCGAGCTGGCGTCCCGCTTCGCGGAAGGTCTTGAAGGTGTCCTCGCTCTGACGGGCGGTGACGATGTCGCCGACGAGCCGCAGGAAGTCGCTCTCGCGCGCGGCGTCGGCGAGGTCACGCGCCATGCCTAACGCCTTGCCGAGCACCTTCTTGCCGGCGCCCGCCTCGGCGCCGAGCTCGCGCTGGTAGTCCTCGAGCATGCGCTGGTGCGCCTGCATGATCGGGATGTACTTCGAGCAGAGATTGCGGAAGCGCGGATCCTCCGCCTGGCTCTCATGGTCGACCAGGTTCTTGACGAAGGTCTCGTGCTGCATGACCGCGTTGTTGACCTGGCTCTTCAGGAACTCCATGCCTCTGTCCATCGCACTCCTCCGTTTCGTGGTGCGCGATGGATTTGCAGAGGACGGGCCAGCGGACGCCGATCCGTCGGGTTGCGCGCGACGAGTCGCGATCAGGCCGAGCCGTCGAGGATCGAGGCGCGAACGCGGAAGAGCCAGCTCGGGATGGGCGCACGCGAGAGACGCGCGCGGTCCTCGATGGCGTCGAGGAGGGCGCGCTTGATCGCGATGCCGTCCTCGCCGGCGGGAAGGGTGCGCAGGGTGCGCGCGAGGAGCGCGGGACTCTCGAGGAAGGCGGCGAGGGAGACGGGAGTCGCGACCGTCGATGGCCGCCCGTCCGTGCCGTTAGGCGCCGCGGCGCTCCCGCCAAGCAGCGCGCTCGAAAGACTGCGCGAATCGACGTCGAGCACCGAGGCGAGACGGTGGCAGAGCGTCGACGTGAGCTCGGACTTCCCCGTCATGACCCGCCAGAGCTGCTGCCGCGACGTGCCCGCGGAGCGCGCGAGACTCTGTTTCGAGAAGCCGCGCTCCACGCGAAGCATCTCGATCCGCTTGCCAAGCGGGGTGAGCCGGGGGGCGGCGAAGGAGACCGTGTCACCAGCGGGCGCGACGGTGGAAATCGCGCCTGTGGCGGGAGTTACGCCAGGGCCGTTCTCCTCGGTCAGAATGGGTGTCGCGCTCGTTGACATACGTTACATACAACTATATATTGGCGATACCGAAATAACACCGAACTCGTGCACCATCAGTAACCAAGGCTAGGCCGCGGAATGAAGAAAGTCAAATCGGAGAAAGCCCCCGCCGAGGCGACGCGGAAGAAGCCACAAAGCGGTAGGCCGGCAGTACAGGCCGCCGCGAAGGCGACCACGGTGACGGGCCCGGTGAAGCAGCAACGCGCGAAGTCCGCGGGTCCGACGTCGGAGCGGCGCCGCCCGGTGAAGGCGAAGCGGGCGCGCGCGAAGAGGCCGGTGAAGCGGGGATCGGCGACGAAAGTCGCGGCTGCCGCGAAGGGAAAGCGCCCGGTGAAGGGGGCTGTCCCACCGGCGCCTCCGGTCCTTCAGATCCGGCGGCTCGACCCGGTCCGCATCTGCGGCGACCGGACGAGCGTCGTCCAGCTCTTTCGGGTGGACGAGCAGGCGATGGCGGTTGGAAAGGCCGCGGGGGCGCGGCAAGTCCACCTCGTGTTCAACGACCGACACGGGTGGTACTGCGAGCACGGTCGGAGCTGTCACGCCGTGAGTGCGGTGATGCGGCACGCAGGAATTCGATAGGACGGATTGCGAATGAAAACGGACGGACGAGAGGAGTACACGACGATGATCGCACGACACGAGACGCAGCAGCTCGACCGCAACGACGTCTGGGCGCGACTGGCCATGCCCGTCGCTCCGGAGACGATTGCGTGGCGGCAGGACGGCCGCCCCATCCAGCGCGACGGGCGCTTCATCGCCCGCTTCGTCTGCTACATCGAGGCGAACACGGTGCGCGAGCGCCTGGATGCGGTGGTCCCCGGCGAGTGGGACCTCACCCTCGAGCTGCTGCCGGCGCTCACGGGCGCGGCGGTGGACGAGAGCGCGGCGGTGAGCTTCAAGGCGCGCCTGCAGGTCCTCGGCGTGATCCGCGAGGACGTGGGCACGGGGAAGGACTACAAGCAGGCGTCGACCGACGCGTTCAAGCGCGCTGCGGTCCGCTTCGGCATCGGCCACGAGCTGTACTCGTACGAGCAGAACTGGGTCGAGCTCGATGGTGACGGGAAGTTCGCCCGTCCGGTCGAGGATCCGGCGGTCGCCTACGCGCGGAAGCTCGCGCGCGCGGCGAAGGGTGAGCAGCCGGCGGTGGAGCAGGAGGCGGAGGAAGCACTCGTCGCCGACGCACCGGTCGCCGACCGGCCGGCGAAGGAGCGCAAGGTTACCAGGAACGCCGACCTCGCGGCGCTGCTTCCCGAGATCCCGGCGTGCCCGAAGTGCGGCGGCAAGATGTGGGACAACCGGCTCTCCAAGCGGAACCCGAAGGCGCCGGACTACAAGTGCCGCGATCGCTCCTGCGAGGGAGTGATCTGGCCGCAGCGCGGCGCCCCGTCGCAGACCGAAGGTGTCGCTCCGACGCCACCGGCCGCGCCGAGCATGGCGCTGGTGGACGAGATTCCTTTCTAAGGGAGCTCGCGCAGGACGCGAAGGGGGCCAGGGGCCAGGTGTGAGGAACGGCGGCAACGCAGTTCCTCACGCCCGGTCCCTGGCCCCTGCGGTTCATGCCCGGAGCCGGACTCGAACCGGCACTCCCTTGCGGGAAGGGGATTTTAAGTCCCCCGCGTCTACCATTTCGCCATCCGGGCGACGCAAAGAGAAACGGAGCCGAGCGCGTTCGCCGCGTCGGCTCCGTTTCTCCTCGAGAGCGGGAAACGGGACTCGAACCCGCGACCCCAACCTTGGCAAGGTTGTGCTCTACCAACTGAGCTATTCCCGCGTGCGCGTATCTTAAGGACGACGCACTCGCGCGGCAAGCACGCGACGCATCCTCGTGGCAGAGGAATCAGGGCGCGGTGCCCAGTCCGTGCACGGCGTACCACGCGCTCCAGGCGAGCAGCCCGGAGAGTGCCGCGTCGCCGCCATTCCCGGTCGCGCGGCCCGACTCATCGACCTCCTCCGCGGCGAGTCCGTTGTCGAGCGGCGCGCGGCGCAGCCACTGCAGCACCGCCGCCGACTCCGGTCCCATGAGCCGCGCGCACTGCTGCGCGAGCAGCCGGGGCGCATCCGTCACGCCACGCACGGTGCGACGGTAGGTCGAGTCGTGGCGATCGACGGCCTCGTACAACGGCAGCCAGAGCGCGGAGCCATGCGGATCGTCCTCGGCGGACGAGCCGCCCGCGAGATCGACCGCCGACGCGAAGGTGGTCTTTTCGGCGCGGCCGACGACGAAGTGCCGGCGCAGCGCGGCGCGCACGGCCTCCGGATCCTCGACGTCGCGCGCGGTGTCCTCGTCGAGGGTGCGACGAAAGACGTCCAACGCCTGCGCCGCGACGGCGTTCCCGTGGAGCGTGAACGGCTGCGCGGTGGGCGCGCCGGAGAGCGTGACTTCGGTCGTGTAGAGCGGGACGTTACGATCGCGCCGAGCCGCGAGGTCCTCGGACGACAGATACAGCGTGTCGGCGACGACGGGCTCCTCGACGATCTGGTCGTCCTCGGTGTCGCGGATGTAGCGATCGACGGCGAGCGCGTACGACGCGGCCCCCTCCAGCGAGAAGCCGGGCTCGAAGAGGGTGCCGTCGAGGTAGTGCACTCCCTGCCCGGGCGCATACCCGTGCAGCTCGCAGGCGCGGATGAGGATCTCGCGCGCCAGACCGGCGTCGGCGAGCTGCACCGCGGGGAGCGTCCAGGCGAGCGCTTCCCAGTCGCGCACGGTGAGCCCGCGCCCGTTCCACGGCGCGCGTGTCCGCACGATGTAGTAGTGCGCGTCGTCGAGCGCGCGACCGACCGAGTAGAAGTACGAGAAGAGCAGATTCCGGTTGATCAGCCGGTCCATCTCGTCGTTGCCGGTCGCCTGCTCGAGTGACTGGAGCGCGTCGCGCGTCGCCGTGAGCAGCTCGCGCCACCCGCGCCGCCGCATCACGCCGACCGTCGCGCGCGCACCGTCGCGCTCGGGACCCGCCGCGAGATAGAACGCCGCCTGCGACCGCCCGCCCGCCGGGACGCGCAGCTCGCGGTGCAGCGCGAAGGTGGCTGCTTCCGCATCGACGTCGATCCCGACGTCGGAATCGGCGGTGAGCGCGAGCGCGACGACGCCGGGAAGCGCGGCGCCCTCGAGGAGCAGCACGCCGTCGGGGGTGCGCGAGACCTGGTGCGCGTCAACGAACGGACGCGCGGTCCGAACGCGCTGCTGCCGGTGTCCGAGCCTTCCCTCGAGGGAGAGCGTCACGGCGACGGACTGCGCGCCGCGATTCTCGAGGCTTATCGCGTAGACCGCGCCCGCCATGTCGGCGTCGCGCCCGTACGGGGCGAAGATCGTCCCGCGCACGACGAGATTTCCCGCCGAGCAGGTGAAGGTCGGGAGCCAGTTGAGCGCGCGCTCCCACGCGATGCCGTGCTGCGCCAGCTCGACGCGCTCGCCGTCGGCGGTGATGGTCGGCCGGAGGAGTGGCTGGCCCGAACCGGAGACGAAATCGGAGTGGCCGGCGATCTCGATCGCGGCGCGCGCGCCGCGGTGCACGACGCCGACCGCGTGGAGCGATCCGTCGGCCGGATGGATGCACGGAAGCGCGAGCCAGTGGTTCCCCGTCACCTGCCAGGGAACGGTCGGGATGGGGAGCGGGGGCGTGTTCGGTCGTGTTGACATGCGCGAGTCACGAATGATAACCTACGCGGCATGCATCGTCACGGCGGCAGCAACCGGCCGCGCACTCGCCCTGCCCTCACGCTCGCGATCGCGAGCGTTTTTTTCGCCGCCGCGGCGCCGCTCCGCGCGCAGGCGCCGATCTTCGGCATCGGTGACGACGCGGCGCTCGTTGCGCCGCGCACCCTGCGCTTCGGAGTACGCGCCGACTTCCTCTACGCCGACGCACTGCGCCGCGCGAACGGCGACCGCGTTCCGCTCGCCTCGAGCCTCGGCTTCGGCGCGAACGACGGCGTCTCGGTTTCCGCAGCGGTGTCGGAGACGCGGCTGCCGATCATGCTCGAGTACGGGGTGATCAGGCGGCTGACCCTCGGCGTGAGCGCGCCGATGGTTCGGAGGCGCGTCGAGATCGCCGCGGACACCGCGTTCCGGAAAGCGAGCGCGCCACCGCCGACGACACGACTCGCCGATCTGTCCGCGCTCGCGAGCCTCAATCACACCAACGTCGGCGACATCGACTTCTCGGCGCGCATCGGCCTGATCGACGGCTTCGCGTCGCGCGCGCCGCTGCGGATGCGGCTCTCGGTGGAGGGCGTGTTCCGGCTCGGCGCGGGTCCGTCCCGCAACGCGAGCGTGTTCGTCGATCCGGGCGCCGGTGACGGTCAGAACGACGTCGAGCTCCGAGTGCTGGGCGACGTCGCGGTCGGCCGCGTGCTCACGGTGTCGGCGCGCGCGGCGCACACGGTGCAGCGTCCCGACCGTCAGCTCGTCGTGTACGCGGACACCGTCTTCCCGTCGCGTCAGTTCAGGCGCGCCGTCGACCGCGACCTCGGCGACATCACCACGGTCGAGGTGACGCCGAAGGTGAGGCTCACGCGCTTCATCGCCATCGCGCTGGACGTGACGCATCGGACGAAGACCGCCGACAGCTACGACGGCGCGGCGCCCGCCGCGGGTTGGGGTCTGGTCGCGGAGCCGGCCGGCGGGTACAGCGCGACGCACGCCGGCTTCGGGATCGTCTTCTCGACGGGACCGGGAGCGATCGGCTCGTGGCCCGTGGACCTGCAGTTCCAGCATTCGCGCATCGTGCACAGCAGCGGCGCGGCGATCCCCGACTTCAGCCTCGACCAGATCGGCGGGCGGGTCTACATCAAGCTGTTCTGACGGGCGCCGGCGCTCAGCGCCCGGCGCCTAACGCTCCACCGTCGCCCGCCTGGCGGCGCGGACGCTTCGTCGGCGCCTCGCGCCGCGCTTCGGGCTCCGGGACGACCGCGGTCTCGAGGAGCTCGGTCGCGTGGGCGCGGCTGATCTCGCTCTCCGGATCGCCGCCGAGCATGCGCGCGATCTCTGTGACGCGCTGCTCGCCGACGAGCACCGCGACGTCGGCGGTCGTCACGCCCCCGCGCGCGCCTTTCGCGACGAGGATGTGATGGTGCGCGCGCGCGGCGATCTGCGGGAGGTGCGTGATGGCGAAGACCTGATGGTGCGCGGCGACGCGGCGCATCGTGTCTCCGACCTGCAGCCCTACCTTCCCCCCGATGCCCGCGTCCACCTCGTCGAAGATGAGCGTCGGGACCTGGTCGAGCCGCGCGAGGATCGTCTTCAGCGCGAGCATCACGCGAGACAGCTCGCCGCCCGAGGCGACCCGCGACAGCGGACGTGCGTCGTGGCCGACGTTGAGCGCGACGCGGAACTCCACCCCCTCGGCGCCGCAGGAGCCGATCTCCGGGAGTGGCACGAGCACGGCGACGAAATGCCCGTCGCTCATGCCGAGCGATGGGAGCACCTCATCGACGGCGTGACCGAGCCGCGACGCCGCGCCGGCGCGCATCTTCGTCAGCTCCGCCGCGGCGGCGCGCAGCGTCGCCTCCGCCTCGTGCTCGCGCGCCTCGAGACCGCGCAGGTCGAGATCCGCCGAGTCGACGAGGTCGAGCTCCGCGCGCGCCTTCGCGCCGGTCTCGATCACCTCGGCGAGCGTCCCGCCGTACTTCTTCATCAGGCGGAAGACCAGCTCGCGCCGCGCGCGCACCTCGCTCAGCCGCGCCGGGTCGAGCTCGACGCCCGCCTCGTACTCCTCCAGCTCGCGCGCCAGCTCCTCGAGCGCGTAGTACCCGTTGTCGAAGAGCTCCTGCAGCCGTCCGCGCGAGGGATCGATGCGCGCGATGGAGGCGATCGCCCGCTGCACCGCGCCGAGGTGGGTCAGCACCGCCTCGTCGTCACCGTCGAGCGCCGATGCGGCACCGCTGGCGAGGGAGCGGAGCTCCTCCGCGTGCTCGAGACGGCGCGCCTCCTCGTCGAGGCGCGCGTCCTCGCCGTCGGCGAGCCGCGCGTCCTCGATCTCGCGGACGACGTGGCGGAGGTAGTCGGCGCGACGCTCCGCGTCCGCCTTGCGGCGACGAAGCTCCGTGATGTCGTGACGGATCGTGGCGAGGGTCGAGTGCGCGGCGCTCACCGCGGCGACCTGCGCCTGCGCGCCGGCAAAGGCGTCGAGGATGTCGCGCTGCTCGTCGGGGTCGAGGAGGGTCTGCGCCTCGTGCTGCCCGTGCACGTTCACGAGGAGCCGGCCGATCTCGGAGAGCACGGCGGCGGTGACGGGCGTGCCGTTCACCCATGCACGGGCGCGCCCCGCGGCGGCGACCTCGCGCTTGAGCACGACGGTCTCCTCCTCGACGTCGATCCCGCGCTCGTCGAGGAGCGACGCCAGCTCGGGCCGGTCGGTGACGTCGAAGGTCCCCTCGACGATCGCCTTGTCGCTGCCGGTGCGCACGACGTCCGCGTTCGCGCGCTCGCCGAGCAGGAGGCCGAGCGCGCCGACGATGATCGACTTCCCCGCCCCCGTCTCGCCGGTGAGCACGTTGAAGCCGCGCGCCAGCGGGAGCGCGAGCTGCTCGATGATCGCGAAGTTGCGTACCCGAAGCTCGGTCAGCATTCGATGATGTTCGTCAGCGATCCTTCGGCTCGTCGCGGTCGACGAGACCGCCCCATCCGAGCTTCCGGCGCATGCGCGAGAAGAAAGTCGCACCCGGGAACCGCACGATCTGCACCGGATGGTCACTCCGGCAGACGCTCAGCGTCTCGCCCGAGGCGAAGGTCGTCCCCACCTGGCCGTCCACCGTCACCAATAGCTGCTCGGGACCATCATCGGCGCGCACCGTCACTTCGGCGCTCGGCGGAAGCACGAGCGGACGCACGGAGAGCGTGTGCGCCGAGATCGGCGTGAGGAGGATCGACTCGACGGTGGGCACGACGATCGGGCCACCGGCGGAGAGATTGTAGGCCGTCGAGCCCGTCGGCGTGGCGATGACGATCCCGTCGGCGGCATACGACGCGATGCTCTCTCCGTTCGCGGCGACGTCGAGGGAGACCATTCGCGCGAAGCCGCCCTTGTGCAGCACGACGTCGTTCAGCGCGAACCAGCGCTTCCGCTCCTGCCCGCGCGAGTCGAGGGCGCGAACGTCGAGCGCCATGCGTGCCTCGGCGCGGAACTCTCCCGACGCGAGCCGCTCGACGGCGATCTCCATGTCGTCGACGCCGCAGGTCGTGAGGAATCCGAGCCGCCCGAGGTTGACGCCGAGGATCGGGACGGCGCGGCCGGCGAGGTGTCGCGCGCCGCGCAGCAGGGTGCCGTCGCCGCCTAACGTCAGCAGCGCGTCGAGCTCCGCGGGCTCGGCGAGTCGCGGGCGTCCCTCGGACAGCTCGTGCAGCCCGTCCTCGAAGGAGAACTGGATGTCGAGCCGCTTCTCGAGGTCGAGCAGTCGGCGCATGACGTCGGCCAGTCCATCATAGCCGCGATGGCCGACGACGCCGATTCGCATCATCCGGCGACGGCCTCGCTCTCGTGGAGCGCGCGCACCTTCGCCGCGATCCCGGCGGCGTCGAGTCCGGTGAGCGCGAGCTGCTTGGCGCGCGACGCCGCGTAGACGATCCGGTCGGGAACGCCGTGCGTGACCACGCGCACCGAAGGCTCCTGCTTCTCGACGATCGCCGCGATGTAGGCGCCGAAGCCGTTGAGGACGACGCCTTCCTCGACCGTCACCAGGACCTTGTGGTCGGCGAGCAGCGCGTTGAGGGTCAGCTCGTCGTGCGGCTTGATGAAGCGGCAGTTCACGACGGTGACGTCGAGCCCTTCCGCCGCCAGCGTCCGCGCTGCCTCCACGGCGTTGCTGACCATCGTGCCCACGGCGAGGATCGCGATCTCCGACCCCTTGTGCAGCACCTCCCAGCTTCCGTACTGCACGCTCTCGATCTCGCGCATCGACGGCGCGATGTCGGGAGCCGCGTCGCGCGGATAGCGCATGGAGAACGGCCCCGCGTGCTCGACGCCGGTGCGAAGGAGGGCGAGCATCTCGGTCGCGTCCTTGGGGGCGGTGACCGTCATGTTCGGCACCGTGAGCATGTACGGAATGTCGTACAAGCCCATGTGCGTCTCGCCGTCCTCGCCGACGAGACCCGCGCGGTCCATGCAGAAGAGGACGTGCAGGTTCTGCAGGGCGACGTCGTGGATGACGTTGTCGTAGGCGCGCTGGAGGAACGTCGAGTAGATCGCGCAGACCGGGACGATCCCGCCCGTCGCCATGCCGGCAGCGAAGGTGACCGCGTGCCCCTCGGCGATGCCGACGTCGAAGAAGCGGGACGGATGGTTCTTCGCGACGATGCCGGTGCCTGTGCCACTCGGCATCGCGCCGGTGATCGCGACGACGCGGCGGTCCTCGTCCATCAGCTCGGAGAGGCCCTTCCCGAACACTGCCGTGTAGGCGGGGTTGGCCGACGACGTCTTCCGGAGCTTGCCCGTCGCTGGGTCGTGATTCGGTGGAAGGGCATGCCACTTCTCCACGTGCTCGCCCGCGGGGAACCCCTTCCCCTTCTGCGTGATGACGTGCACCAGCCGCGGCGTCTTCATGTCGCGAACCGCGGTGAACGCTTCGATGAGCTGGTCGAGATCGTGACCGTCGATCGGGCCGAAGTAGCGAAGGCCTAGCTCCTCGAAGAGGACTCCCGGGGTGAGGAAGTTCTTGACGCTCTCCTCCCACTTCTTCACGAGGTGCCCGACGGCCTGCAGTCGCGAGGGCGCGTTCTCGAGCATCTCGCCGAGCTTGTCGCGCACGCGGTTGTACAGCGAGTTGCGCTGGATCGAGCCGAGGTACTTCGACATCGCGCCGACGTTGGGCGCGATGGACATCTCGTTGTCGTTCAGGACGACGATGAAGTCGCGATCCGAGTGCCCGGCGTTGTTCAGCCCCTCGTACGAGAGCCCGCAGGTCAGGGCGCCGTCGCCGAGGATCGAGACGACCTTGAAGTCCTCGCCGTTGATGTCGCGCGCGGTGGCCATCCCCAGGCCGGCGCTGATCGCCGTCCCGGCGTGTCCAGCGCCGAAGGTGTCGTACTCGCTCTCGGTGCGCTTGAGGAAGCCGGAGAGGCCGCCCTCCGTGCGCAGCGACTCGAATCGGTCGCGGCGGCCGGTGAGCATCTTGTGGGGATAGCCCTGGTGCCCGACGTCCCAGACGAGGTGATCGCGCGGGGTGTCGAACACGTAGTGCAGCGCGATGGTCAGCTCTATCACCCCGAGGCCGGCGCCGATGTGGCCACCGGTGCGGGAGCAGACGTCGATGAGCCGCTCGCGCATCTCGTCGGCGAGCACGCGAAGCTCGTCGCGGCTGAGCGACTTGATGTCGGCGGGAGAGTTGACACGATCGAGAAGCGACATGAGCGGTCCGCGAGGCGCGGAAGTGGAACGGTTGCGGCCGGTCCCGGGACGGGCGCCGGACCTTCTAATTTCGCCGGGCGACCACGTACCGCGCGAGGCCCTCGAGCGTCGGAGTGAGCAATCCGTGCCGGCGAAGGGCGGAACAGCCTTCCTCCACCAATGCGGAAGCGCGGCTGGTCGCTCCCTCGACGCCGAGCAGCGCCGGGTAGGTGCTCTTCTGCAGGACGAGATCCCGTCCCGCGGTCTTTCCCAGCACGTCGGTGGTGGCGGTGACGTCGAGCACGTCGTCGGCGATCTGGAAGGCGAGCCCGATGGCGTCCCCGTACTCCCCGAGCGCTCGCACCCGATCCTCGTCGGCGCGGGCGGCGATCCCGCCGATCCGCACCGCCGCCGAGATCAGGGCGCCGGTCTTGGAGCGGTGGATGCGCTCGAGCTCCTGGAGGTCCAGCGCCCGCCCTTCCCCCTCGAGGTCGAGCAGCTGCCCGCCGATCATCCCGCTCGCGCCCGAAGCGCGCATCAGCTCCCCGACGATCCGCTTGGCGCGGGCATCGTCGAGCGCCAGGACGCGCGCGCCATCGAGGGCGCAGCGGACGGCGAGGGGGACCATCGCGAGCCCCGCGGCCGTCGCCGCCGCGACCCCGTACACCTTGTGCACAGTCGGCCGGCCGCGCCGCATGTCGTCGTCGTCCATGCAGGGGAGGTCGTCGTGCACCAGCGAGTACGCGTGCACGACCTCGACGGCGGCCGCGACGCGCGTCGCGTCGCCCGTTCCGCCCGCCGCCTCGAACGCGGCGAGGACGAGCACCGGCCGGAGGCGCTTCCCCTCACCGAGGAGCGAGTAGCGGATCGAGGTCGCGACGGGCGCGTCGAGCCCGCCGAGAAACCGCGCGCAGAACGCCTCGAGCGCCGCGTCGATCGCGACGCGCGCCTCGCCTAACGCCCGCTGATGCGCCGCGCTCGCCGCGACCACCGCCTCACTCATCGAAGTCTTCGAGGATGAAGCTGCCGTCGGCCTCCTCGGAGAGCTGCTTCACGCGCGCCTCCGCGCCGGCGAGCCGCTCGGTGACCGCGCGCAGCCGCGCGACGCCCTCCTCGAAGAGCCGCAAGGCGGCGTCGAGCTCGATCCCGTCGCCACTGAGCTCGTCGACGATGGCCTCGAGACGGCGCAGCTGATCCTCGACGCCCTCGCCGCCGTTCGCGCCTTCCGTCGGATCGGTCATGCGTCCTCCGCGAGCCTGACGCTTTCCGCCCGCGCAGCGACCCGGCCGTCGGCGAGCACGAGCTCGAATGCGTCGCCGGCGGCGAACTGGCGCGCCCGGCCCCGCGCGCCACCATCGGGGCCGATCGCGACCGCGAATCCACGGCCGAGGGTCGCGAGGGGGCTGAGCGCGTGCAGACGACCGCCGAGCGCCTCGACGCGCGAGCGCCGCCGTTCGATCGCGCGCTCGGCGGCGCTCGCGGCCCGCTGCGCCAGATCGCGCGCGCGATCGCGCGCCGCCTCGATCTGCCAGCGCGCGCCCTCGGCGAGCCCGTGGCGCAGCGACACGAGCTGCGCGACCAGATCCTCGTGCACCGGCACCACCGCCTCGGCGGCAGCCGATGGCGTCGGCGCGCGAAGATCCGCGACGAGATCGCAGATCGTCATGTCGATCTCATGGCCGACCGCGGAGACCACCGGCATGGGAAGCGACGCGAGCGCGCGTGCGACACGCTCGTCGTTGAAGGCGCGGAGATCGTCGCGCCCACCGCCCCCGCGACCGACGATCGCGACGTCGCAGCCGCTCCACCGCGCGAGCCGATCGAGGGCTGCACAGAGCTCGTCCGGCGCGCCGTCACCCTGCACCGCCGCCGGGATGACGACGATCTCGATCGCCGGCCAACGGCGGCGCGCGACGGCGATGACGTCACGGATCGCCGCGCCATCGGGGCTGGTGACGACGCCGATGCGCCGCGGATAGCGCGGGAGGGGGCGCTTGCGCTCGGGCGCGAGCAGGCCGTCGGCCTCGAGCCGGCGCAGAACGAGCTCGATCGCCTTTCGAGTGAGCCCGTCGCCTTCGGCTTCCATCGCGGTGACGACGAGCTGCATGTCGCCGCGCGCGGGATAGACGGTGAGCTGGCCGAGCACCGTCACCTGCATCCCCTCGTCGGGCGAGGCCGGGATGCGACGCTGGTCGCGTGACCAGACGACGCAGCGGATCTGCGCTTCGCCGTCGCCGAGGCAGAAGTACCAGTGTCCGTTGCGATGGCGCTTGAAGTCGCTGACTTCCCCACTCACCCAGAGCTTCGGGAACGCGCCCTGGAGCACTTCCTTCGCGGTCTGGTTGAGGATGGAGACCGGGATCGCGGTCTCCATGCTCTCGCCGGGCGCGGCGGCTGGGAGCTCGCGGACGACGGCGGGCTCGGGGCGTGCCTCCTCGAGAGGCGCGTTGGCGAGGGCGAAGAGCGGATCGAGAAAGAGATCCAACCCGGGATCGCTCGCCGCGCGCGACGATGCGCCGCGCGCGCCGCGGCGCGCCCCACGCCGCCCGGTCACGAGATGCCTCGACCCACGAAGGCGCGCGACTCCGGCTGCGCCGCGGCGATCAGCGTCGCCGCGCGCACCGTGTTCTTCATGAGCATCGCGATGGTCATCGGGCCCACTCCCTTGGGGACGGGAGTGATCCAGGAGGCGAGCGGCCGCACGCTGTCGAAGTCGACGTCGCCGACGATCCGATAGCCCTTGGCGTGCGATGCATCCTCGACGCGATTGATGCCGACGTCCACGACGACGACGCCCGGCTTCACCATATCCGCGGTGAGCAGCCCCGGGCGCCCGGTCGCGGCGATGACGATGTCGGCGCGGCGCGTGTGCGCGGCGAGATCCTTCGTGTGGCGGTGGCAGATCGTGACGGTGGCGTTCGCCCAGCGCGCGTCCTGGATGAGCAGCGACGCCATCGGCTTGCCGACGATGTTGCTGCGACCGACGATGACGCACTCCTTCCCGGTGGTGTCGATCCCGCAGCGCGCGAGGAGCTCCTGCACTCCCGCCGGTGTGCAGGGCGCGAAACCGTCGCGCTCACCGATCAGCAGCTTGCCGACGTTGATCGGGTGGAAGCCGTCCACGTCCTTGCGCGGGTCGATCGCGCGGATGATGGCGTCGGCGTGGATGTGCTTCGGAAGCGGCATCTGGACGAGGATGCCGTGGATCGCGCGGTCGGCGTTGAGCGCGTGGACGTGCTCGAGCAGCGCCTGCTGCGTCGTCTCCGCGGGCAGCTTGATCGTCACGCCGTGCATCCCCGCTTCGCGGCAGGCGCGCTCCTTGGAGGCGACGTAGACCGCGCTCGCCGGGTCGTCGCCCACGAGGATCACCGCGAGCCCGGGCACGAGCCCGTTCTCCGCGAGCGACGCGACCTCGACGGCGAGCTCGTCGCGGATGGTGCGCGCGATCGCCTGGCCGTCGATGATGCGGCCCCGCTCGCCGGATTCGCCGTCAGCGCGCAAAGTCCACCGCCCGCGTCTCGCGGATCACCACGACCTTGATCTGCCCCGGGTACTGGAGCTCGGCCTCGATGCGGCGGGCGATCTCCTCGGAGAGCGCCGCCGATCGCACGTCGTCCACGTCGTCCGGCGTCACGACGACGCGGATCTCGCGGCCCGCCTGGATCGCGTAGACCTTCTCGACGCCGCGGTAGCTCGATGCGATCCGCTCGAGCCCTTCCAGCCGCTTCACGTACGTTTCGAACGCCTCGCGACGCGCGCCCGGCCGCGATCCCGAGATCGCGTCGGCCGCCTGTACCAGAACCGAGACCTCGCTCTCGTGCGGGACATCGTCGTGGTGGGCGGCGATCGCGTTCACGATCAGCGGGTGCTCGCCGTACTTCGTCGCCACCTCGACGCCGAGCTGCACGTGCGTCCCCTCGTGCTCGTGGGTGAGCACCTTGCCGACGTCGTGGAGGAGCGCGCCGCGCTTCGCCATCGCGACGTCGAGCCCGAGCTCCGCGGCCATCGTCCCGGCGAGCCAGGCGACTTCCTTCGAGTGCTGCAGGATGTTCTGGCCGTAGCTGGTGCGCCAGTGCATGCGTCCGATGAGCTTGATCAGCTCCGGGTGCAGCCCGTGGACACCGACCTCGTAGGCGCTGCTCTCCCCCAGCTCGACGATCTTGGTCGCGATCTCGCCCTGGGCCTTCTTGACGACCTCCTCGATGCGTCCCGGGTGGATGCGGCCGTCGGTCACCAGCTTCTCGAGGGCGAGGCGCGCGATCTCGCGGCGGATGGGGTCGAAGGAGCTCACGACCACGGTGTCCGGCGTGTCATCGATGATCACGTCCACCCCGGTCGCGAGCTCGAAGGCGCGGATGTTCCGCCCCTCGCGGCCGATGATGCGCCCCTTCATCTCGTCGTTCGGGAGCGACACCGCGGAGACGGTGCTCTCGGCGGTATGCTCGGCGGCGATGCGCTGGATGGCGAGCGCGACGATCTTCTTCGCCTCGCGGTCGGCGTTGCGGCGCGCGGACTCGCGGATCTCACGGATGCGGTTCGCGGCGTCGGCCTGCGCCTCCTCCTCCATCCGACGGACGAGCTCCTGCTTCGCGTCCTGAGCGGACATCCCGGCGAGCTGCTCGAGGCGATGGCGCTGCTCGGCGATGAGCCGCTCGAGCTCCTGCTCGCGCTCCCCGCTCGCCTTCTCGCGCTTCATGATCTCGGAGGTGCGCCGGTTGATCTCCCGGTCGCGCTGCTCGACCAGATCGAGCTTCCGCTCGAGGACGGACTCCTTGTCCTGGAGCCGCTTCTCCTCGGATTCGATCTCGATCCGGCGGGAGCGAGCGTCCTGCTCGAAGCTCTCCCGCAGCTTCATGACTTCTTCCTTTCCGGCGATCACCGCGCCCTTGCGCGCGGACTCGGCTTCACGCTCGGCGTCGCCGACGATGCGCTTGGCGGTCTCTTCCGCCGTCGCCTTTGCCTGCGCCTGACGCGCGATCTCGGCCTTTGCTCCGGTGCTGCGACCAACAAAGAAAGACGCCGCGGCGGCCACTATCGTGAGGGTGCCCAGCGCGGCGATCAGCAGCGTTTCGCTCATGGCTCGATCTATATCTCCAGCACGCCGAGGGGGCGCGCGTCGGTGGAAGGTGGGCTCGCGGCTCGCGCGCGCCCTGAGACGTCGGCGCGGCGCGCAGGGCTAACTGCAACCCCGGCTTGGAGCTACGACCCACGCGTTCAAGCTACGTCGGCAGGTGGCGGTTGGCTAGACCGTCTCCCGCTTCGCGGGTGGAAGCAGGCGACGGATTTCGGCCGCGAGCGCGTGCATGTCGGCCGCGAGCGCCTCTCCTTCCTCTCGCGCGTGAAAGAGCTCGTCGGTGATCTTCATGGCGGCAAGGATCGCCGCCTTGTGCGTCTCGATCACCGTCCCGCTGTCGAGCACGGACCTGATCGTCCGGTCCACGTATTCCGCCACCGCCCGCGTGAACTCGGCGGACCGTTCGGTCCGGATCGGATATTCCTCGCCGACGATCGAGACCCGCACCGAGCGCTTCGTGCTCACTTCTCCCCTCCCTTCGCGCCCTGCTGGCGGACGAAGCGCACCCGCTCGAGGAGCTGGCGGGTGCGGGCGGTCGCCGCGTCGAGCCGCTTCTTCAGGTCGGCGTTCTCGCGGGTGAGCGCGACGATGTCGGTCGGCTCTTCACCGGAGATCGCCTCCAGCTCCTTCACCCTGGCCTCCGCGGCGAGGGCGCGCTTGCGGAAGCTGGCAAGCTCGTCCTCGATGTGGCGTACGAGGAGCGACAGCTCCTGGAAGGCGACGACCTCAGGCCGTGCGTTGTCTGATTCCGAGCTCATGCTCCAGGGTCTTCAGGAGTTTCTCACGCCGGCCTTCCACTTCCTTGTCGCGTAGAGTGCGCTCGGGATGACGCAAGGTCAACCGCCACGCGAGCGAGCGCATCCCGGACTCGACGCCCTTCCCGCGGTACTCGTCGAACAGCACCACGCGCTCGAGCAGCTCGCCCGCCCCGCGGCGGAGCACCTCCTCCACCACCGCGGCGTGCATGTCCTCCGGGACCAGAAGCGCCAGGTCGAACTCCACCGCGGGCGTGGTGGGGATCGGCCGATAAACCGGATGGCGGCGCTGCTCGGTTCCCGGCGCGGCCTGATAGGCATTGCGCCCCGGCTGGGCGACGCGGTCGGAAGCGATCTCGCCGAGCGTGATCTCGACGCCGAACGCGGGCGACGCCCAGACCGGCGCGTCGAGCGAGACACGCGCGACACGCCCCACGCTGCGCCCCTCGACGAGGATCGCCCACAGCACCTCCCCCCCGGCAGGGGCGAGCTCGACCCGCGCGTCACGGTACACCATGCGCACGATTCGCTCCGCGATCGCCTTCGCGTCCCACTCGTCGTACGCCGGCGGCTTGCTCTCGGTGAAGTGGGGCGGACGGCGGGCGCCCATGACGAGCGCGGCGACGCGCGTCTCCTCCGTCGGCAGCCCTTCCTTCCGCGCGCTGAAGACGTTCCCCACCTCGAACAACCGCACGTCGCCCTGCATGCGCGTCAGGTTGTACTCCGCGCGCCGCGCCAGCGAGTCGAGCAGGTCGCGCCGCAGGAACGCTTCGTTCTCGGCGATCGGGTTGAGGACGCGAACGTGCCCGTTGCCGCTCCCGCCGGCGACGAAGGGGATCGGCCGCGCCTCGTAGAGGCCGAGTCCGACCAGCTCGTCGCGGAGCTTCGAGGCGAGATTCCACTGCGGAGCGTCCGGCACCGCGGATGGGCGCGCGGCGCGCAGATCGCTCGGGAAGCGGTCGTAGCCGATGAGGCGCGCCACCTCCTCGACGAGATCGATCTCGTCCACGACGTCGCCCCGCCAGCTCGGTGGGAGCACCGTCAGCTCCTCCTCGCCGACGAGCATCTCCGTCCCCGCGCTGGGCGCGACCTGGAAGCCGATCGCCCCGAGCACGCGCGCGATGTCGGCCGCGGGGACGCTCTCGCCGAGCAGCCGGCGGACGCGCGCGACGCGCAGCTTCACCGGCGTCACCTTCCGCGGCGCGGCGAGGACGTCGGCGAGGCCATCGACACGACCGCCGGCGAGCGACACGATCAGCGACACGACACGACGCAGCGCGGCGGGGGGCAGCTCGGGATCGATGCTCCGCTCGAAGCGATAGCTCGCGTCGGTCGAGAGGCCGAGCGCGCGGCGGGCGGCACGCGTGCGCCGCGGATCGAAGATCGCGACCTCGACGAAGAGATCGGTCGTCGCATCCGTGACCTCACTCTCGCCCCCGCCCATGACCCCGGCCACCGCCTGCGGGCGCGCGGCATCGGCGATCACCGTGATGCGCTCGTCGAGCGTGCGCGCGACGCCGTCGAGCGTCACGAGCGTCTCGCCCTTGCGCGCGGTGCGCACAACGACGGCGCCGCCCCCGAGCTTCGCGAGATCGAAGGCGTGCGTCGGCTGTCCCATCTCGTGCAGCACGTAGTTCGTCGCATCCACGACGTTGTTGATCGAGCGGACGCCGACGGCGCGCAGGCGCTCGACGAGCCACGTCGGGCTCGGCGCGACCTTCACCTCGCGAACCACGGCGCCCATGTAGCGCGGCGCGAGCGAGGGATCCTCCACCCGCACGCCGACGCTGCCGGCCTTCGCCTCGCGCTGCCCTTCGGCCGGGGAGGGGATGCTCGCCGGCGCTCCCTCGAACGCGGGGAGACTCGCGCTCTTTCCGAGCGCGGCGGCGAGCTCGCGCGCGATGCCGAGGTGTGAGAGCAGGTCCGGACGGTTAGGCAGTACGTCCACGACGATGCGCGTGTCGCCCGCGGGCACCGCCGCGAGGAAGGGCGTGCCCGGGGCCGCGTCCACGCTCAGCTCGAGGATTCCCTCGTGGTTCTCCCCGAGCCCGAGCTCGCGCGCCGAGCAGAGCATCCCGTTCGACCACTGCCCGCGGATCTTGCGCTTCTCGAGCTTGAGCCCGCCCGGCATGGTCGTGCCAACGGGCGCGAAGGGGTAGAGCGCGCCCTGGCGAACGTTAGGCGCGCCGCACACGACGTCGAGCGGCTCGGGGCCCCCGGCGTCCACCTTCGTGACCCACAGGTGATCGGAGTCCGGATGCCGCGCCGCCTCGACCACGCGCCCGATCACGATGGGGGCGAGGTCCTCGCGCAGCGAGACCAGCTCGTCCACCGTCGCGACACGCATCGTCAGGAGGTCGCGCACCTGCTGCGGGGTGAGCGCGTGCGGAACCAGCGCGCGCAGCCACTCGTGCGAGACGTTCATCGGGCGATCTGCTCCAGGAAGCGCACGTCGGAATCGTAGAGGATGCGGATGTCGGGGATGCCGTAGCGCTGGAGCGCGATGCGCCCCGGCCCCATCCCGAAGGCCCAGCCGGTGTACTTCTCGGAATCGACCCCCGCAGCCTCGAGCACGCGCGGATGCACCATCCCCGAGCCGAGGATCTCCATCCATCCCGTGCCCTTGCACGCCGCGCAGCCCGTCCCGCCGCAGAGCCGGCACTCGACGTCCATCTCCGCCGAGGGCTCGGTGAAGGGAAAGAAGCTGGGTCGGAAGCGCGTCTTCGCGGCGCCGAAGAACTTCTTCGCGAAGTGCGTCAGCGTCGCCTTGAGGTCGACGAAGCTCACGCCCTCGTCGATCGCGAGCCCCTCGACCTGCGAGAACATCGGCGCGTGCGAGGGATCGAAGAAGTCGCGCCGATAGACGTTGCCGGGGATGAGCACGCGGACGGGCGGCGCCCACCGCTGGAGCGTGCGCACCTGCACCGGGGAGGTGTGGGTTCGCAGAAGCGCGCCGTCGCCCAGGTAGAGCGTGTCGTGCATGTCCATCGCCGGGTGATCGGGGGGGAAGTTGAGCGCCCCGAAGTTGTACCACTCGTGCTCGGCCTCGGGGCCGAGGGCGATGGTGAAGCCGAGCTGCCGGAAGATCTCGACGATCTCGTCGATGACGAGGGTGACCGGGTGCTTCGCGCCGCGCCACTGCTCGCGCGCCGGCATGGTGAGGTCGGCTTCCGCCGACACCTGCGTCGCGGCGAGCGCGCGCTCTCGCTCGGCGAGCGCGGACTCGGCGAGCGTCTTGACGCGATTGACCTCGGCGCCCGCCTCGCGCCGCGCGTCCTGCGGGAGCGCGGGGAGGGATTTCATCAGGTCGGTGAGGCGTCCGCTCTTGCGGCCGACGAGCGTGGTGCGGACGGTCGCGAGATCTTCGGCGGACGACGCGCCCTGGATCGACGCGAGCGCATCGCGCTCGATCTCATGGACAGTGTCGAGGAACTCCTGGAGCGTCACGGAGCGATTGGTGCGAGTCGGGGTGCGCGCGGCACCGGGTGCGGTGCGCGGCGCGCGAGTGGCGGAACGTGCAGCGGGCGGCGGCGGTCACGACCGAGGTCGCGCCGCCGCCGCCCGTGCGAGTGTCGAAGGCGGGCGACGGATCGCCCGCGACCAACGATTACGCCGCGGAGAGCGCGGAGCGCGCCTTGTCGGCGAGCGCTCCAAAGGACTCCGGATCGCGGACCGCGATGTCGGCGAGGATCTTCCGATCGATCTCGATCCCGGCCTTGTGCAGGCCGTTGATGAGCGTCGAGTAGGTCATGTCGTGCTGGTGCGCCGCGGCGTTGATGCGGACGATCCAGAGGCGACGGAACTCGCGCTTCTTGTTCTTGCGGTCGCGATAGGCATAGCGCCAGCCGCGCTCGACGGTCTCCTTCGCCGGCTTCCACAGCTTGCTCCGGGCGCCAAAGGCACCGCGGGCAGCCTTCATGATCTGCTTCTTGCGCTTCAGGCGCGCGACGTTCGATCTGACGCGAGGCATGGTTGCTCCTTAGGCCTGAATGAGGCGCTTGATGTTCTTGATCTCGCCGTTCGTCCCGAAGGTCGTGGACTGACGGAGGCGGCGCTTCCGCTTCGAGGTCTTCTTGGTCAGGATGTGGCTCTTGAACGCCTTGTAGCGCTTGACCTTGCCCGAGCCGGTCACCTTGAAGCGCTTCGCGGCGCCCTTGTGCGTCTTCATCTTCATGTCGTAGCTCGCCTCATTTCGGCGTGAGAATCATCGTCATCGACTTCCCTTCCAGCCGCCCGGCGCTCTCGATCTTGCCGATATCGGCGAGCTCCTGAGCCACCCGGTCGAGCACGGCCTGGCCGAGCTCCGGGTGCGCGACCTGACGGCCGCGGAACATCATTGTCACCTTGACCTTGTTCTTCTCTTCGAGGAAGCGCCGCGCGTGGCGGGTCTTCGTATCGAAGTCGTGATCATCGATGCCAGGGCGGTACTTCACTTCCTTTAGCTCGATGATGTGCTGCTTCTTCTTGGCGACCCGGGCCTGCTTCGCCATCTCGAACTTGTACTTCCCGTAGTCCATGATGCGGACGACGGGGGGCCGCGCCGTGGCGGCGACTTCCACCAGATCGAGCCCTTGCTCCTCTGCCATGCGAAGCGCGGCATCTACTTCGAGAATGCCGAGCTGACTGCCGTCCGCGCCGATCACGCGTACTGGTGAAATGCGGATCTGTCGGTTGACGCGGACTCGCTTCGTCGTGTCCTGAATAGCCGTTACCCTCGCAGAGGAGAAAAGAAAAAAATCGCGGAACTCCCTCTGGAAGTCCGCGATAGGCACACGCCCTCCCCACCGCTGGGGAAGGCCGCGTGTTTACGTCGACTCCTGTAGCACACCCCGCTCGTGAAGCGCGAGGGCCAGAGGGTGGGCCCGCCTGTCGGCGAACCACTTAGCGTATTGTCGGACCGAAAGTTAGACTAGCCGACCCGGGCAGTCAAGCGCCGCATCACCCCCACCCGTCCTTCTTGATCGACGCCGTCGTCGCGACGCTCCTGGCGGTGCTCCGTCTGCTCGGGCTCGCCGCGCTCGGCCTGACCCTGCTCTCCGGCGCGCGGGTCCGGCGGTGCGCGCTCCCCACCGCGCTCCTTCTCGCCGGGGCGATCCTCGGCGCAATGGACGCGACGCTCCTCGCACTCGGTCTCCGCGACGCCGCGATCGGGGCCGATCTCGCGCTCACCCTCGGCGCGCTCGCCCTGAGGTGGCGGACGACCGTCGCGGCCGTTCGGGAGCTCGCGACGCCGCTCTATCGGCTGGCGACGTCGAGCCGGCTCGCCGTGGCCGTGGCGACGACGCTCGCCCTGGTGTACTGGGCGAACGCGGCGACGCCGCCGCGCGACACCGACTCGCTGCGCTACCACCTCGCGCACATCCAGCAGATCGACGCCGAAGGCCGGTGGATCGCGCTGCCGATCGTTCACTACGCGATGCCCTTCGCCTGGCAGGCGACCTACCTGCCCTTCATCCACGCGCGCCTCGCGCAGGGGGCGCAGCTCGTCAACCTCGGCCTGTGGCTCGTGACCCTGGCGGCGATCGTGGCGGCCACCGATACCGAGCATCGCGCCGCGCAGCGGTGGATCGTACTGCTCGTCGCGGTCTCGACGATCGCGATCGTCACGGCGTCGACGGCGTCGGCGGACGCGTTCCTCGTCCTCGCCGCGACGGCGGCGGCGCTCGCGCTGCGCGAGGAACCGCGTGGTGCGACCGACGGAGTCGCCGCCGCGTTCGCGGCCTGGGTCGCCTCAGGCAGCCGCTACCAGGCGGCGGCGCTCGGGCTCGCGGCGACTATCGTGTTCGGCTGGACCGCGGGGAGGCGGCGGGACTGGCGAAGCGTCGGCGGCTTCGGCGCGGGTGCACTCCTCGCGGGAATCCTCGCGCTCCCCTTCTACCTGATGAACGTGAAGGCGTTCGGCGATCCGGTGTGGCCGCTCCTTGCGCGCGACTCATCGTACGCGGACGTCCTCGCGCGCGGCTTCCAGGAAGGCTGGGGCGGCCGGTTGGAGGTCGGGTTCGTCGGGCGTGCGCTCTGGCAGCTCTTCACATCCCGCGAGGAGTTCCCTCTGCCGCAGCTCGCGCTCGCATCGATCGCCGCGGTTCTCGTGCTGCGCGAGCGCGTGGCTCCGGGAACGCGACGCGTCGCCTGGCTGATCGTGCTCTTCGCCATGGTGTGGGTGATCGCCCAGCCGATGCTCTATCCTCGCTTCATCGTGTTCCTCACCGGCCCGATCGTGCTCCTGTCGATCGACGCGGCGGCGCCGCTTTCGGAGCATGCGCGAGTCAGGGGCACGATCGCCCTCGCGTGCGGAGCGGGCGCGCTTGCGATGGGCGCGTACGCGCTCGCCTTCACCACCTTCCCGCTGCACTACCTCGTCAGCGGCGACGCGGCGCGCTTCCACCGCTTCGAGTGGTACTACCCGGTCTATCAGTGGGCGAACGCGAACCTGCCGGCCGACGCGCGTGTCCTCGTCGTCACTCGCTCGAGCGAGAGCTTCGGCCTCGACCGATGGTACCGGCGCGCCGATCCGTCGACCAGCGCGGTGATCGACTGGCGCAGCATCCGCGACGCGGACGACCTCGTGAAGACGCTCGACTCCGCGCGCATCACGCACGTCGTCTTCGACGCGTTCCCGTGGAGCGGTGAGGACGGACGCGCGATGCGCCGCGCGATCGAATCAGCGGCCGCGAAGGGCGACCTCGTCGAGCTGCGCCGGTTCGACCTCACGCTGACGCGCAGCAGATTCCGCCGCGGTGGTGTACCCGCGACGGTGGAGGTCTACGTCAGGAGCCCGCGCTGAGAGCGTACGCCTTGCCGTCGTGACGGACGCGTCCCCACGGAACGGTGGCGTCGTGCTCGAAGACGACCAGCCACTGCTCGTTCTCGACGCGCGCGAGCAGATGGCGCTTGCTCTCCAGCGTGACGAGGGGCTCGACGTCGTAACCCATGATCCAGGGCAGCGGGAGATGCGCGGCGGTCGGGATCAGGTCGCCGAGGAAGATCGCGGTCGCATCCTCCGACTCGATCACGACGCTCTGGTGGAAGGGCACGTGGCCGGGGGTCGGCATGACGCGAATCCCGCGCACGATCTCGCGCTCGCCCTCGACGAAGTCGAGGATCCCCGCCTCCCGCACGGGGACGAAGTTGTGCGGGAAGTAGCTGGCGGCGGTGCGCTCGTTGGTGTGCGTCGCATAGTCGTACTCGCCGCGCTGGACGACGTATCGTGCCTTCGCGAAGGTCGGCCGCACGCGTCCCGATTCGTCACGCCATGTGTTGCCGCCGCCGTGATCGAAGTGCAGATGCGTGTTGATCACGAGCGCGACGTCGTCGGTGCGGACGCCCAGCTGCGCGAGGCCGTCCTCGAGCGCGGTGCGTCCCGCGGCACCGCGATTCTCGATCCCGTAGATGTCGTAGAACTTCTCCGACTCCTTGTTCCCCGCGCCGGTGTCGACCAGCACGAGCCCCGACGGATGCTCGATGAGCAGGCAGCGCATGCCTAACGGGATGCGGTTGCGCTCGTCGGCCGGGATCCGGCGCTCCCAGAGCGGCTTGGGAACGACGCCGAACATCGCGCCGCCGTCGAGCTTCTGCCCGCCTGCCTGGATCGCGTGGACCTTCAGAGCGCCGATCGTGGTGGACTGGACGAGCGGAGTGGGCGCGGCCATCAGGCGGTGGTATCGCGGTTGACCGGCATCGGCATCGCGGGTGGACGACGCGTGCGCCGGCGAGCGGTGCGTGCGCCGGCGAGCCGCTCGAGATGCTCCCAGGTCGCGCAGGCGTGATCCTGCTCCGCGGTACGCAGCATCCGCAGGAGACAATGCGCCGTGGCGAGCGCGTCCCCACCCGCGCGGTGGCGTCCCTCGATCTCGACGCCATAGTGGTTCGCGACCCAGTCGAGCGACTTGCGACGCAGCTGCGGCAGGATGACGCGCGCGAGCCGCACCGTGCACAGCCGCCTGCCGTCGATCCGCTTCCCCGTCGCGCGCGCGACTTCGGCGGCGACGAACTTCCAGTCGAAGCTGGCGTTGTGCGCGACGAAGACGGTGCCGTCCATGCGTGCGAGCAGCTCCTCGCAGACGTCGGCGAATTTCGGCGCGTCCTTCACCATGTCCCAGCTGATGCTCGTGAGCGCGGTGATGAAGGGTGGGATCGAGCGCTCGGGATTGACGAGCGTCTGGAAGGTGTCGCGGATCTCGCCGTTCTCGACGCGCACCGCGGCGATCTCCGTGATGCGATGTCCGCGGTCGGGACTCGATCCGGTGGTCTCGACATCGACGACCGTGTAGGAGAGCGATCGCAACGGATCGCCGATGACGGGTGCCGGCTCGCGAACAGCGCGCGCGGCGAGTGGCGCGATCGGCGCCAGGACCGGCGCGGCCGAGGATGCCAGGCTCCAGAGTCCGTCGAGGCCGCGCGTGAACTCGCGCCGCCCGGCGAACAGCGTCGCCGCCATGTGCTCGGCGACCGGCGCGGGAACGCCCGGAAGCTGGCATACGGACGCGATCAGCGCCGCCGCGCTCGCCGGACCACCGCGCAGGAAGTCGCTGGCGCGCTCGGCGAGCAGCGACTCGGGGGGACGTGTGCTGAAGCCGCCCATCGGCGGCGCGAACTGCGTCATCTCGAATTCAGGATCAGGCCCAGGGATCGTCGCGGAGCACGGGACAGGTCATGCAGCGGGGACCACCGCCCCCGCGAACCAGCTCCGCACCCTCGAAAACTATTACCGCGCGCTCGTCCTCGGTGATCCGATCCTCGCCGGTGAGAAAATTCACCGCGTGCACGATGCGGAAGCCCATCTTCTGCATCTCGCGCAGCGTCGACTCCGGTCGCTGATACGAGAGGACGACGCCGGGGCGCATCGCGACGAAGTTGCACCCGGACGCCCACTGCTCGCGCTCCTGGTTGATGCGGCGCTCGCCGCCGCAGAAGATCGGCTCCATGGCGAGCCCGACCGACTGCAGCGCGGCGAAGACGTTCGGCATCTCCTGCACGTGGTGCTGGCCCTTCCGGCGATGGAGGATGCGCAGCCGCTCCGGTCCGATGAAGTGCGGCGGGAAGAGCACGCAGAGATCGCGATCGACCTGCGTGAAGATCATGTCGAGGTGGATCGCCGTGTTCTCCTTCGGCATGACGACGACGATCACGTCGGTGACGCTCGTCTTCTCGAACAGGAGGTCGGTGAGCGTGTCGATCGCGGCCGGGCTCGATCGCTCGCTGAAGCCGATCATCACCGCGTCGCGGCGCAGCGGATGGACGTCACCGCCCTCGAGCGTGTAGTTCACGCGCCGCTCGATCGACCCGTCGTAGAGAATTCCCTTGTTGGCGAGCGCGGGGTGCGAGAGGAAGAGCGCCTTCATGATCAGCTCCTCCGACCAGCGGATCCCGTAGCGCATCGCGCCGATCAGCACGTGGTCCTCGAGGACCATCGCCACGTCGCGCGTGAAGAAGAGATTCGGCAGCGCGGGAAGCACGTAGCCGTGCTCGTTCAGCGCCTTCGCGAGCGGTCCGGCCTCCTCCTCCCGGCCCTCGATCAGCATCTGCACGAGCGCCTCCGCCGGGAGGTCCGCGATCTCGCGGGCGAGCGGCTCCGACGGGACGATGTCCATCGTCTCGCGGACGAGGAGATCGCGCACGTCCCGGTTCGCGAGAACCTCGGTGAGCAATCCCTTCACCGTGTGAACGTTGGCGAAGCGCTCGACGATCGCGACGAAGCGCCGGTGCTCGCGGCGCGCCTCCTCGTGATCGATGATGTCGTCGTAGAGGTAGTCTTCGCGGGTCGACGGGGTGACCGCGAGAAGCTCCGGCCCCGGCGTGTGGACGAGCACGGTCCGGAGACGGCCGATTTCCGAGCTGACGTGGACAGGCATGAGGCGAGCAATGTACCCGGATCAGCGCGGTCCGGGCCAGTATGACACGCACCTAACGGAGACCGGGGAACTGGCCTCCGGCGCCCGGGTCCGCTAACTTGTGAACGAATTCACAAGCCTCGCGACCGTGAAACGCATCGCCGATTCCACCGTTCGACGACTCTCACTGTACCTCCGCTTCCTCGAGGACTTCGAGCAGCGCGGACTCGAGACGATCTCGAGCGACGAGCTGGCGCGCCGGGGAGGCACGACGTCGGCGCAGGTACGGAAGGATCTCTCCTTCTTCGGCTCCTTCGGGAAGCGAGGGCTCGGCTACTCGGTCCCCGAGCTCTCGCGGCGGATCCGCGAGATCATGGGACTGGGGCGCGAGTGGCGCGTGATCATCGTGGGCGCGGGAAAGATCGGCGCGGCGCTCGCGCAGTACCAGGGATTCGCGCAGCGCGGCTTCCGCATCGTCGCCGTCTACGACAGCGCACCGGAGAAGATCGGGCGCAGCTGGAACTCGCAGACCATCCGCGACATCCGCCACCTCGAGCGTGACACCGCGCACGAGAAGCCCGACATCGCGGTGCTGACGGTCCCCGCCGAGGCCGCGCAATCGATGCTGGACCGCATCGTGAAGGCGGGGATCACCGCGGTGCTCAACTTCGCGCCCGTGCAGCTTCAGGCGCCGGCGGACGTCACCGTGAAGTCGGTGAACATGGCGATGGAGCTGGAGAGTCTCTCCTTCGCGCTGACGAACCACGGCTGAGAAGGGCGCGCGCCTCGCGCGCCCTTCGCTCAGAGCGAATCGAGCAGGTCGTCGATCGCCTTCGCCGCCGCGTCGCTCATCGGGGCGCCCGCGACGACGCGCTGCAGGATGTCCACCGCTTCCTGCGCGAGATCGTCCGGATGCTTGCGGTCCCGATCGAAACGCACGATGTGCCCGAGCAGGATTGCGGCGAGCCCGCCGCCCTCCTCGTTCGCCTCGCGCTGCTCCTCCTCGAAGCTCGGTACGCTCGCCTTCCAGGGCTCGTCCTCCTCGCCGCCCTCGGTGAGGCGCGACGCGGGAACGAGCGCGACGAGCCGCCCCTGGATTCCCGGCTCGCCCTCGAAGGCGAGCAGGCCGACCAGCACGGGCTCCTCGAAGAGCTTGAGCGCGACCAGCCGCTCGATGGACTCGCCGGGCATCGCGCACCGCGCCACGAGCCGCCCGTCGATGCGCGAGGCGAGGCAGACGCCGTCCGGCGCGCGATCGTCGGGGAGCGGACCGACGCTCACCTCGAGCGGGGTCGCCGTCGCCACGAAGACGGTGCTCGCGGGCAGATCCTCCTCGTCGTCTTCCTCCGATTCGTCGTCGACGCTGTCGTCGTCCACCTCGTCGTCGCCTTCCTCCTCGTATCCATCGAAATCGTCGGGATCATCCCCCGGCGATGCTCCCCTGCCCCATCGAATGGTCATCTCGCTTCTCCTCGTGTCGCGCCCGGTGCACGCATCGTGTAGCCCGGCTCGCGGTCAGCGACGGCCGGCAGTGGTGCGATTCCGGGAGCGACGCGTCGTGTCGGTCCGCTTCTTCTTCGCGCTGGCGGGACGCTTCTTCGGCTTCGGCTTCCGTGCCGGCTTCTTCGGGGCGAGGATCGAGCCGCGGCAGTTCGGCGCGCCACACCGGCATCTGTAGAACTTCTCGTCCTCCTCCGTGTGATCGTCGCTGCGCTCGTACTGATAGTCGTACACCAGCTCCTCGCCGGGGCGGATCGTGCGCAGGGCGTAGATGAAGATCTTCTTTCCCTCGATCACGGCCTCGCAGTTCGGGTCGCAGGAGTGATTGATGAAGCGCGAGTCGTTCCCGCCGACCGCGGCGTCGATGACCTCGTCGTCGTCGACGATGAAGAGGAAGGTATGGTGCCGCTTCATCTTCTCGTCGTCGTAGCGCCGGTCGGCTTCCTCGTTGTCGATGTGCTCGCCGGTGTACTCGGCTACACGCTGGCCGCGTCGGATCTGGCGGGTGGCGAAGGCGCCCATTCCCTGGATTTCGGACTTTCGCAGCTCGAACGGCTGCTCCTGCACTCGTGCCACGTCTACTCCGTGCTTGTCGGTGATTCCGGAAGCCTTCTCAGTTACCCGGCGCTGGAAGAATCCGGCCGCGGCACTCGCCGAAGCCGATGCGCGCCCAGCCGTCGCGCACGCACTCGCCGCGGAGGATCAGCTCGTCGCCGTCCTCGAGAAAGGCGCGCGTCTCCCCGTCCGGCAGCGTGACCGGCTCCGCGCCGCGCCAGGTCAGCTCGAGCATGCAGCCACGCGAGTCCCGCTCCGGACCGGAGATCGTGCCGCTCGCCAGCAGATCTCCCGGGCGGAGGTTGCACCCGTTGCTCGCGTGATGCGCCACCATCTGGGCCAGCGTCCAGTACATGTCCGCGAAACGGGCGCGGCTCAACCGGACGGGCCCCGCGCCGCGCTCGCGCATCGACCGCGTGCGCAGCCAGACCTCCACGGCGAGATCCACGCCACCGCGCTCGGCGTCTTCCGCGTCGCGAAGGTGAGGGAGCGGCTCCGGATCGCCCGCCGGCCGCGTCGCGGCGGGGACGCGGAAGGGAGCGAGCGCCTCCATGGTGACGACCCAGGGCGAGAGCGTCGTCGCGAAGCTCTTCGCGAGGAAGGGTCCGAGCGGCTGGTACTCCCAGCTCTGGATGTCGCGCGCCGACCAGTCGTTGACGAGACAGAGCCCGAAGATCTGCTCGGCCGCGTCGCCCATGCCTAACGGCTCGCCGAGCGTGTTGCCGGTGCCGATGAACGCGCCGACCTCGCACTCGTAGTCGAGCGAGCGGCTCGGGCCCACCACCGGCGCGGCCGCATCCGGCGCCTTGCGCTGGCCGAGCGGGCGGCGCACTTCCGAGCCGCTCGGCACGAGCGAGGAGGCGCGACCGTGGTATCCGATCGGCACCCACTTGTAGTTCGGGAGCAGCGGATTGTCGGGACGAAACATGCTCCCGACGTTGGTCGCGTGGTGGATCGAGGCGTAGAAGTCCGTGTAGTCGCCGACGCGGGCCGGAAGAAGCAGGTCGGCGTCCGCCATCGGGACGAGAATCTCGTCGGCGTCCCGCTCGGCGCTCGAGCCCTGACGGAGGAGGGCGCTCGCGGCGGCGCGCAGCGCGCGCCACGCGGGGCGACCGAGCTGCATCAGGTCGTTGAGGCACTGCGCGGCGCAGGCATGCGCGGCCGCGGCCGCGTCGCCGGTGAACCAGCCGAGTCGCATCGCGGCGGTGACGTCGAGGATCATGTCGCCGATCGCGATGCCGACGCGCGCTCGCTCCCCGCTCCCCTCGTGGCGGAAGACGCCGAAGGGAAGATTCTGGATCGGAAAATCAGTGCGGCCGTCGTTCGCGGAGCGCACCCACGAGCGCAGCGCGGGATCGTGCGTCCCGTCGACGGTGGGGATCATAGGAAGTGCAGAGTCTTCAGGTCGTCCACCGGCTCGCGAAAGGAGCACGATCCGAAGCCGGTGATCGACTTCGTGCGGGTGGCGCGGAGAGTGCCGATCCCGAGCGAGCGCCCGCGCCAGTTCAGCGCTTCTCCCATGACGGCGATGCTCTCCGGATCGCGCTCCTCGAGCGCGGCGACGAGGTCCTGCTCCTGCATTCCCTCGCGTGCCAGCGCGGTCGCGAGCAGCAGGTTGAGGAAGCCGAACATCGTCCCGTAGGGCGGATTCTCCTCGTACGTGAGCCGATACTCGGCGCGCAGCGGATGGTGGAGCCCCGCGGTCGCCTTGAAGACGATGTCGCGCTCGACGCAGCGGTTGATGAAGCGCGCGACCTGCGCCGCGGTGGGGAACGCCTCCGGGGTGACGCCGCCCGTCCGGATCTTGGCGCGGACGCCGCAGCCCGCGATCGCGTCGAGCAGGCGCGCCGGGTCATCGAGGATGGGAATCTCGACGAACACCGCGACGCCACCCGTGAGCGCGGAGTTCGGGACCTCGCGCACGGTCGACGCCCGCACCTCGGCGGTATCGATCACGGCGCGATGCTTCTCGCGCGCGTTGAAGGCGTCGATGGTCCGGCGAAGGGTCCCCTCGAAGGTCTGCGCGAGCACGGAGAGGGGCCATCGCCATCCGTCGACGTCCGCGGGTGCCGCCGTGGACCACTCGTCGAGACGGAGCGCCGGAAGAACGAAGCGGCCCAGCATCCACGCGTTAGGCTCCTGACGATGGCGCGCGTACTCCTCGACGGCGCGGGGCATGTCCAGCCCCGCGGGCGGAAAGAGCCCCGCGTAATCCACGACTTCGGCGAGCAGGGTGTGGAGCGCCTCGTTCATCGGGTGGTCGCGTTGTATCGGCGCAGGATGGCGCGCACGGAGTCGAGGGGGAGCGCACGGACCGTGCGGCCGCGCGCGGTGGTCGTCGTCGCCATGAACAGCGAGTTGTAGATCGCCTCCTCGGTCGCCTCGACGACCGCCTGATAGAGCGCGGAGGTCTCGTCGTTCGCGAGCTCGGTCGTCGTGAGCGTCGCCGGACCGCGAGGCGCCGCCGCCCCGGCGGGCTGCACCCTGCGCACCGACGCCGCCGTCGAGAAGGCGACGACGTAATCGCCCGACCCGTTGGAGGCCGACGAGCCGGTGCGCGCGAGCCCCATCAACGCCCGCTCGGCGAGCCGGCGGAGGTTGCGGTCGGAGAGCGGCGCGTCGGTCGCGACGACGATCATGATCGAGCCGTCGCCCTTCTCGCGCTCGACCGCGTCGCGGAACGCGTAGGTGCCGAGCGCCTTGCCCACGGGAGCCCCGAGAATCTGGAGCACGCCGCCGAAGTTGCTCTGCACGAGCACGCCGACGGCATATCCGCCGAGTGACGACGGGAGCACGCGCGACGAGGTTCCGATCCCGCCCTTGAACCCGAAGGCGACGGTGCCCGTCCCCGCCCCGACGCTTCCCTCGGCGACGGGCCCCGAGGTGGCGCCGATGAGCGCCGATCGCACGGCGTCGGCGCCGACGGGGCGCGAGCGGATCGCGTTGAGCTGCCCGTCGTTCGTCTCGCCGACGACCACGTTGATCGAGCGGACGTCGCCCATGTCGGGCTGCTCGAGCATCCAGCCGGCCAGCGCGTCACCGACGCGCCAGACGCAGAGCGTGCAGGTCAGCAGGATCGGCGACTCGAGCTCGCCGAGCTCGTTGACCTGCGTCGAGCCGAGGAGCTTGCCGAATCCGTTGCCGACGACGATCGCGGCGGGGACGCGCGAGCGGAACGGATTCTCGGCCGACGGGAAGATCGCCGTGACCCCGGTGTGCACCGAGTCTCCGCCGACGAGGGTCGTCTGTCCGACGCGGACGCCGGCGACGTCGGTGATCGCGTTCCAGCGCCCCGTCGCGAAGATTCCGGGAGCGACCCCGAGGTCGCGTGCCCGTGCCCGAGGCTCGGACTGGGCGCCGGCGAGGGTCGGGATGAAGAGCAGAGCGGCGAGAAGCGATCGCATCGATGGCGTAAGCTAACGGGCGCGGCGCGGGGAAGAAATCGCCGCGGCGCGTCGTGCCTCCTACCAGCCCTCGCGTCGTGCGAGCTCGGTGATGTGCGCGAGGTGATGGCGCGAGTGCCAGGCGTAGAGCGCGAGCATCCGGTCGAGGGTCATGACGCCGTTCTCGGGATGCTCGAGCGTGCGCTCGAAGTCGGTCGGGGTCATGGAGCGGAGGAGAACCGTCCAGCGATCGTGGAGCCCGTCGAGGATCGCGAGGGAGGGCGCGAGCGGACCGGTGCGACCGTCGCGGAGCTCGGCCCATTTCGCCTCGTCGTACGGCTTGATGCGCGGCGTGTCCTCGGTGAGCGCGAGCTTGAAGCGCACGTACGCGTTCATGTGGCTGTCCGGGACGTGGTGCACGACCTGCCGGACCGTCCAGCCGCCGGGGCGATAGGGAGTGTCGAGCCGTGCGTCGTCGAGCCCCTGCACCGCCTTGCGCAGGCGCTGCGGAAGCTGCGCGATGTCGTCGATGAAGCCGGCGCGGCGCGCGGGGTCGGGCGCGGTAGCGGTATACGAGAAGCGACCTACCGGGTAGCGGAGATCGGGTGCGTCTGCGGGCATCGGGCGCTCCAGTGGGGGAATGGAGTTGAAGATGCGCGACCGCGCGCACGATCGCCAACGGGCGGCACCCTTGCGCGCCGCGCGGCTCGACACGATCCTTGCGGCCGATGAGCGACCTGCTTCCCCTCTCACGGCGCTACGTGGCCCACGGCGGCGCACCGATCGTGGACGCCGTGGATCCGGCGATCTTCGAGCGTCGGTACTTCGCGCGCTGCATGGCCTGCGGCTTCTGCGCCGACGCCTGCTGCACCTTCGGCGTGGACGTGGACGGGCGCGTGGAGATGACGCTGCTGCGGGAAGCGCCGGCGATCGAGGCGCACACCGGGGTGCCGATGGCGGAGTGGTTCGCGGGGCCTGCGCATCCCGACGCCGACGCACCGGGGGGAACGTTGCGCCGGACTTCGGTCCGCGGAGGCTACTGCGTCTTCCACACGCCTAACGGCCGCGGGTGCATGCTCCACGGCTACGCGATCGCCACGGGACGCGACTACCATCTGGTGAAGCCGATGGTGAGCACGCTCTTTCCCGTGACCTTCGGCGAGGGCGCGCTCCTGCTCTCGGACGAGCTGGACGACGGCTCGCTCGCGTGCGGCGGCGACGGCCCGACGGCGTACGAAGCCGCGCGCGAGGAGATCCGCTACTACTTCGGCGACTCGCTGGTGAGCGAGCTGGACTCACTCGCCGCGGGAATCCCGCGCGGAGCGTCTGCGGAGGCGTAGCCCCAGAGGATCGCGATCACGAAGAGCACGATTCCGACGAAGCGGATCATCGCCGCGATCCGGTCGTCGTAGCGGAGCACGTCGAGCTCGGCGAGGATGAACGCCCAGTCGTGCTCTCCCCCGCCCACGAGTGGGAGCGCCTGCTCCTGCGCGTCGGCGACGTACGTCGCGACGTACCAGAGATTCTCGGCCACCCACCAGAGTGCCACGCTCGCCGCGTACTGCTCGCGGCGGCGGAGGAAGTAGCCGACGAAGACCAGCGGCACGATGACCTGGAAGAGGCTGCCGCCCATCGCCGTGATCAGCTCGCCGAACATGCCGAAGACGATGTGCCCCGTCTCGTGGATCGGCAGGTTCACGTTGTCGATCGCCGCGAACTCGCCGCCGCGCAGGATCGCGATGCCGTAGAGGAGCAGCGCGGTCGTCGATACGACGCGCGCGACTCGCGCGGCTGGCCAGCGCGTCGTGGTGACCGAGGGGATGTTCTCCGGCATCACGAAAGAGACGCACGTCACGCGCGCGCGTTACGCCGCTCGATCCGCGCCCTTACACAATTCTGACCGTGCGCGACGCGACATTCGCGGAGAATGCTGCAACCATCGCGAAACTTCGCGATGTCACACCCGTACGATCGACAGCACTCATCGCGGCGCCGCCGCGGTCTCTTCACAAGGAGTTCTCATGAAGTCTCTCTGGAGCGCGGGCGACATCGTCGCCAGCCACTGCCCCCATTGCCGCAAGCCCGTACAGGCCCGTTTCGAGTTCCGCACGGTGCGGATGCCACGGTCGCGGCTGTCGGTTCCGAACGTCCTGGTCGACGTCTGCGGCAGCTGCGAGAACGTCATCGGCATCCCGAGCCAGTCGATCCCGCAGCTGCGCGAGGCGGGGCTGGCGAAGTGATTCCACCGCGGCGCGCCTAACGCGCGCCGCCGGATGGCCGCCGCCCGGAGCTCCGGGCGGCGTCGCGCCGGAGCCGCGACCAGCGTTGGCGTGGCCGCGCGCGCATGGTATCTTGGGTCTGCCATCTCCCCACTCCATGCGCCACACATCTCTCCGTCTCGTCTCGCTCGCCGCCGCGCTGCTCGCGGCGTGCTCGACCTCGAGCTCCACGCCCGCGTCCTCCGCCGCCGACGCGAGCGCCAGCTCCGCCGCCACGCCGGCCGCGACCACGGTCGCGCAGCGAACGACCGTCGCTCCTGATTCGGTGCTCGTCGTCTACAAGACGCCGACCTGCGGCTGCTGCAAGGGGTGGGTCGACCGGATGAAGGAAGCGGGCTTCACGGTCGAGGTTCATGACGTTCCCGATCTCTCGGCGATCAAGAGCGACGCCGGCATCCCCGAGGAGCTGCAGGCCTGTCACACGGCGCGCATCGGCGGCTACGTCGTCGAGGGCCACGTCCCCGCGTCGGACATCCGCCGCCTCCTCGCCGAACGCCCCGCGGTGACCGGGATCGCCACACCGGGGATGCCGACGGGCTCACCAGGGATGGAGGGGGCGTACAAGGATCGATACGACGTGATGACCTTCGGCGGAAGCGCGAAGTCGAGCGTCTTCGCGTCGCACTGAGCGCGTTCCCCGCCTTCGAGGGCACCTTCTCATGCTGCACGACACCGTTCGCGCCATCCTGACGCGAGAGCTGTATGCGCTGCGGCGCGGGATCGAAGCCTATCCCGACGACGCGAGCGTGTGGCGACCGCTGCCCGGGGTGCCGAACGTGGGCGGGACGCTCGTCCTGCACCTCTGCGGCAATCTCCAGCACTACGTCGGCGCGGTGCTCGGCGGCACGAGCTATCGGCGTGACCGCGACGCGGAGTTCAGCCGTCGCGACGTCCCCCGCGCGGAGCTCCTTCGGGAGATCGACGCCGCGATCGCCGCGGTCGCCCGCGGGCTCGGTGCGACGACGGAGGCGGCGTCAGGCGGCATCTTCCCGGAGAAGGTGGGCGGCCGCGAGGTGATGACGAGCGACATGCTCGTGCACATCGCGGCGCATCTCGCCTACCATCTCGGCCAGTTCGACTACCACCGGCGCGTCGTCACCGGCGACGGCCGCGGAGTCGGCGCGATGGCGATCTCGGAGCTTCCTGCGGCGCGCTGAGCGCGCTCAGTCCACCTGGATGCGGACCTCGTCGCGACCCGCGCGGGACTCGGCGCGGATGACGTGCGAGCCGCGAACGAGCGGGATGCGAGGGGACGCGACGGCGCGATCGTCGACGGACCAGCGTACGCGGTCGCTCGCCCCCGCAGCGCGAAGCGCGATGGTGGCGTAGCGCGGATCGACGGAGGGCGGAACGGAGTAGCGGTCGCCGTCGCGCGGGGAGACGATGTGAAAGCCGTGAGTTTCGGCGGCGTGGGGGGCCCCCCCCAACTGCGAAGCTGCCACCGCCGCGAGGGTATCGCGCAATCCCTCCCCCGCCTCCACAAGCACTCCCCCGCCCCCCGCCGCGCGTGCTTGCGCCAGCCACTCCGTGTAGAGATCCGGCAGCGTCAACGCCCCGTCGCGGTGCCATGTGCAGCTGTCGGCCGGCTCCGTGCCCGGGGCGAACCATTCCGTCACGCGTGGACAGTGTGCTCCCGCGCGCTCCCCAGAGACCCGGCAGATCTCCACCGGCACCGCGCCCAGCTCGGCGGGCGTCGCGAAGACACCGGGAGGATAGCGCTTCGCGACCTCGAGCACCGCGCGATGCAGGAGCGGGCCCGCGCCCGTCACCCCGCTCACTCCCGCCATCGGACGCCCGTCGAAGTTGCCGACCCACACCGCGACCGTGAATCGCCCCGTGACCGCGGCGGCCCAGTTGTCGGTGAAGTGCCGGCTCGTGCCAGTCTTCACGGCGACGGGGAAGGCGAAGTCGAAGGGGGTCGAGATGCCGAAGCCCGGCACACGCGCGTCGGCGTCGGAGAGGATGTCGAGCACCAGCGCCGCCGATCGCGGCGACATGACCCGACGCGACTGCTCCGCGGGGCGCGCACCCGTGACGGGGCGCCAGCGCACCGGGTGCCAGACGCCGGCGTTCGCCAGCGACCGGTACGCGTTGGCCAGCTCGAGCAGCGTCACGTCGCCGTTGCCTAACGCGATGCCGAGGCCGTAGTACTCCGGCGAGCGGCGCAACGACGCGAAGCCCGCGTCGTGCAGGACGTCGAGGACGCTCGCCGCGCCGAGCCGCTCCGCCATCTCCACCGCGGGGACGTTGTACGAGCTGCCGAGCGCCTCGCGAACGCGGACCGGCCCGTGATAGCGGTGGTCGTAGTTTCGCGGGCGGTAGAGCCCGACGGCGGTCTGGTACGAGCGCGCGACGTCCGCCATCACCGTCGCGGGAGTGAAGCCTCGGTCGAAGGCGCGCCCGTAGACGAACGGCTTCAGCGCGGACCCCGGCTGGCGCGGCGAGATCACCATGTCCGTCTGGCCGGCGGTGTCGGCCCAGAAGTCCGGCGAGCCGACCCAGGCGAGGATCTCGCCGGTCGGATTGTCGATCACCACCGCGGCCGCCTCGCGGACACCGCGATCCTGGAGCATGTCCACGGTGTGTCGAACCTCGGACTCGAGCGCCGACTGGAGGGAGAGGTCGATCGTCGACCGCAGCGCCCCCGACGCGTCGAGCGCGCCCATCGACGCGAGCGACGAGTCCTCCACCCACTGCAGGGCGCGCGTCGTGAAGTGGGGCGCGAGAAACGGCGTCGCGCCCGCGCGCGCGCGCAGCGGCTCGGCGCGCGCGCGCTCGTAGTCGGCCTCGGTGACGAAGCCCGCCGCGCGCATCCGCTCCAGCGCGCGCGAGCGCGCGCGCGAGGCGAGCCGCGCGGAGTTGAAGGGGTTGGTGGACGCGGGAGAGTGCGCGAGCCCGGCGAGCATCGCCGCTTCCGCGGGGCTCACATCGGTGGCGGGTGCGTCGAAGTAGAACGACGCGGCCGCGGCCACGCCGATCGTGCCCTCGCCGAGGTGCACACGATTGAGGTACTGCTCGAGGATCTGCTGCTTCGTGAGGTGGCGCTCGAGACGCAACGCCCAGAGCGCCTGCGACATCTTTCCGAACCAGTCGCGGTCGGTGCCGGCGAGCAGCCGCGCGGTCTGCATCGTCAGCGTGGACGCACCGGAGACGATGCGCCGCGCGCGCAGGTCGTCGCGCAGCGCACGGCCGACCGCCCGCCAATCCACGCCGCCGTGCTCGAAGAAGCGGCGGTCCTCGACGGCGACGAACGCGGTGATGAGGTCGGGGTCCATCTCGCTCAGCGGCACCCAGCGTGCGCGCGATCCGTCGCCGGCGCGCGTCCCGCGCAGCGGGATGCCCATCCGGTCCGTGAGCACGATCTGCGGCGACACCGCCGGCTCGGTCATCCCCGCCGGCAGCGGCCAGCAGATCCAGGCGACGAGCGCGGCGGGCAACGCGAGGAGCGCCCCCGCCGCGATCGCGAGTCGACGGCGGGTCACTTCTGCTTCTTCGTCACGGTGAAGGTTCCACCATCCGAGCGCCCGAACACCGCGGGATTGTACATCTCCTCGGCGTGCGTCGGCGGACGCACGAAGACACCGGGCGTCGTGGCGCGCGCGACGTAGGTCGCGGTATAGGTGCCCTTCCACAGACGCGTCGCGAAATAGACGACGCGATCGTCGCGCAGCTCGCGGTAATCGAATGGCGACCACCATCCCGAGTCCCACATCCCGTAGCCCCACTGGATGTCGTCGTTCTCGCGCTCCTCCTCGGAGTCGTAGGATGCGGCCCGCTGCGCTGTCCCGGGACCGGGGAAGAGCGCCGCGGTGCGCAGACTGAGGTCCACCGCCTCGAGACCGGCCGGGAGCGCGTCGTCGACGACGAGGAACTCCCGATCGGCAGGGATCGTGATGCGGAGCTTCACGCGGACGAGCTCACCCTCGACGACCGACGTCGTGGGGGCGTGCGTGTCGTAGCGCTCGTACCAGCGCTCGACCTGGACGCCGTGGTCGTCCGGGCGGACGGGCCGGCGCTTCGGTACCTCGCGCACGGTCACGTAGTAGTACGACACCGGCGACGTGACCGCCGCGCCAGGACGGTCGAGCGTCAGGCGGACCGCCGACGCACCGTTGGGCGCCGGCGAGAGCAGCCCGGCGAGCGACACGGACGAATCGGCGGATGCCGCTCCGGCGGCAGATTGGTAGACGACACGCTGGCCCGAGCGGATCCTGACCGGTGCGGCGGGGCCGCCGCGCTGGCGGCGCTCGAACGCCGCCAGCGCCTCGACCGCCATCGCCCAGTCCTGCGTGTTCCACCAGCGCGTCGCACGGCCCTGCTGCACGACGTTCTCGACCAGCGGGCCGACGAGCGGATGGTCGGGCGCGACGGCCAGCGTCGCGAGGAGCAGCCGCGCCGCCGGGCGCACCGTGCTGCGGAAGTAGAAGAGCGAGTCGCGCGAGGCGTCCGGCAGCACCGCGCGGCGTCCCTCGATCTGCACGACCGCCCACTCGGAGGCGAGGAGCTGAGCACCGCCGCGCGCGTCGCCGCGGCGCGCGAGCACCTCGGCGAGCCGGGCGCGATCCTCCCAGCGAAGCTGTGCGGCGAGACCGACGAGCTGGTTCTCGACCGCGACGTTCGGGCGCTTCACGCGGCTGAGGAAGTCCACCGCGGCGACGCGCTCGGCGAGCGTGAACGCGCGATCGTTCCACCAGCCGCGGAGCGGCGAATCAGGTGGCAGCGGGTTCGCGAGACTGCGCTCGAGATAACCCGCAATCCCCGCGAGCACCGAATCGCGGACCGGGATCCCTGCCTGACGCGCGTCGAGGAGGAATCCGCCGGCGTACGCCGTCAGCCAGGGCGACGTCCACTGATCGGAGCCCCAGTAGCCGATGCCGCCGTCCTCGCGCTGCCGGTCGGAGAGCATCGCGACGGCGCGCAGGAGGTCGCGCTTCGCGATCGCCGGCGTGATCGAGGTGACGCCCGTCGCGAGGCCGGCGTTGTAGAGCGCGAGCAGCGGACGCCCCGCGCTCGTCACCTGCTCCGTGCAATACCACGGGTAGACGCGGAGCTGCTCGTATGCACCGCGCACCAGCGCGAGCACGGATCCGCCGAGGCTCACCTCGAGCCGCGAGCGATCGGGATCGATCCCCTCGGGGACGATGAGCTCGACCGTCGCCGTGTCGCGCACGGTGCCGCTCGCCGTATATGCGCGGGGGTGATAATCGGGACGGAAGGGGAGTCGCGCTTCGACGGCATCGATGTCCGCGCCGCCCGTCGCCGTGAAGCGGAAGACCGCGGTGTCACCGCGATCGCCCGCGTTGTCGCCGGGCGCGCGGAAGGGGAATCGCAGCTCGCTCCCGCGCCCCGCGTCGAGCGATCCGCGAATCGTCGAGTCGCCACGCAGCTCGACGCCCCGGGCGTTCGCCTGCAGCGTCACGGGTCCGGGAGCGCCGGAGCGGCGATTGACGACGGCGCCGGCGGTGAAGTCGTCCCCCGGGCGGAGGAACCGGGGAAGCGCGGGACGCGCGACCAGCGGCCTGGTGACGAGCATCTTCGTCTCGCCGCTGCCGAAGCGGTCGCCCTCGGTCACCGCGACCGCCATGACGCGGAAGGTCGTGAGGTTGTCGGGAAGCTTCGCCGACGCGACCGCGTTGCCCTGCGCGTCGGTGACGACGGAGCCGAGGAAGAAGGCGGTCGTCTTGAATCGCGACCGGAGCACGTCGGCCGCATCGGCGCCGCCGCCCCCGCCCGGATTGCGGCGGCCCTTCTCGCCCTCGGGGATCTGCGGCGCGACGGCGACGAGATTGCTCGCCAGGCGCATGCCGAGCCCGCGTTCCTGATAGAGGAGATCGAGCGGATCGGGAGTCTTGTAGCCGGTGAGCGACAGCACCCCCTCGTCCACCGCCCAGAGCGTCACCTCGGCGCGGCGGCCCGTGCCTCGCGAGTCGGCGACGTGGAGCTGCACGCGCGCGGTGTCCGCCGGGCGGTACTCGGCGAGGAGCGGCTTCACCGAGACCGCCAAGCGCTTCGTCTCCGGCGTGACGCGGAGCTCGACGTAGCCGACGCGGATCGTCGGCCGCCCCGGGTCGTCGAGGTTGCCGGGAGGCGCGCTGCGTCCCCGCGTCACGACGACGGAGACGAACACGTTAGGCGCGTACGCCTCGGTGATCGGGAACTTGAGGAGCTGCGAGCCCGAGGAGAGCGTCATCCGGCGCTGCTCGATCAGCCCCTCGCGCTCGACGGTGATCCACGCCTCGGCGCCGGTGAAGGGCGAGGCGACCATGACGGTGGCCGTGTCGCCGACGCTGTAGCGGCTCTTGTCGGCGATGAGGTCCATGCGGAAGCGCGACTCGTCCTCCCAGGGCACCCAGTCGCTGCCGGTCGCCCAGCGCATGAAGCTCGTGCGCACGGCGCGTCCCTTCGCATCCTTCGCGTCGAAGTAGACGGTGTAGCTCCCCCCTTCCTTCGGGGTGAAATCGCAGCGCGCGGGCTCGGCACCGGTCGTCACCGAGCAGTGCGCGACGGTGTCGGAGACCCACTCGCCGACCGTCTCCGCCGCGCCGTCGCGCTCGCGATGGACCTGGTGCCACTCGCGGCGCACGACGCTGCCGCGCACGGCGACGCCGCGGACGCGATCCCCCGAGGGGCGCACGGCGAGGACGCCGACCGACTGCGGCGCTCCGGCGCGCCAGAACCAACTGTCGCCTAACGGCTTCGCCGCGACGTAGAAGTCGGCGGGATGCACCGTGATCGACGTCGATCCGGCGACGGTCTGGCGGTTCACGTCGGTGATCGCGGCGGTGAGCGTCACCTGCGCGCCGCGACCCTTCGGCGGCATGGGCACGGCGAGCTTCACGAGGCGGCGCCCGCTGGCGTCGAGCGTGTCGGTTCCGCTGCCGACGACCGATTCGTCGTTGGTGTCGTCGTCCTCCCACCACCAGCCGCTCTCGCCAAGGTACCAGTCCCCGCGCTCGAGGCCCGGGATCTCGATCCCCCACCAGCCGATCGGGCTGCTGGTCGCGCGCCATTCGACGGCGGCGCGCGCCATCGGCGCGCCGAAGAGATAGCGCGCCTCGATCGTCGCGCGGAGCGAGTCGCCGGCGAAGAGCTCGCCCTTCGGACCGTTGACGTCGACGAGGAACTCGGGGGGCCGGTACTCGGCGACGCGATAGTAGGTGCGATCGACCTCCTGCCACTTCCCTTCCCATGCGTACTGCAGGCCGACGCTGTAGGTGCCGAGCTTGGCGTCGCCGGGGACCGTGGTCGTGTACGCGGCGGTGCCGAAGGAGTTGAGGCGGACGACGGTGTCGCGCAGCGTGCCGCCTTCGCGGTCGTAGAAGGTCCAGCGAACCGAGTCGCGCGCCGCGGGGGCGGCGAGGGCGCCTAACGGTCCGCGGCGGAGGATCGCCTTCGCGTAGAGCGGCTCGCCGGGACGATAGATTCCGCGCTCGGTGAAGACCGCCGCGGCGATCGGAAGCCGACCGGTTCCCCACGCGCCGGAGACGCCGAATTGCCATGGGCTGAGATCGGGGTCGTACTCGCTCACGCCGACGAGGGCACGATCGTCGGCGGTGACCGCCTCGACGTAGCCGTCGCTCCGGCCGCTGTAGTATTCACCCTCGTCCTCGTCGCCACCGTCCTCATCGTCGGCGGCGGCCGCGGCGGCCTTGCCGCGCGCGAGGCGCGGGAAGACGGCGAGCCCGCGCGCGTCGCTCTGCGCGGTCGCGAGCACGCGGCCGTCCACCTCGTGCACCGTGACGGTGGCGCCCTGCACCGCCTTGCCGTCGCTGACGCGCGTGACCCAGACGACCCCGCTCGCGGGCGCGAGCTTCGCGTGCACCGCGAGATCGGTCACCTGCACGAGCGCGATCTCCGGCTCGCCCGACTGTCCGGCCGGGCGCGAGCGGTCGATGCGCACCGCGACGAGGCCGCGGCGCGACGCGGCGGCCGGCATCGGGATGCGGACGCCGGTGACGAGCGGTACGTCGGGGGCGTGGCGCACCGGGATGCGCGTCACCGTCGCGCCCCCGGCGATCTTCTTCCAGAGGGGCCCCCAGCGCCAGTTGGAGGAGCGGAGGAAATCTCCCTCGAGCGAATCGGGGACGGTCGCGGTGGTGACGAGGAGCGTGTCGACGTTGACGTGGCGCACGGCGAGCGTGCCGAAGCCGTTGCGCTCGACGAGCAGGCGTCCGGAGGTGTAGCTGACGTCGGGCTCGTAGCCCGAGGTCTCGTAGCCGGCGGCGGGATTGCCGGTGAGCCGCTGGCCGTAGACATCGCGCAGCGCGGTGTCGGCGACGACCGCGTATCGGGTGCGCGGCTTCAGCTCCGCGTCGAGCGACCAGGTCGTCGATTCGCGCGCGGTGTCCGACATCGTGAAGGGGACGTCGGGGAGCAGCTTCACCATGCGGCGCACCATCGAGCCGCGCACGGGATTCGAGAAGTCGAGGACGAGGGGGCCGGTGGGGCAGTCGTTCGATGTGCAGCGGCGCGCGGTGAAGGTCAGCGGGCCGTAGGTCGAGAAGGTCCAGCGGACGAAGCCGCGCGAGAGGGTGGAGTCGAGCTCCGCCGGCGCGACGAGCTGTGCGCTGCAGTCGAGGGGAATCGGAGTGACGGTGGCGAGCGAGACGACGCGCCGCAGCGAGTCGGCGGCGCGGTCGCGCCGGCCGCCCCCCGCCTCGCGGATCCGCCAATCGTCCTTGTCGCCGATCCCGCGGCTGCCTAACGCGCGGAAGCGGATGGTGCGATCGGCGGAGCGGCAGGTGGGACCGAGCTGGATGTACGAGGTCGCGGCGACGCGCGCCGGATCGACGGCGGTGCTCCAGACGAGGTCGAACTTCTCGTTGGGGCGGATCTGCGTGTTGTAGGACGTGGAGTCGACGGGGACGCCGCGGAGGAGGCGCGGACCGGAGACGCGGAAGCTGAAGTCGTACGGGCGCTCGAGCCGCGCACCGTCCATCGCGCGGAAGGTCGTGTCGACGGTGACGGTATATCGCATCGCCGGGCGCAGCGGCGCCGAGGGCGTGAAGACGATGGTGACCGGGTCGCGCCACTCGAGCTTTCCGGGCGCGGCGGGGGCGATGCGCAGCACCGTCCTCGGATCGACGGAGTAGTCGAGCGAGCCGGCGACCGGACGGTCGAACGTGACGCGGACCTGCGCGTTAGGCGATGCGTCGCCGTCGGGGAGCGCGCGCAGGACGCGCAGCGGCTCGTCGGCGCCGTGGGCCGGAAGGAGTGAAGCGACGAGGAGTGCGGCGGGGGCGAGGAGGCGCGCGAGGGGGGCGTGCATCGTGGTCCGCGGTCGTGATGTTGGGGGGGCCGGCGAGCGCCGGTCGTCTATGCTACATCACGGACTGGCATCGCGCTCGTCCTGCAACTCGCCCGACGCGGTCGTGGTCACGCCGGCCGGCGCTTCCCTCACATTCCTGCTCCCGGCCACCCCGCGACCGGTGCGCCCGACTCTTGCATTCGGTTTTTCTTCGGGTTACTGTGAGACCCCCGAGCCGGACTCGACCCTCCCCCTCCACCCTTTCACCCGCGACGACCGCGTGGATCCTCGACGGAATGTCAGCCCAGCTCCGTGCGCTCCGCCAGCTCATCGCCGACCGTTTTCCGGACGCGGCACCGCTCGCCGAGCGCGACGCGAACCGGGTGGCGCGTCCCGTCTCGACGGGGATCGCGGCGCTGGACGCGGCGTTCCCGGGGGGTGGGTTGCCTCGAGGGAAGCTTACCGCGTGGGCGCCGGAGGGGGGAGCGGCGGCGGTGCTGCGCGCCGCGTCGCGGGCGGTGATCGCCGCGGGGGAGCGCGCGGCCTGGGTGGATGGGGCGCGCACCGCGATGGCCGGATGGGCGAGCGCGGAATCGCTCGCCCCCTCGGGCGATCGGCGCGAGAGCTGGCGGGAGTGGACGGACGGAGTCCCGCTCGTGATCCATCCGACGGACCGCACCAGCGCGCTGCGCTGCGCGGAGCTGCTGCTCAAGTGCGGCGCCTTCTCGCTCGTGGTGCTCGACGTCCTGGGGATGGCGCCGCGGGCGGAGCCGATGGGAACGGAGACCGTCCGGCTGGCGCGAGCGACGCGCGAGGGAGGCGGCGCCTTCGTCGTGCTGACGCCGAGCGGCTCGATGGCGGCACTGCGCGTGGCGGCGAAGCTGGACCCGCACGGGGTGCGCTGGCGGCGCGGCCCGTGGGGGGAGCCGGCGCTCCCCGCCGAGGCGCGGATCGAGGTGCGGGCCCGCGCGTTAGGCTGGAACGCGAAGGCGCGGATCGTCCTGCCGGTGGCGCCCTATGACGTTCGTTGCGCTGTGGAGCCCGGGGTCGACCGGCGTGGCGCCGGGCGCTGAGGGGGCGGGCGCCGACCCGCTCGCCGCGGCGCTGCTCGCCGTCGCCCCGCACGTGGTGGTCGCGGAGAGCGACGAGGGGGGGCGGGGACGGCTCTACTGGGTGGACGCGCGCGGCCTCGCGGCGCGCCAGGTCGCCGCGGACGCGTTAGGCATCACGACATCGCTCGGCCATGAGGGCGCACGGGTGGGAATCTCGCGCGCGCCGGTCGTCGCCGCGGTGGCGGCCCGCCATGGTGCGGCACGCATCGTCAGCGTGCGGCGCGGCGCCGAGGCGGCGTATCTCGCGCCGCGGCCGCTGTCGGTGCTGGCGACGACGCCGGGCTGGTCGCCGAAGCTGGCCATCGCGCTCGCCGACGTCGGCGTCGAGACCTGCGGCGACCTCGCCGCGTTAGGCGCGGACGCCGTCGAGGTGCGCTTCGGCGCCGAGGGGACGGCGCTGTGGAAGCTGGCGCGTGGAGAAGACGAGCGGCGGATCTTCGCGCTGACGCCGCGTGCCCTGCCCTCGGCGTCGCTCGAGTGGCTCGAGTTCCAGACCGACGATCCGGAGCGGCTGCTCTTCGTCGCCAACCGGCTGCTCGAGCGGATCTGCGAGGAGCTGCGCGCGTGGGGAGAGATGGCGCGCGTGCTGACGCTGCGCTTCACCCTCGCCGACCGGAGCACGGTGGACCGGAAGATCCGCGGCGCGCGGGCGAGCGCCGATCGCGCGGCGTGGCTGCGACTGCTGCGCGCGGAGCTCGAGCGGCTGCGACTTCCCGACGGCGTGACGGGGATCGCGCTGCGCGTGGAGTCGGTGCACGAGCTGGACACGCCGCAGGGGGATCTCTTCGACCAGGGCTTCCAGTCGGGGGCGGCGGCGGAGTCGGCGATCGCGCGGCTCACCGACGACGAGATGGGACGCGCGGTGCGGCTGGCGACGAGCGCGCACGCGCTGCCGGAGAAGCGGCTGCGCTGGCGGGCGATGGAGTTCCGCGAGGTGGCGGCGGTGGTGCGGGAGCCGGGCCGCGAGGAAGGAGAGCGGCCGATGGGACTGTCGCTGCGGCTGCTGCCCGAGCCGCGGCGGGTGATCATGACGACGCGGGAGCGGCGCGGGACGCCGATGCCGGTGCGCTACCGCGAGCGGCTGGCGGAAGGAGCGAGGGCGCGGCGGGGGCTGCCGCTGGTCGAGGTGCTCGCGGCGGCGGGGCCGGACCGGGTGAGCGCGGGATTGGAGGAAGGAGCGACGGTATCGCGGGAGTACTGGACCTGTCTGACGGAGGAGGCGCTCGTGCTGCTGTTCAGAGATCTACCCTTGGGTACGGCAACTACAACGAGCGACGAGCAAGCAACGGCAACGAGCGACGAGCAAGCAACGGCAACGAGCGACGAGCGAGCAACTACAACAAGCGACGAGCAATCAACCGGCAACGGGCAACCGGCAACCGGTAACCCGCAGGTGACGCGCGATCCGGATCAGCTGGAGCTGTGGTTCGTGCAGGGGTGGTGGGATTAGGACCATGGGGCACGAGGCTAGTGTCATCACGGCCCTGGCACGAGGCACGGGGCAGACCGGCCAGATGACAGCTGTTAGCTGCTCCATGGCCGCTCTGACGAGTGGCTCATGACTCGGGAGTCATGACACTAGCCTCGTGCCATAAGGTATTGCACCTCGAGCTCCGCGCCCACAGCGCCTTCTCCTTCAACGCCGCGGCCGTGTCGCCCGAGACGCTCGCGGCGCGCGCGGCGGCGCTCGGCTATTCCGCCATCGGCCTCACCGACTGCGCGGACCTCGGCGGGGTCGTGCGCTTCGCGCTCGAGTGCGCCCGGCAGGGGATCAGGCCGATCGTCGGCGCGGAGCTGGTGGTCGACGGAAGGCCGCTGGCGCTGCTCGCGCGCACGGACGAAGGCTACCGCAACATCGCGGCGCTGATCACGCGGTCGCGGTCGGGGGAGCTGCGGACGTGGGCGAGGCCGGAGGGGAGCGCGAAGAAGCGGGCGTCGCCCGAGGGGGGGCCGGCACGCGGGCGGCCGGCCCTCACCTGGCGCGACGTGCGCGAGCGCGCCTCCGGCGTCGTCGCGCTGAGCGGGCCGCCTAACGGCCGGCTCGCGGCGCTCGTCCGCGCGGGGAAGCGCAACGAGGCGGCGCGCCTCCTCGCCGAGTGGCGTGAGGTCTTCGGCGCGGAGAACGTCGCGGTCGAGGTGCAGCACCACGCGGCGGGACGCGGGGAGGAGGCGCTCGCCGCGGCGCTGATCGAGCTCGCCGAGCGGGAGCGCGTGCCGTGGATGGTCGCCGGCGACCCGCGCTACGCCCTCCCCGAGGAACGGCGCGCGCTCGACGTGCTCACCGCGCTGCGACACGAGTGCACCCTCGACGAGGCGGCGGTGCGCGGGCTCCTCCTGCCGAACGACGAGTGGATGCTGCAGCCCCCCGAGCGCGTCGCCGAGCGGTGGGCGGGGCGCGAGGAAGGACTCACGGCGACGCGGGAGATCGCGTCGCGCTGCGAGTTCTCCCTGGCCTGGGTGCGCCCTCCCCTCCCCGCCTTCCCCGTCCCCGCATGGGCGAGCGCCGACGCGTGGCTGCGTGAGCGCACCTTCGAGGGGGCACGCGAGCGGTGGGGGGCGACGCTGAGCGAGGCGCAGACGAGGCAGCTCGAGCACGAGCTCGGCGTCATCGCGAAGCTCGGCTTCTCCGGCTTCTTCCTCGTGATGCACGACGCGGTGCGCGAGGCGCGCTCGCGCGGGATCCTCTGCCAGGGGCGCGGGAGCGCGGCGAACAGTGCGGTCACTTTCTGCCTCGGCGTGACCGCGGTCGATCCGGTGAAGCACGGGCTGCTCTTCGAGCGCTTTCTCTCGGAGAGCCGCGTCGACGGATTGACGGAAGCGCCGGACATCGACGTCGACATCGAGCACGACCGGCGCGAGGAGATCCTCGACTACGTGTACGAGCGCTACGGGCGCGCGCATGCGGCGATCGCCTGCGTGGTGCAGATGTACAGCGCGCCGACGGCGATCCAGGACTGCATGCGGGCGTACGGGATTCCCGCCGAGCAGGCGTTCGCGCTGTCGAAGCGGCTGCACTACGCCGAGCCGTCGATCGGGGTGGAGAAGCTGCGCGAGGGGATGGCGAAGGAGTTCGGGCTCGACATCGAGAGCCCGCGCGGGCGGGCGCTGCTCGCGGCGATCGGTGCTTTCGAAGGATTGCCGCGGATGCGAAGCACGCATCCCGGCGGCTTCGCGCTCTCGGCGGCGCCGATCGGGGAGTACTGCCCTGTCGAGCCGACGACGATGGGACGGACGATCCTGCAGTACGACAAGGACGACCTCGACGCGGTGGGGATCCCGAAGTTCGACTTCCTCGGACTCGGCGCGCTGGCGATGACGCGCCGCGCCTTCGACGTGATCGAGGCGCGGACGGGAGCGCGTCCCGAGCTGTACTCGCTGCCGCAGGACGACGAGAAGACATACGCGATGATCTCGAAGGGGGACACGTTAGGCACCTTCCAGATCGAGTCGCGGGCGCAGATCGCGAGCCTCGTCCACACGAAGCCGGAGCGGCTGTACGACCTGGTGGTGCAGGTGGCGCTGATCCGTCCCGGACCGATCCAGGCGCGCTTCGTCAACCCGTACACCGAGCGGCGGCGCGGGCGCGAGGCGGTCGAGTACGCGCATCCGGCGCTGCGCGAGGTCCTGGCGCGGACGATGGGGATCCCGATCTTCCAGGAGCAGGCGATGCGCATCTCGCAGGTGCTCGCCGGCTACACGGCGGCCGAGGCGGACGAGCTGCGGCGGACGATGGGGAACCAGCGCAAGCAGGCGCGGCTCGTCGCGGCGCTGACGAAGCTGCGCGACCGGATGATCGAGCGCGGGGTCGAGCAGACGGTGGCCGAGCAGATCGTCGAGGACCTGCAGAGCTTCGCCAACTATGGATTCCCGGAGAGCCACGCCTGGAGCTTCGCGCTGATCGCGTATGCAACGGCGTACCTCAAGGCGCACCATCCGACGGAGTTCTACATCGGGATCCTCAACGCGCAGCCGATGGGGTTCTACTCGGTGGCGACGCTGGTGCAGGACGCGCGGCGGCACGGGGTGGAGGTGCGACTGCCCTGCCTCGCGGGGGGGAGCGCGGACTGCACGCACGAGGAGACGGACGACCCGGCGCGTCCCGCGCTGCGGCTGGGGTGGCGCTTCATCCGCGGGATCGGCGACCGGGCGCAGGAGGCGCTGCAGGCGGGGCGCGCGGCGCGGCCGTACGAGAGCATCGCCGACGTCGTGCGGCGCGCGCGGTTGAGCCGCGCCGACGCGGCGGCGCTGGCGCGGGCGCACGCCTTCGCGGCGTGGGAGCCGGACCGCCGGCGCGCGGCGTGGCAGGCGATGCGCGCGGTGGGCGACGTGCTACCGCTGGCGCCCTCGCGGAGCGACGACTTCGCGCCGCGCGAGCTCGACCACCACGCGGCGGTCGTCGCCGACTACAACGCGTTAGGCCTGTCGATCTCCGGCCATCCGATGGAGCGCTTCCGCCCCTGGCTGCGGAAGATCGGCGCGCGCGACACGGCGGAGGTGCAGCAGTGCCGGCACGGGGAGCAGGTGATCGTCGCCGGGCTGGTGATCGTGCGACAGCGGCCGCAGTCGGCGAAGGGGACGGTGTTCATCCTCCTCGAGGACGAGCACGGGCAGACGCAGGTGATCGTGTCGCGGAAGATGGACGAGGCGCACCGCGAGGTCGTGCGCTTCTCGACCTTTCTCGCGGTGTACGGGCGAGTGGAGCGCGACGGCCCGCTCGCATCGCTGGTGGCGACGGCGTTCAAGCGGCTCGACCCCGAGGAGGAGGGCGCGGAGGCGCTCGTGTACCACTCACACGACTTTCATTGAGGGAGACGGGCGTCGGACGACGGCGGAACTCCAGGGGGTCGGCGCCGGGGCCACTGATGGCTATGGCATCACTCACGGAGGGGAACCGCGAGGACCACGGAGGACACGGAGCAATCCTCTGTCTGCTGGGTGGTCCTCGCGTGCTGTCCTCGTGATTGATGCCAAGGCGATAGGACTCGGGCGCAGACCCGCGCGCAGCTCCGTCGTCCCCTCGCTCCTCCCCACTGTGTTCTCCATCACCCGTTGCCCCCGAACCAATGGATCAGTCTGGTTTATCAGAAGGAGCCCGACACGACCCGTTCGGAGGCACCATGCGCAAGGCATTCGCTGCACTCACTCTCGCCGTCGCCGCGGCCTGTGGAGGATCGAGGGCGCCGGCGCCGTACGTCCCGCCGGTTCCCTTCGATGATCCCTCGGTCGCGATCCGCGATGTGCGCCTCGCCGGCGCGGGGCTCACGGGCGGGTCGATGGACATCGTCGTCAGCGTCTACAACCCGAACGACTACGACGTCCAGGCGCCGCGGTTGAGCTACCAGCTCTACGTCGGCGACACGCGGCTCACCGACGGCTACTACGACGCGAACATCTCGCTGCGGTCGCGCGACTCCGCGCTCGTGAAGATCCCGGCGACGTTCAGCTATCTCACCGCGCGGCGCGCCGGACTCGCGGTCGCGGGGACGGGGACCGTCGACTACCGCATGCTCGGACGGATCTCGGTGGGCACGCCGTACGGGCGGATGTCCGCGCCGTACGACCGCATGGGACGCTTCGCGCCGCTCAACGTCGGCTTCGGCGGGCGCTGATCGAGCGTTGATGGACGCGAGCGCCGCGTGATCGCCAGATCGCGCGGCGCTCGTTAGCTTTCGGTCGCGCATGAGACGGACACCGTGGACGCGACTGCTCGCCGCCTTGATGGCGGTCTGGCTTCCCGTGCTGCTCGGGGAGCCGGGGCTGCTGCATCATCACTGCCCGATGCACGACGGCACGGCCACTGCCGGCGCCAGCGTGACGATGCACGGAGCGCACGCCGGGCATGGCGACCACGACGCCTCCCCGGAAAGCGGCGCCCCGCACGGCGAGCACCACGCCTGCACCTGCATCGGCGCCTGCAGCGCGAGCGGCGCCACGGCGACGCTCCCCGCTCCTATCGCGGCCTCGCTCGAGCCGATCGGCACGGCGCACGTCGGCGTCCCCGCCGAGTACGCGACGCCGGCACGCCCCCGGGTCCCCTTCGCGCTTCCCTTTCCGAACGGTCCCCCGGTCGCGCCAATCGCGTAGACCGTAGCGCGCGGCGAAACCTCGCCGCGCGGATCATCGCACACGCGGCCGCGGGCGTCCTCGCCCCGCACTTCGTGTCCGCTCGACCGATTCGGAAAACTCAATGTCCAACATTTTCTCGTTCATTCGTGCGGGCGCGTGCGCGCTCGCATTTCTCGGCGCGCCGGCGCTCCTCGCCCAGGGCACCGTGGCCGGTCGCGTGACCGGCACCGATGGGTTGCCCGTCGTCGGCGCCTACATCCTCATCGATTCAGCCACCTCGCCCGTCGCGCAGGCCGACGTCGAGGGACGCTTCACGATCCCGAGCTTTCCCGCGGGGCCGCACGCGCTCACCGCGCGGCGCACCGGCTACGTGCCGGGGAGCGTGAGGGTGGACGCCGCCGTCTCCACCACCGCCGACATCGTGCTCGAGCCGATCGCGGCGACGACGTTGAGCGCGGTGACCGTCATCGGCTCGCGCGGCGACATCGCGGAGACGCGCTCGCGGCTGCAGACGGTGCCCGGCTCGGTCGCGCTGATCGAGCCGGCGGCGATCCGCGCGACGCGTCAGGCGAACCTCGCCGACGTGCTCCGATTCACCCCCGGCGTCTACGTGCAGTCGCGCTTCGGCGCGGCCGACGAGAGCCAGATCTCCGTGCGCGGCTCGGGGCTGCGGTCGAACTTCCATGCGCGAGGGATCAACCTGCTCGTCAACGGGATGCCCTACCGGAACGCCGACGGCTTCACCGACTTCGAGTCGCTGGAACTTCTCACCACGGAGGCGATCGAGGTCTACAAGGGCGCGAACGCCCTGCGCTACGGAGGCTCGACGCTCGGCGGAGCGATCAACCTCGACACGAAGACTGGGTACACCGCGTCGCCGGTCGGCGTCTTCGCGGAGGGCGGGAGCTACGGCTACCGGAAGGCGCAGCTCTCCTCGGGGGCCAGGAGGGGCGGCTTCGACTACTACGCGAGCTACGCACGCACCTCGCTGGACGGCTACCGCGACTGGTCGTCGAACCGGCGTGACCGGTTGAATCTCCACGCGGGGTATCGCCTGTCGCCGACGGTGGACACGCGAGCCTTCTACATCTTCGCGCACGTGCAGGAGCATCTGCCCGGATCGCTCACCGCGTCGCAGATTAGCGCCGATCCGCGAGCCGCCGACTCCACCAACGTGGCCAACCGGTGGGGACGGGACTACGACCTGCATCATCTCGGCGTGCAGCTGCGGGCGCAGCTGAGCGCGACGCAGCGGCTGGAGATCAGTCCGTACCTCCAGTTCCGGAACATCGACCATCCGATCTTCCAGGTGATCTCGCAGATCAGCCACGACTTCGGCATGGAGATGCGCTACGAGAACACCACGGCGATCGCCGCGCGCGACAACCGGTTCACGATCGGCGTGCAGCCGGCCTGGCTCACGATGCAGAACCGCCAGTACGTGAACGTGCGCGGCTCGCACGGCGCGCTCACGCGCGACGAGCGCGATCGCGTGGGCAGCCTCGCCGGCTACTTCGAGGACGCGCTGTCCGTCACGCGGCGGCTCACGCTCACGGCGGGTGGACGTTACGACCATTCGGTGCGGCGGGTGGCGGACTACTTCCTCTCGAACGGCGACCAGTCCGACCGACGCGTCTACACGCCCATCACCCCGCGTTTCGGCGCGCTGTACGCGCTGGGGGAGACGCAGCTGTTCGCGAACGCGAGCCGCACCGTCGAGCCGCCGTTGCTGCTCGAGCTGACGAGCTTCGGCAATCAGGGCGGCTTCAACCGGCTCGATGCGCAGGACGCGTGGCAGTTCGAGCTCGGCGCGCGGCGTCGCGCCGCGGCGATCTCGTGGGAGGTCGCGGCGTACGACGTCGAGCTGCGCGACGAGATCGTGAACCTGAACGTGCAGCCGTTCCCGAACGCGCCCTTCACCGTGCCGACGTACCGCAACGTCCCACGCAGCCGCCATCGCGGCGTGGAGGTGGGCATCGCGGGGGAGCTGGCACGCAGCCTGCTCGCCCACGGCGCGACGAGCGACCGCATCACGTACCAGGCGTCATACACCTACGCACGCTACCTCTACCTGCGCGACGCGACCTTCGCGGGACACGAGATCCCGGGAGCGCCGCGGCATTACGCGAGCGCGCAACTGACGTATGTTCATCCCGCCGGGCTGACGATCACTCCCTCGATCGAGGTCGCGCCCGCGGCCTACAACGTGAACAGCGCGAACACCGTGAAGAACGAGCCCTGGTCGAACATCGGAATCCGCGCCGAGTGGACGTTTGCGTCGCTCGGCGGCAGCGCGTTCGTGTCGGCGCGCAACCTGGCCGATCGAGTGCAATCGCAGTCGGTGCAGGTGGACAACGCCGCCGGGAAGTACTTCGAGCCTTCCGATCGGCGGACGGTGTATCTCGGGCTGCGGTGGGCGCGCTGATCGGCGGAACGCGTCGCGCGGCCGCGGGCGCGGCGATGATCGTCGTCGTGCTCGGGGCCGCGTTCTTCGCGCACGCGAGGGTGGCTCGGGCGGCACTGCTCCATGCGTCGCTGCTCTCGTCGGAGCCTCGAGACGGCGCGGTGCTGAGCGTTTCGCCGGCGCGCATCCGGCTCGTCTTCTCCGAGCCGCTCGAGCCGTCGATGAGCGCCTTGGCGTGGGAGGCGGCGCCCCAGTCGGCGCCGGCACTCGCGGCGGGCGTCGATCCACACGACGTGCACGCGCTCCTCGCGACGCCGGGCACGCTCCCGCCAGGGCGCTACGTGGTCGGATGGCGCGTGGTCTCCGCCGACGGGCATCGAGTGGATGGACGGATCTCCTTCCGCATCGCCGGCGCCGACGGAGACTCGGCGGCGCTCGCGGTGCAGACGCCCAGCGACACGATGAGCACCCGCGTCACCCCGGGGCGGACGGAGCGCGACCTCAGCCGCGCGACGCGGATACTGCGCGCCAGCGCGGTGACGGCGCTGCTCGCGCTCGCGGGTCTCCTCATGATGATCGCGATCCTTCCCTTGTCGGGCCCGCGCCCGATCCGGCTGGCGGCGATCCTCGGCGTCATGGCGACGGTGCTGCTCGCGTCGTACACGGTCGCCTGGGCGCTCGAGGTCGCGCGCGGAGTGGGAGCGCCGGTGGACGCGGTGATGACGGCGACATCCACCACGCCCGGCGCGCTCGAGGTGGCGCGCGTCGCGCTCTCACTGCTCGCGCTCTGGGCGGTGGGACTCGCGCGTCGCCCGGGATTGGCGGCGCTGTTCGCGGTGCTCGCGACGCTGATCACGGGCGCAAGCGGGCACTCGGCGGTGATCCTCCCCTACTGGAGCATCCCGCTCAAGGCGATCCATCTCTTCGGCGCGGCGCTCTGGCTCGGCGGACTGCTATGGATCGTCACGGCCGAGCGGCACGGCGACCGCTACGTGCAGGGGGCGCGGCGCGTCTCGCAAATCGCGCTGTGGGCGGTGGCGCTGGTGCTGGGGACGGGGATCGCGCAGAGCGCGCTCTTCCTTCCTTCCCTGCCCGCGCTCTACGAGTCGAACTTCGGCCGCGTGGTCCTGCTCAAGCTCGCGGGGCTGTTCGTCCTCCTGCTCTTCGGCGCCTATCACCGCCGCATCGTTCCGCGGATGGACACGACGATGGCGCGCCGACGACTGCGCCGTTCGGTGCGCGCCGAGATCGCGGTCATGCTGGCCGTGAGCGCCCTCGGCGGCGTGCTGGCGACCATCGCGCCACGTTAGGAATCTCCTCGCGAACTATCTCTCTGCTCATGCTCGCACGCTCGCTCCTCCTCGCGGCCGCGCTGATCGCCCCCGCCCCCCTGCTCGCGCACGCGGTCGTCTACCCGAAGACCTCCGCGCCCGGCGCCTACGAGCGCTACGTCCTCCGTGTCCCGAACGAGAAAGGCTCGGCGACGACGCGCATCGAGATCCGCTTCCCCACCGACGCGAAGGTCATCTCCTTCGCCGACGTGCCCGGGTGGACGGTGCAGCCGATGCTCGATTCGGCGCAGCGCATCATCGGCGCGGTGTGGACCGGGACGCTCCCGCCGCAGCGCTTCGTCGAGCTGCCTTTCATCGCGGTGAACCCGAAGGGTGCGGCGCGCCTCGTGTGGCCGGTGTTCCAGACCTACGCCGACGGCGAACGCGTCGAATGGACGGGCGCTGAGGACGTGAAGACGCCCGCCTCGGTGACCGACATCGTCGAGAGCGGTCCGCGGCCGCTTGGCGGCCGCGGCCCGCTCGTGCTCGGGCTGCTCAGCCTCGCGCTGTCGCTCATCGCGTTAGGCCTCGCGTTGCGGCGCGAGGGCCCGCGCGCCGCGCGCGCCTGACGACCGTCAGTCCTTGTACGGGTCGAACTCGTCGGCGCCGGCCATGACGACGACGAGTGGACGGAGCCGGTGCAGGACCTCGATCGTCCCCTCCTGCGCGGCGAGGACGTCGGGAAGGCGGCGATAGACGTGCGGGCTCTCGTCGAGCCCACCGCCGCGGAGGACGACGCCCTTCTCGCCGATCCATTGCTGCATCATCTCGGGGGTCAGACGTCCCGGTGAGAGGACCTTGCCCGTGCGACGGTTCCGCTTCCCCGCCGCCTGCGTGCGCGACATGACCCGCCCGGCGCCGTGCACCGTCGAATAGAGCGCCTCGCGCTGCGTCCGCGTGAGCTCCTCGCTCGCGGTATCGGCCGTGACGCCCTGGACGATCACCGCGTCGTCGCCCATCGAGCCGCCGATGAATCCCTTCTGCCCCGGGAAGGCGGGGGTCGCGCCCTTGCGCACCACGATCACCTCCTCGCCGTTGTGGGTCTCGCGCCAGGCGAAGTTGTGATGGTTGTGGACGAGCTCGAGCTCGCGCCCGTCGATGAGCTCCACGACCTTGCGCGCGACCCACTCGCGGCCGGCGTACGCGTAACGCCCGGCGAGATTCATGAGGTGCCAGTAGTCGTGGCCGATCGGCTGCGACACATCGAGCAGCACCTCGCGCTCCGGAGCGCGCTCTCCCCATTCCTTTCCCTGACCCATCGCGAGAAAGGCCGACGCGACCGTGTGCCCGAAGCCGCGGCTTCCGAAGTGCACGCCGACCCAGAGCGCGCCCTCCTCGTCGGCGAAGACGTCGACGTAGTGGTTCCCGCTGCCCACCGTGCCGAGCTGCTGCCGCGCCTTCACGAGCAGGCCGCGCCGCTCCTTGGCCGGAACGGCGTCCCACGCGGGATCGTCGAACAGGGGATCGCCGACGGGGGCGTCGTCCGCCTGATTGCGGCGCCCGACGCCGAAGCTCACGGTGCGCGCGATGTCGTCGGCGAGGCGAGCGAGCGTCTTCCGCGCGCGCTCCGGGGACTCGCCCAGGTCGGCCAGGGTGCGGTCGGTGCGGATCGCCGCGTTCCCGCACGCGATGTCGAAGCCGACGCCGACCACGGAGACCTGGTCGCGATAGGCGGCGACGCCGCCGATGGGCATCACGTAGCCGACGTGGCCGTCCGCCATGAGCGCGGCGTCCACCGCGCGCTCCTTCACGTCGGAGAACTGCCTGATCGTCGCTTCGTCGTGCTGTCCGAAGATCTTCATTCGCTGAGTGGGCCGGTGTCTGGCCGGCCCGCTCAGACCATCGCCGCGGAGCCGACCTCGGGGTGCTCTCGCATGAATCGGACGAGCGCGGGCGCATAGCTGCCGAAGCTCGGGCAGACGATCCCCCCACTGCCGAGCGTGGTCGTCGTCGCCGCGGAGTCATAACGCGTCGGGTGGACGAAGTAGTCCACCGCGCTCGACGGGATGCGCATCAGACGATACACACCAGGCACGCGCTCGATGGACCATTTGGCGACGCCGAGCGGGAGCGGGATACGGACGACGCGGCGCCCCGCCGCCTCGGCGAGCGCGTCGAGCACCTCGTCCACGGTGGGCGGCTGCGGATCGGCGAGGGCGAAGGTCGCGCCGAGCGTGCAGGTCCGGCCACTCAGCCACTCGATCGCGTCGATGACGAAGTCGCGCGGGACTACGTTGAATTCCGTCCTGCGCGGGTCGCCGACGACGGGCATCATCGCCACGCGCGGCTGGCGGAGGAGCCACTGCAGCACGAAGTAGGGACCGTCGTACTTCTGCGTCGCGCCGGTGACGCTGTCCCCGACGACGATCGACGGCCGGTAGATCGTCGCCGGCATCCCGCCGCGCATCGCGCGTCGCACGGCCACCTCGGCGAGGTACTTCGTCTCCTCGTAGTGGTTGTTGAAGGTCTGCCCGACGTCGAGATCGCTCTCGTGGAAGACGCCGCGGTACCGGCCGCTCACGTAGCAGGTGCTGACGTAGTGCAGCCGCTCGAGGCGCGGCGACTGCGCGGCGAGATGGAGCACGCGCTCCGTGCCCTGCACGTTGACGCGCATCGCGAGCTCCCGCGGGACGGAGAGATCGTAGACCGCGGCGAGGTGATAGATCGACGTGACGTCGGCGCGCAGCGCCTCGGCGTCGCGGAGGCCGAGGTGCGGCTCGACGATGTCGCCTTCGACGAGCCGCGTGCGCCCGGCGACGGAGGGCTCGCGCGCCTCGATGCGCGCGAGTCGCTCGCGCGCGGTGGGCATCCACCGCCGCTGCACCACGCAGAGAGCGCTGGCGTCCCGCTCGCGGCGGAGGACTCGCGGAAGAAGCTCGCTGCCGAGGAAGCCAGGGAAGCCGGTGAAGAGGACCGTGCTCACGGGCCGGCGCGGCTCAGCGGAGTCCCGGGATGCGGCCGAGGAGTCGCACGACCGAAGACATCAGGCGGGTGTAGAGCGTCTCGTCGAGATACGGGGGAGGGGCGAGGGGGAAGAGGCGCTGCACGGCGATCGTCTGCGCCTCGGTGTACTTCAGCACCCCCTCCTCGCCGTGGCGGCGGCCGACTCCGGACTCCTTCATCCCGCCTATCGGCGCGCCGGTCGCGGTCCAGGTCGCGGCGTACGCCTCGTTGACGTTCACGGTGCCGGCGCGGATGCGGCTCGCGACCCGAAGCGCCGCGCGCTTGTTGCGCGACCAGACGCTCGCGTTGAGGCCGTACGGCGTGTCGTTCGCCGCGTCGATCGCCTCGTCGACCGTGTCGAAGGGATAGATCGAAACGACGGGGCCGAAGGTCTCCTCGGCGTGCGCCTTCATTCCCCGCTTCACGCCCGCGAGCACCGTCGGCTCGTAGAACAACGGCCCGATGTCGGGGCGCGCGCGTCCACCGGCGAGAATGGTCGCGCCTTTCTCCACCGCGTCGGCGACGTGCGCTTCGACCGTCGCGAGCTGGCGCGGGGAGGTGAGCGTGCCGACGTCCACCGAGTAGTCGAAGGACGCGCCGATCCGCAGGGCGCGAGTGCGCGCCACGAGCCGATCGACGAAGCGATCGTGGATGGAGCGCGCGACGTACAAGCGCTCGATCGAGACGCAGACCTGGCCGGCGCCGGCGAAGGAGCCGCGGATCGCGCCATCCACCGCGGCGTCGACGTCGGCGTCCTCGAGCACGATCATCGGGTTCTTGCCGCCGAGCTCCAGTGAGAAGCCGATGAGGCGCTCGGCTGCCTGACGCGCGACGATCTTTCCGGTACGCGTGCTCCCCGTGAACATCACGAAGTCCACGGCGCCGATGAGCGAGGGCCCGAGCTCGGCGCCGTCGCCGGTGACGACGAGGAGAACGTCGCGCGGGAGGCCCGAGGCGTAGAGCAGCTCCGCCGCCCAGAGCGCGCTGAAGGAGCTCTGCATGTCGGGGCGGAGGACGACGCTGTTGCCGGCGACGAGCGCGGCGAGGGCGTCGGTGACGGAGAGGATGAGCGGGAAGTTCCACGGCGCGATGACGCCGACGACGCCGACCGGGTGGCGGAGCTCGACCGTCGACGTGAGCACGGGGAGCGCGCCGCGCCGCCGGCGCGGGCGGAGGTAGCGCGGCCCGTGCACCGCGTAGTGCCGCGCGACGAGCGCGGTGTCGACGACCTCCTCGAAGGCGTAGCGGCGAGCCTTTCCCGACTCGAGCTGGATCAGGTCGATGATCTCCTCACGGCGCGCGAGGACGCCCTCGTGAAACCGGGTGAGGACGGCGGCGCGCTCGCGGACCGGGCGGGCGCCCCATGCCCGCTGTGCCTCACGGGCGCGGCGGACGGCGGCGAGGACGTCGTCGGGGGCGCCATGAGGGATGGTGCCTAACGGCCCGCCGGTGAACGGCGCCGCCACCTCGGCGAGTGGACGCTCGGCGTCGACCGCCGCGAGGGCCGCGAGCTCGCGCAGGCGGTCCGGCGCGACGCGCTCCGTGACGCGCGGTCGGGGCGCGGCGGGCGGCGCGTGATCGGGGATGCGCAGCGTCTCGGTCATCGTCGTCGTGCGGTGAGGGCCCGCGGCGCGGTGGCGGACCCATGCGGCAGCCGGCGCGTGCGGGCCGGTGAACACTGTTCGTCCGGTGGCGCGCCGTCGCGCTCCGTGCAGCCGCAACATCGCGAGCGCGGCGCACGAGGGCAAGGATCGGCCGGAGACCCGGCGCGCCGTGCTCCACCGTACCGTGCGGCACGAAGTGTGAAATGGTACAATCGATTTTTTCACCCCCCGACCCGTCGCAGGCCGCCCCGGCCGCGCGGGAATCCGCCGGCGGCAGCGGCCGCCAGACCGTTAGGCAGCACTGATGGATATTCTTCGCAAGCGCCGGGTCGGTTCCGGCGACGACCAGTGGCTCATCGCGGAAGTCGACGCCCGCCGCGTTCCCGGAGGGCGCGCCGACCGCTGCCTGGTCTGCCAGAACGAGCAGGTGGTCCGCCGTCTCTGGGACTACCCCCGCGACTGGTTCGGCCTGAGCGAGGTCGCGCTCCGCGCGCTCTGCGAGGGACAGCTCGCCGACCGCCCGCCGCGTACCGCCTCGGAGCGCGGTCGGACCGGGATCGTGCGTCCCGCGCCGGACTTCCACAACGACGCGCGGCTCTGAGCGGCGGCCGATCCGGGGCGGGAGCCGCCGGCCGGTAATTCCGGGCACGTCAGTTGCGCTTGAACCCGGCTGACCAGGCTCGGACGCCCACGATGAGCGAGATCCCCTTCAGCGATTCCGAATCGCCTCACGAAAAGCTCGAGGAGGCACGCGACGCGCTCGCGCGCCAGCTCGAGGAGGCATGTCGCGCCGCGGTCAGCGGCGACACCCCGGAGACCACGGGCGAGCTGCTGAAGCTCGACGACGCCCTGCTGGCCGCCGCCCGCACGACCGAGGAGATGATCGCCATCCGGACGGCGAGGCGCGCGCACCCGTCGGAAGGCGGAGGGACGGCCGAACTCGGCACGAGCACCCTCGAGCGCATTCGCGAGTTCACCGATGAGGCGGGTGAGCGCTGGCGCGTCTGGGCCGTCGTCCCCGGTCAGGCCATCAGCAGCTCGCCGCGAAACCTCGGCGACCTCCAGAACGGGTGGCTCGCATTCGAGTCGCTGCCAAGCGGCACCAAGCGCCGGCTCGCCGAGTTCCCGTCGAACTGGATGATGATGTCCGACGAGGAGCTGCGCAGCCTCCTCGCGACCGCGCCCGTCGCGCCCACGCGGAAGAAGATCCAGAGCTCCGACCTGCACGCGACGGAATAGCCGGGTACCGACGGCGAGCGCGATCACGGGCAAGGAGCGGCCGACGATGTCCGATCCCAGACACGTCGTCGCGGTCGTCGCGCTGGTGAGCGACGCCCGCGACCGCGTTCTCCTCGTCGATGGTGGGCGGCACGGCTGGGAGCTCCCGGGGGGGCAGGTCGAGGAGGGGGAATCGGTCCTCGACGCCGTCGCGCGGGAGGTGCGCGAGGAGACGGGGATCGAGGTCGCGGCCGACCGGCTGGCGGCGGTCTACAGCAACACGACGCCCCCGGCACGCCTCCTTCTCGCCTTCCTCTGCCACCCCACCGGCGGCCAGCCGAGACCCAGCGACGAGACGCGCGCCGTCGAGTGGGTCGATCGGGGTCGGGTGCTCGATCGGCTCACCCGTCCGGCGACGCTGGACCGGGCCCGCGAGCTCCTCGCCTTCGACGGCAACGTGATCTACCGCGCTTACGCGGGGGAGCCGTATCGCCGGGGGGAGCCGCGACGGATCTGAGCCCGCCCCCGCGGGTACGAATAGTAGCACTCCGCAAAAAGTTGCGAACGACCCGTGTCCGATCGACGCGGGTCGCAGGCCCTCCCGAAGGCTTCCCGACAAGGCACTCGCCTTGCTTTCCTGACGGTCGTGGCATTCCAACTCGTCCCCATCCTCGTCGCGATCCAGCATGAGCTGCACATCGCGCTCAGCATCGGCCGCCTAACGGCCACGCTGGAGGCCGCGCTGGTGGCGTATGGCGCGTACTGGCGCGAGCACGGCTGCTCGCGCACCGAGACGCGCGCGCTGCTGCTCGAGCTGCTCGCGACGACGGGATCGCGCTCGTCGGCGGCGCGGAACGGGCACGAGCTGGGAGCGCAGGACGTGTACGCCGACATCATCGCCGCGGCACTCCGTCCGTACGAGCACGATCGCTGGAGCCCGCCGGCGCGGGGCATCGTGCTCGCGCTCTGAGCACAGCGCGCTATTTTTCCCGGCATGGGCGACAACCTCGCTGACATCACGGCACGACTCGTCGACGAGCTGCACGACGCGATCGACGGAAACGACTCGACCGAGTCGCTGGACGACGCGCTCTGCGCCTACGTCGCCTACTGGCGACGCATGGGCGCATCGTCGACCAGCATCGTCGCGTTCACGCAGCGGCTGATCGATCGCGCGCGGACCCAGGGCGGCGGCGCGGCCGCGACGACCGCGGGCGAGTCGGAGGCGGTGGTCGCGGAAGTGCTCGCGCGCTGCTTCGCTCTCGCCAGCAAGCCGCGCCGATAGCGGAGCGAGCGGCGCGGGCTGGACAGAAATCGCGCGCGCTCGCACATTCGCTGTCCCTCCATCCGCGAGTCGCTCCATGCGCTTCACCCTGATCACCGCCGCCGCGGCGGCGCTCATCCCGGGCATCGTCGCCGCTCAGCAGGCCGCGCCCGCGGCGGCGCCACAGCCGCCCGTGTCGAACCCGGTCGCGACCGCGTTCCGCGAGAACGCGCAACAGGCGGCGAAGAACCTCATCGCCGCCGCCGAGGACATCCCGGCGGACAAGTACGCGTACAAGCCGACCGCCGCGCAGATGAGCGTCGGCCAGATCGTGGTGCACCTCGCGCAGGGAAACGACTTCCTCTGCGGCACGATCGGCGGACAGAAAGCGCCGCAGCGGACGAAGGTCGCGGCGACGGACAGCAAGGAGACGCTCGTCGCGCGGCTCAAGGAGACGTTCGCGTTCTGCGACCAGGCGCTCGGCGCCGTGGACGACACGAAGCTCGCCGAGCAGCTTCCGATGTTCGGCGGACGCACGATGACGCGCGCTGCGGTGATGACGCTGACCACCGCGGACTGGGCGGATCACTACAGCCAGATCGCGAACTACATGCGCCTGAACGGGATGCTCCCGCCGACGGCGAAGAAGGCAAGCCAGTAGAGCGATCGTCGCGTCGGGTGAGATGGTTTCGCCCGGCGCGCACCACAATGGTTCCAGGGCCCTGGCATGTCGTAACAGGAGCCGTGGAGGGCGTCGAGGGGTCATGGGGAGCCGTTGCTCGCCACAACCTGCTCCCTGCCCTCCACGGCTCCTGTGATTACTACTGAGCCGACAGCCGCGACGAGCTCAGGGCGTGACGGGCTTCTTCTTCTTGTCGACGTTGTTGCCGATGACGCCGCCGAGGACACCGCCCGCGGCGGCGCCGATGATTCCGCCCTTCACCTTGTCCTTGCTCGTCGTCGCGCCGATGATCGCGCCGGCGGCGGCACCGATCGCCGCGTCACGCTGGGTGTGCTTCACCGTCGTCGTGCGCTGGGTCTGAGTGGTCGTCGTGGTGGTGCCGGAGGAGCCGGTCCTTCCCGAGCTCACCGAGCCGCTGGACGTCGAGCTGTGCGTCGTCGTGGTGCGCCGCGGCGCGGTCGCGGGGGCGACCGATCCCGCACCGTGCTGGATCGTGGTGGTCGTCGTGATCGTGGTCGTCCCGGTGGCGCCGGTACGCTCGATCGCCGAGAGCGTGTCCTGCCGCGCTCCGGCGGGGAGCAGCGCGGTGGTATCGCGCGCATCGTCCCGATGGCCGCACGCGGCCGCCGCCAGAGCGGCGACGAGCGTGACTGCGGCAACACTGCCTTTTCCGAAGATCGTCATCCTGGTTTCTCCCCGAGCACGCCTCCATGGCGTGCGCGGGGGATACCAAGGCATCCGGCATGCCAGTCTCTGCCGCTGGCGCCGGGGAGCGGGAAGCCCGGGGCGTCGAGCGTGGGCTACCGGAAGTGGTACGCGAGGCCGAGCGAGAAGGCGACGTCGTTGCGCATCCAGCTCGCTCGCGCGCCGATGGGATCGCGATAGCGGAAGACGTTGTCGCGCACCTCGAAGCGGAAGGCGACGCGATGGAGCTGGAGCTCGGTACCCGCGGAGCCGTAGGCCGCGAACCCGGTACGCGTGTACATCTCGGAGGCCCTGAACGAATACGTCCGCCCCCCGGCGCCGAGACCGAGGAAGGGCTTGAAGACCCACTCCGGTTCCATCGGCGCGGCGATCCCGAACTCGGTCCCGACGTCGTACTGGTAGAGATTCACGTCGGGATTCGAGACGCCGAGCCGGTAGTGCGCGGGGATCCAGGTGAGGGTGGCGAGAACGTGAAAGGTCGGCTTGATCTCCAGCCCCGCCTGCGCGCCGAAGAGCACCGACTCGCCATAGAGAGTGGACTGGCGCGACGTCGGGATGGACACGCCCGCGAAGGGGCGCAGCTCGAAGATCGGCGCCGTGCTCTGCGGGTGGAGCGCGGGAGCGCCGAGAACGAGCGACGTCAGGAGAGCAGCGAGCTTGCGCATGGGGCCTCCTGTGAGGTGAGCGCGCGCCTGCCTCGCCGGCACGCGACCGCGTCCCCAAGCTGGAGCCAGACGCGTGGCGCGAAGTCGGTGGCGCGCCTGATGCTCGTCGGGCATCGCCCGTCCCGTCGTGAGCACCAGTCCCGACAAACGGACCCGACGGTGCGCGCGTGCAATTCCGGTCGCCGGTGTCCGAAGCTCCCCTGACAGACGCTTGGCGGGCTCTCCAGCAGGTTGGAAACGTTCGGCGCGAGGAGGAGGAATGACTGGGAGCGGTTTTCGGGACCGGCACGACGCCGGGCGACGCCTGGCGGAGGAGCTGCGCGAGTACGCGGGCCGGAAGGACACGATCGTGCTCGCGCTCCCGCGCGGTGGAGTGCCGGTGGCGTACGAGGTGGCGCGCGCGCTGGGAGCGCCGCTCGATGTCTTCGTGGTGCGGAAGCTGGGCGTTCCCGGCCACGAGGAGTTCGCGATGGGAGCGATCGCGAGCGGCGGGACCCGCGTTCTCGACGAGCACACGATCCACTCGTTAGGCATCCCGCGCGGCGAGGTCGAGAGGATCACGCGCGACGAGCGGCGTGAGCTCGAGCGGCGCGACGCCGTCTACCGCGGAAACCGCCCCTTCCCGAAGCTCATGGGGAAGACGGTGATCGTCGTCGACGACGGGCTCGCGACCGGGGCGACGATGCGCGCCGCGGTCGTGGCGCTGCGTCAGCACGAGCCGGCGGCGGTGATCGCCGCGGCGCCCGTCGGCGCCCGCGCCACCTGTGCAGCTCTGAAGTGGACCGCCAACGACTGCGTCTGCGCGGTGTGTCCGGAGCCGTTCTACGGGGTCGGACTGTGGTACGACGACTTCGCGCAGACCACCGACGAGGAGGTGCAGGAGCTGCTGGAGATGGCGCGCGGGCCGCGCCGCCCCGAGCGTCCGAACGGCACGACGAGCTTCGCGACCGCGTGACGGGAGAGTGCGATGGCGCAGATCGGGGAGCACGGGACCCAGACTACCGCGGCGCTCGTCTCCGCTGACGGCGTCCCGCTCGAGAGTGATCTCGTCGTCCCTGCCGGCGCGCGGGGTCTGGTGATCTTCGCGCACGGCAGCGGCAGCAGCCGGCTCAGCCCGCGCAACCGGGAGGTTGCCCGCGGGCTGAACGACGCGCGCCTGGCGACGCTTCTCTTCGACCTGCTCACGCCCGAGGAAGAAGTCGCGGAAGCCGCGACGCGTCATCTCCGCTTCGACATCGCGATGCTCGCACGGCGGCTCGTCGCCGTGACGGATTGGGCGTCGGCGCGACCGGAGCTCGCGTCGCTCCCGATCGGCTACTTCGGAGCGAGCACCGGCGCCGGAGCGGCGCTCGTCGCCGCGGCGGCGCGCCCGCAGATCATCCGCGCGGTGGTCTCGCGCGGCGGCCGTCCGGACCTCGCGCGGGGCGCGCTCGCGCAGGTGATGGCGCCGACGCTCCTCATCGTCGGCGGGAACGACCTCGTCGTGATGAACTTCAACCGCGACGCAGCGGAGAAGCTGCGCTGCCATCACACGCTGCGCGTCGTGGACGGCGCCGGCCATCTGTTCGAGGAGCCGGGCGCGCTCGCCGAGGTGTGCGCCCTCGCGCGGGAGTGGTTCCAGCGATACCTCGTCCCGGCGCCCGAGCTCCCGGCGAGACTACCCGACGGGCGTGAGGGGTGAGGTCGAGTGTCGCGTGACTCGCGACGGGCGTTACCGGCCGTCAACGCCGGTCACGAGTCACCATACACTCCTCCTCACACCTCACCGCCCGCTGGGGTAGCTGCGCGGCTCGCGGGCCTTCGCCAGCAGCACGCGCCGCTCCGCCGCGGCGATGTTGCGACGCGTGCGCTCGAGCGCATCGGGATTCACCGAGATCGAGTCGATCCCCCAGCGCACCAGAAGCTCCGCGTACTCCGGATGCACCGACGGCGCCTGCCCGCAGATCGAGCACCTGATCCGGAGACGGCGGCACTTCTCGATGATCGAGCGCACCATGTCGAGCACGGCGCCGTCGCGCTCGTCGTACAGCGGGGCGACGATCTCGCTGTCGCGGTCCACGCCGAGCACGAGCTGCGTCAGGTCGTTCGAGCCGATCGACACTCCGGAGATCCCGAGCTTCACGTACTCCTCGAGCCAGTAGACCACCGACGGAACCTCCGCCATGATCCAGAGCTCGAGCTCCGGATCCGCGCCGAGCCCGCTCGCGTCGATCAGCTTCCTGCACTCGCGCAGCTCCCATGGAGTGCGAACGAAGGGAATCATCAGGTGCAGGTTGCGGAGCCCGCGCCGCGCCTCGGCGATGGCGCGCAGCTCCAGGGCGAAGAGCTCGGGCTCGCGCGTGTAGCGATAGCAGCCGCGGTAGCCGATCATCGGATTGTCCTCGACCGGCTCGAACTCGTCGCCGCCCTGTAGCCCGCGCACCTCGTTCGAGCGGAAGTCCATCGCCCGGTAGATCACCGGGCGCGGTGCGAAGGCTTCGGCGAAGACGCGCAGCTTCGCCGCCATGCGCGCAACGAACTCGTCGCCCTTGCCGTCAGCGAGCAGCCGGCGCGGGTGCTGGTTGTCGAGCGCGGAGATGAGCATGAACTCGGCGCGCAGCAATCCGACCCCGTCCGCGTCACGCGCGGCGATCTCGGCCGCGCGTTCCGGTTCCGCGAGATTGACGTAGAGACGCGTCGCAGTGATCGGCGCAGCCGCCACCACGGTGGCGCCCGCCTCGGGCGCGGCGGTGGCCCTCGCCCGGTCGAGCTGCTCGGCGCGTCCCGGCAGCACGACCTCGGCGCCGCCGTCGACTGTCACCTCCATCCCGTCGCGCAGTCGCACAGTCGCCTGCGCGGTGCCTACGACACAGGGGATCCCGAGCTCGCGCGACACGATCGATGCGTGCGACGTCATGCCGCCACTGTCGGTCACGATCGCCGCGGCGCGCCGCATGACGGGCACCCAGTCGGGAGACGTGCGCCGGGCGACGAGCACCTCGCCCGCCCTCAGCTTCGCGCCCTCGCTCGGCTCGAGCAGCACGCGCACCGTTCCCGTCGCGACGCCGGGGCTCGCGCCGAGGCCCCGCACGATCGGCAAATGCTCGGCCTCCGGAGCCGGAACGGGTCGCGAGGGGCCGAGTGTCGTGATGGGCCGCGTCTGCACGAGGAAGATCCCTCCCTTCCCGATCGCGAACTCGATGTCCTGCGGCTCGCCGTAGTGTGCCTCGGTGCGCTTCGCGTAGCCGAGCAGCGCGGTCAGCTCCCCGTCGGTGAGCACCGGCTGCGTGGCGCGAGGCTCGTCGTCGAGATCGATGCGCCGCGTGTCGCCGGTGACCTCGTCGCGCGCGAGCATGAACTCCTTCCGCGCGATGGTCCGCGCGATGATCCGTCCGCTCGCCTTGTCGAGCACGTAGTGGTCCGGCGTCACGAGACCACCGACGACCACCTCGCCGAGCCCCCACGCGGCCTCGATCACGATGTGACGCGGATCGTGGAGCGCCGGATCGGCGGTGAACAGGACGCCGGACTTCTCGGAGGCGACCATCAGCTGTACGACGACCGCGACCGGCATCTCGGGAGGCAGGTTCTGCTTCGCGCGATAGAAGAGGACGCGCGCCGTGAACCCGGACGCCCAGCAGTGCTTCACGCGCGCGAGGAGCGCTTCCTCACCCCGCACGTTGAGGAAGCTCTCGAACATCCCCGCGAAGGATGCCTCGGCCGTATCCTCGGCGGTCCCGGATGAGCGCGTCGCGACGACCGGATGGTCGAGGTGCTCGAGCTCCGCGAGCCTCCGATAAGCGGCGAGGACGGTGTCCTGGATCGCGCGCGGAATCGGCGCCTCGCGGACGAGCTTCCGGATCTCGTCGGCGGCTGCGCGCAGCCGGGTGGTGTCGTCGACGTCGAGATCGACGAGCAGCGTGGCGATCTTCGGCTCCAGCTCGTTCTCCGCGAGGAAGGCGCGGTACGCCGAGGTCGTCACCACGAAGCCGCGCGGAACGGGAAGCCCGGCGCGGGTCATCTCGCCGAGGTTCGCTCCCTTGCCGCCGACGCTCGCGATGTCGGCGCGGCCGACCTGGTCGAACCAGAGCACGACGGGTGTGACGCTGGCGGGCTTCGGCGGAGCGGTGGGGGACGGCACCGTTGCGGCGGGGGTCGGGGGCGTCTGCAAAAATGAAGTTGTCATATCGGCCTCGGCTCGTTGAAGGCGCGGCCGGCGCGCGGCCGCCGAGCAAAGATCCGCCGCGGAGACGCGACCGGTCTGTCGGGCGAATCGCTCCCTGACGAGGGAACGCCCTACCCATGCTCACACCGACACGACACTCCCGACGACTTGACGCGCTTTCACCGACAGACCGCGCCCCGCGCCGCGCGCTTCATCCATCGCGAGCAGGATGAACGGATCGATCAACGCGGAGGTCACGATGAAGAGCGATCTGCAGCTGCAGAAGGACGTGCAGGACGAGCTGAGGTGGGAGCCGAGCATCAGGGAGGCCGAGATCGGCGTCGCGGTGAAGGATGGTGTCATCACGCTGACGGGCACCGTGCCGACGTACGCGCAGAAGTTCGCGGCCGAGCAGGCGGCGGAGCGCGTGAGCGGGATCCGCGCACTCGCGGACGATCTCCACGTGAAGCTTTCCGGCGGCTCCGACCGGACCGACACGGAGATCGCGCACGCCGCGGCCAACGCCCTGCGCTGGGACATCGAGGTCCCCGACGCCAAGATCACGGCGCGCGTCGCGAACGGCTGGGTCACCCTCGAGGGCACGGTGGACTGGTATTTCGAGAAGGCCGCAGCGGAGCGCTCCGTGAGGTATCTGACGGGCGTGAAGGGGCTGACCAACTTCATCAGCGTGAGACCGAAGATCTCCGCACCCGAGGTCAAGGCGAAGATCGAGGTGGCGCTGAAGCGGAGCGCGGAGCTGGGCGCGAAGAAGATCGAGGTCGAGACGCAGGACGGAAAGGTGATCCTGCGCGGCACGGTGCGAACCTGGGCCGAGCGGCAGGAAGCGGAGCGCGCGGCGTGGAACGCGCCGGGCGTGCACTCGGTGAAGGACGAGCTGTACGTCAGCTTCTGAGGGACGGGTGATATGGCGGTCGCGACCAGGCCCCTCGAGATGGGCAGCGGAAGGGTGCTGGTCGCGGCCCACGTACCGCCCGTGTTCGAGATCCGCGCGCTCGGCAAGATCTATCGCATGGGTGCCGTCGAAGTGCAGGCGCTTCGCGCGGTGGACCTCGATCTCTACGCAGGCGAGCTGCTCGTGCTCCTCGGCGCGTCGGGGAGCGGAAAGTCCACGCTGCTCAACATCCTCGGCGGCCTCGACGTCGCGACGAGCGGGACGGTGAAGTTCAACGGGCGCGACCTCACCACCGCCGACGAGCGGGCGTTGACGCGATATCGCCGGGAGAGCGTCGGCTTCGTCTTCCAGTTCTACAACCTCATCCCGAGCCTGACGGCGCTCGAGAACGTCGCGCTCGTGACGGAGATCAGCCGCAACCCGATGCGCCCGGAAGAGGCGCTCGCGCTGGTCGGGCTCTCGGAGCGCGGGCGACACTTTCCCGCGCAGCTGTCGGGCGGTGAGCAGCAGCGTGTGGCGATCGCGCGAGCGATCGCGAAGCGTCCGGAGGTGCTGCTCTGCGACGAGCCGACCGGCGCGCTCGATCACGAGACGGGAAAGCTCGTGCTGAAGGCGATCGAGAAGGTGAACCGCGAGCTCGGGACGACGACCGCGGTCATCACGCACAACGTGGTCATCGGCGAGATGGCCGACCGCGTGGTGCGGATCTCGAGCGGACGCGTCGTCGAGGATCGCCGCAACGAGACTCGTGTTCCCCCCGACGCGCTCACATGGTGACCGGCGATGCGCGCCCTCGACCGGAAATTGCTGCGGGACCTCGCGCGAATGCGCGGACAGATCCTCTCGATCGCCGCCGTGGTGGCGTGCGGGATCGCGGCGGTGGTCGCCATGGGAAGCACACTGCAGACGATCCAGCGCACGCGTGACGCGTACTACCATCGTGCGCGCTTCGCCGACGTCTTCGCGTCGCTGACACGCGCGCCCGAGTCGCTCGCGGCGCGGCTGCGCGCCATTCCCGGGGTGAGCGCGGTCGCGACACGCGTCGCCGCAAGCGCGCTGATCGAGGTTCCGAGGGTCGCGACGCCGGCGACGGGTTACATCCTCTCGATCGACCCGGCCGCCCCGTCGGCCTCGGTGAACCGCGTCCACGTCCGCACGGGTCGGATGGTCGCCCGGGGAGGCGACAATGAGGTGCTCGTCGGCGAGCATTTCGCCGAAGCGCACCGGCTGCGGCCGGGCGACTCGCTCGCCGCGGTGATCGACGGGCGCCTGCAGAGCCTGCACATCGTCGGGATCGCGCACTCCCCGGAGTTCGTGCACAACCTCGCGCCGGGGTTCGCGCAATTCGCGGACAGCAGGCAGTTCGGCATCCTCTGGATGCATCGCGACGTGCTCGGCCCGCTCCACGGCATGGAGGGCTCGTTCAACGACGTCGCGATCGTCCTCGCTCCCGGGGCGCGGGAGAAGCAGGTGATCGCGCGCGTGGACGCGATACTGCGGCCGTACGGTGGGGGGCACGCCTACGCGCGGGTGGACCAGCCATCGAACCGCGTCGTCGCCGGAGAGATCGACCAGCTACGGGCGTTCGGCGTCGTGATGCCGGCGATCTTCCTCGGCGTGGCGGCGTTCCTGATCAACATCGTGCTCTCGCGCCTGGTCGCGACGCAGCGCGAGGAGATCGCCACCCTGAAGGCGTTCGGGTACGAGCGCGCGACGGTCGCGGTGCACTTCATCGGCTATGGTGTCGCGGCCGTCGCGGCCGGCACGATCATGGGCGTTCCGTTGGGGGCGTGGATCGGCAGCCGATACACGGAGCTGTACAAGCCCGTCTTCCGCTTCCCCGAGTTCCATCATCAGACGAGCCTCCCGCTCATCCTCCTCGCGGTCGGTGTCAGCGCGCTCGCCGCGGTGCTCGGCGCGCTCGGCGCGGTTCGCAGCGCGGCCTCGCTCGCGCCAGCAGAGGGGATGCGCCCGCCCTCGCCGGCGGTGTACCACGCCCTCCTGGTCGAGCGCCTGGGGTTCGGCGAGGGGCTATCGTCGTCGATGCGCATGGTCCTGCGCAGCGTGGAGCACCGCCCGATGCGGACGCTCGCGTCGGTCGCCGGGGTCGCGCTCGCGGCCGGGGTGCTCGTCGCGGGAATCTTCGCCTTCGACGTCGCGCGCTACATCGGGCGGTTGCAGTACACGATCGTCGAGCGCGAAGACGTCGCGGTGAGCTTCACGCGTGCGCGGCCGGCGCGCGCCGCGCTGGAGCTCGCGGCGATCGAAGGGGTGCGCGCGGTCGAGCCTTTCCGCAGCGTCCCGGTGCGAGTGCGAGCGGGGAGCCGCTCGCGCCAGATCGCGATCCTCGGATTCGCGCCCGACGCGACCCTCCGGCGGCTCGTGGACGCCGACGGCCGCGCCCATCCCATGCCTCCGTCGGGGCTCGTGATCACGACGACCCTCGCGCGCGCGTTGCGCGTGGGACGCGGCGACACCGTGACGGTCGAGCTGTTCGAGCGTGGGGGCGCGGAGCGGCGCGTGGTGATCGCGGCGCTCCTCGACGAGCTGCTCGGCCTCGGCGGGTACATGGAGCTCGGGGCGCTCAACCGGCTCCTGGGGGAGGGGCCGGTGATATCCGGGGCGAACCTCGCACTCGATCCGGGCACGGGCACGGTGGCGCTCGACGCGCTGGCGCGCGTTCCCGGTGTGGCATCCACAGCGAGCCGGCGCGGGATGATGGAAAGCTTCGAGCGGATGATCAGCGAGAACATCACCATGACGACGACGATCGTGTCGATCCTCGCCGCGGTGCTCGCGATCGGCGTCCTCTACAACGGCGCGCGGATCGCGCTCTCCGAGCGGGGTCGCGAGCTGGCGAGCCTGCGCGTGCTCGGCTTCACGCGCCGCGAGGTCGCCGCGCTGCTCTTCGGCGAGCAGGGGGCGATCGACGCGCTCGGAACACCGCTCGGCCTCGCGATCGGGCTCGGCCTCGCTCACCTCATCGCCGCCGCGTTCGCGTCCGAGCTGTACAGGTTCCCGGTCTTCGTCACCGCGAGAACCTACCTGGCGGCGATCGGGGTCGTCGGCGTGGCGAGTCTCATCGCGGGAATCGCGATGTGGAAGCGATTGAACGCGCTGAGCATGGTGGAGGTGCTCAAGGCACCGGAGTGAACCGGAGGAGGTGGATCATGCGCATCACGCGGAGGCGGGTGATCGTGACCGCGGTCGGCGTCGCCGCGGTCACTGGGATCGTGTATCTGATGCGACCGAAGCCGGTCGAAGTCGAGACCGCGCTCGCGTCGCGTGGCCCGATGCGCGCGACCGTGGACGCGGAAGGGCGAACGAGCGTTCGCGACCGCTATGTCGTCGCGGCACCGGTGACGGGCCGCCTCCGGCGCATCGCGCTTCACGAGGGGGACGCGATCACGGCGGGTGAGGTCGTCGCCTGGATCGCGCCGATGCCCCTCGACGCACCGTCGCGGCAGCAGGGCGAAGCGCGACTCCTCGGAGCGCAGGCGGCGCTGCACGAGGCGGTGGTGCGACTCGGACAGGCACGACTCGCGGAGACCGACGCGAAGAAGGTAGCGGACCGACGGGAGATCGTCTTCCGTGCCGGCGCGATCTCGCAGGAGGAGCTGGAGCGCATGCGCCTCGCACACGCGGCGCGCGTGGACGATCTCGCGGCGGCCGAAGCTCGCGTACGCGCGGCGTCCGCGGAGGTGGACGCAGCGCGCGCCGCGCTTCTCGGTGCGTCGGGGCGCGCGCCGGAGGTCGCGGTACGCGCGCCGGCGCACGGTCGCGTGCTCCGGATTCCCGAAGCGAGCGAGCGGATCGTGGCGGCGGGAACTCCGCTCGTCGAGATCGGCGACGAGAGCTCGCTGGAGATCACCGCGGACGTGCTGTCCTCGGACGCGGTGCAGCTCGCCGTCGGAGACCTCGCCGAGATCGACGAATGGGGTGGAGGCCATCCACTGCGGGCGCGTGTTCGCACGATCGAGCCCTCGGCGTTCACCCGGGTGTCGGCGTTAGGCGTCGACGAGCAGCGGGTGAACGTGACCCTCACCCTGCTCGAGTCGCCGCCGGCGCTCGGCGACAACTTCCGCGTCGAGGTTCGCGTCACGGTGTGGGAGAGCGCGAACGCGCTGACTATCCCAGCGAGCGCGGTATTCGGCCGGGAGGGCCGGTGGTCCGTGTTCGTCGTCGAGGAGGGTCGCGCACGGACGCGCACTGTGGAGCTCGGACACCGTACCGCGGCGACCGTGGAAGTGGTGCGCGGCCTCGACGCCGGAACGCGCGTGATCCTCTTCCCTTCCGACCAGATCGCCGAGGCGACGCGCGTGAACCCGGCGGAAGGCTGACGTCAGTTGCCCGACGGATTCCCGCGGAACTTCCGACAGATCGCGGGGAGGGCAGGAGTCACGTTGCGAATGCGCCCGGCGTATCCTGGCGCGCGACCCCTGCCCGTCCGGAGGCGAACATGAATACGGCGCACGTACATCTTCTGCTGAATCACATACCGGTGCTCGGCACGCTGCTCGCGCTCGCGCTGCTCGCGTGGGCGGTGGCGCGGAAACAGCCGTCGAGAGCGAAGGACGGGCTCGGCCTGCTCGTCATCCTCGGCGTGGTGGCGATCGTCGTGTATCTGACGGGCGGGGCCGCGGAGGACGCGGTCGAGAATCTGCCCGGCGTCTCCGAGGGGCTGATCGAGTCGCACGAGGAGGCGGCGCTGGCGGCGACGATCGCGCTCGGCGCGCTCGGCCTGATGTCGCTCCTGGCGCTCTGGCGGTTCAGAGCGCGTTCACTCCCGCGCTGGGTGCCGATGGCGGGACTCGCCGGCGCCGCGGTCGTCGCCGCGATGATGGCGTGGACGGCGAATATCGGCGGTCAGATCCGGCACAGCGAGATCCGCGGCGGGACGGGTGGCGTCCCGACGCAGGAGGCGTCAACGGAGCGGGAGGGGCCCGGCGAGCGGTGAGGTCGTCGTCCTCTCGCGCGCCCGCCACCACTCGACGGCCTGATCCTCACCCCACTCCGGCTCTCCCATCCGCGCGAGCCAGCGTCGGCACTCGGGGGCGTCGGGACGCGCCGAGGGGGTCTTCGCCAGGCAGGCGACCACGAACCGGTCGAGCGACGCCGGTATCGCATGATCGGTCCGGCGCGAGGGCGGCAGGGGCTCCGCCTGGAGATGACGGGCGATCATCTGCAGGGCGTTCTCCGCCTCGAAGACGAGGGTGCCCGTGAGCAGAAAGTACGCGACGCAGCCTAACGCGTAGACGTCGGCGCGCCCGTCGATCGTCTCGCCGAGCGCCATCTCCGGCGCCATGTAGGCGGGCGTGCCGGGGGTGAGCCCCTCGGCGGTGGCGAGGGTCGGCTCGTGGCCCGGGCTGAACGTCGGCTTCACGAGCCCGAAGTCGAGCACCTTCACGAAGTCGTGGAGGATTCCCTGCCGGCCGACGAAGATGTTGGCCGGCTTCACGTCGCGGTGCACGAGACCGACCGAGTGCGCCTCCTCGAGCGACTCGCACGCCTGGCGCAGCAGATGGACGACGCGCGCGGCCGGGAGCGGCCCGTGCCCGCGAACGAGCGTCTCGAGATCCATCCCGTCGAGGAGCTCCATCACGAAGTAGAGCGTCCCGTCCTCGGTCTCGCCGAAGTCGTAGATCTCGACGGTGTGCGGCGAGCGCAGGCTCGCGGCGACTTCGGCCTCCCGCCGGAATCGCCTGAGCGTGATCTCGCGCGCGTCGCTCCCCGGCGGACCGAGAGTCTCGGGGCGGATCAGCTTGATCGCCGCGGGCCGCGCGAGCATGCGGTGCGTCGCGCGGTAGACCTCGCCCATCCCTCCCTTCCCTATGATCTCGCCGAGGTGGTAGCTCCCCATCTCGCGCGCGCGCGTCACCTGTTCGCCGAGCCGGGTCTGCACGCTCGCGATGACCACGGCGACTCCGACGAGAAGGAAGTCGGGGTAGTGCATGAGGAGGGTGAGCTCGGCGGGGGAGCTCGTGTGCCAGGTGCCGCGGAGGTACGCGGTGAGCATGCCTAACGGCCCCATCGCGGCGGAGAGGAACGCCGCGACGAACGTCTTCCACGGCGCGTTGGGCACGAGCGCGGCGAAGATCAGGATGGTGGCGCCGATCCACGAGATCTGCGGATAGATCATCGCGTCGGGGGGAGCAGGGTCCCAGTGAAACATCACCCCGAGCAGCAGCGCCGTGACGACCATGTACGCGAGGCCGACGTCGAGCACGCGCCGCGGATCACGTCGCGAGCGACGCGTATAGGCGAAGAGCGCGATGGAGACGAGCGCGCCGGCGAGCGCTATGACGTCGGTCGCCGTGAAGCTGCTCCACGGATACCGGCCCTTGCTCATGACGTCGCCCGCGACGTGGCCGGCCAGAGTCGCCACCGTCCAGAGGCCGGCGGCGATGAGCCCGAATGCGCCGAGACGGCGCGACGCCGCGCGCAGCAGATCGGGAGGAAGCGAGCGGCGGCGGCGTTCGCCGGCCGATCCCGAGGGGGTGCGTTGCGGCTGCGGGCCGATCAGCGCTGGGCTGGCCATGCCCTACCATGCCGCGTCCGGGAGCGGAGCGCCAGCCCGCACTTCTGGCGGGGAGCGCGAGAGCGCAACTTGAGCGGATCGAACAAACCCTCACGAAGAGAGATCGCAGTGTACCGAACACTCGGCGCGGCCGCCCTGACCATCGCGCTATGGAGCACCGCAGCCCGCGCGCAGCTCACCATCCGTCTCGCGCGGCTGCCCCAGTCGACGCCCGCGGGGGCGACGGTGTACGTCGCCGGGAGCTTCAACTCGTGGAATCCCGCGGCGCCGGGATACGCGCTGTCGCGGGCCGCGGACGGATCCTGGTCGCTCACCCTTCCCGACTCGGTGCGCGGACCGGTGGAATTCAAGCTCACCCTCGGCTCGTGGGAGACCGTCGAGACGACGGCGGCCGGCGCCGACGTCGCGAATCGAGCGATCGCGATTCCAAAGAGCGGAGCGATCGCCGCCGAAGTGACCGTGGCGGGCTGGCGCGACGGCCGGCAGCCCGCGCCGCGCGCACACACCGCGTCCCGATCCGTCGCGATCGCGAGCGACAGCTTCGCGATACCTCAGCTCGGACGCTCGCGCCGCGTGTGGATCTACCTTCCGCCGGGTTACGCGAACTCGGGCGCACGATATCCCGTGATCTACATGGCGGACGGGCAGAACGTCTTCGACGAAGCAACGAGCTTCTCCGGGGAATGGGGTGTGGACGAGACCATCGATTCGCTCGTCGCGCGAGGCGCGAAAGGAGCGATCGTCGTCGCGGTCGACCACGGGGGAACGCGCCGGTTGGACGAGTACGATCCGTGGCGCGCGACCAACCCTCGCTACGGGGGTGGCGAAGGCGAGGCGTACACGCGGTTTCTCGTCGAGACGCTGAAGCCGTGGATCGACGCGCGCTATCGCACCGTTCCCGATCGCGAGCACACCGCGATCGCGGGATCGAGCATGGGCGGGCTGATCTCGCTGTACGCGGCGCTGACCCGCCCGCAGGTGTTCGGGAGCGCGGGGGTGTTCTCGTGTGCCTGCTGGATCGCGCGCGACTCGGTGTACGCGCTCGCGCGGCGCGCTCGCCCCGCGACGGGGCCGGCACCGCGGCTGTACTTCGTCGTCGGCGGGGCGGAGACGGCGGACGACGAGCCGGTGCACGACCAGGAAGCGATCGTGCAGATCCTGCGCGACGGCGGGTGGCCGGCGGCATCGATCCGTGCGCTCGTCGCCGAGGACGGAAAGCACGCGGAGTGGTTCTGGCGTCGCGAATTCCCGGCGGCGTATCAGTGGCTGGTCGGAGGAGGCGGACGGTGACGTCGACCGCGCGATCGCGCGGCGCGAACGTGTGAAGCAGGGGTCGGCGCCGGCCTCGGCGGGTACGAAGAATGCCGGACGACTGATCGCCATACATACGGAGCCGATGCCATGTGCCCGCAGACCGCGACCGCCGCTGACGCCATCCTCGGCAACCTCGACGAGCTTCTGCCGGATCTCGAGGCGCTGTACAAGGACGTCCACTCGCACCCCGAGCTCTCGATGCGGGAGAGCCGAACGGCCGGGATCGCGGCGGAGCGCCTGAAGGCCGCGGGTTACGAGGTGACGACCGGCGTCGGAAAGACGGGGGTCGTCGGCCTCCTCCGGAACGGGGACGGCCCCACTGTCATGCTGCGCGCGGACATGGACGCGCTCCCCGTGAAGGAGGCGACGGGGCTGCCGTACGCCAGCGACGTCACGGCCGCAGACGGCGATGGCCACACGACCCCCGTCATGCACGCGTGCGGCCACGACATCCACGTCGCGTGGCTCGCCGGAGCCGCCGCACTCCTCGCGCGGCATCGCGACGCGTGGCGGGGGACGCTCATGCCCGTGTTCCAGCCGGGGGAGGAAACCGCGCAGGGCGCGCAGGCGATGATCGACGACGGAATCACTAAGCGGTTCCCGAAGCCCGACGTCATTCTCGGCCAGCACGTGATGCCGATCCCGGCGGGGGCGATCGCCTCGCGCTCGGGTGTCGTCACGTCGGCGGGCGACTCCTTCGAGATCCGGCTGTTCGGGCGCGGCGCGCACGGCTCGATGCCGCAGGCGAGCGTCGACCCCGTCGTGATGGCCGCGTCCACCGTTATGCGGCTGCAGACGATCGTCTCGCGCGAGGTCGCGCCGACCGACGCCGTCGTCGTCACCATCGGCGCGCTGCAGGCGGGGACGAAGGAGAACGTCATCCCGGACGAGGCGATCATCAAGCTCAACGTCCGGACCTTCGACGACGCGGTGCGGACGCGCGTCCTCGACGCGATCAGGCGGATCGTGAACGCGGAGTCAGCGGCAGCGGGCGCGCCGAAACCGCCCGAGATCGTCGCGCTGGACCGCTACCGCATGGTGCAGAACGACCCCGGCGCGACTCGCCGCGTGATCGGCGCATTCGCGGACCACTTCGGCGCCGAGCGCGTGACGGAGACGAAGCCGACGACGGCGAGCGAGGATTTCGGCACCTTCGGCGCGGAGTGGAAGGTACCCTCCGTCTTCTGGTTCGTCGGCGGGACGGATCCGGATCTCTACGCGAAGCTGAAGTCGGAAAATCGCCTCGGAGAGCTGCCGACGAATCACAATCCGCGCTTCGCGCCGATCATCCACCCGACGCTGGAGACAGGCGTCCAGGCAATGGTGGTCGCGTCGCAGGCGTGGCTCGGCGCGTGACGATGGTCGACATTCCGATCCCGCGCGGGTTCACCGTCAGCAATCTGGTGGTGGCGCTGGACCTGACGGGGACCTTCGTGTTCGGGCTGAGTGGTGGGCTGCTCGCCGTCAGGCAGGGGTTCGATCTCTTCGGCGTACTCGTGCTGTCGTTCGCGGCGGCGAACGTCGGCGGGATCACCCGCGATCTGATCATCGGAGTGCATCCCCCACCCGGCGTCGGCGACTGGCGGTACATCGTCGTTCCGGTGCTGGCGGGGATCGCGATCTTCATCTGGGGCCCGCGGATCAGGCGCATGCATCGCTACGTGCAGATCCTCGACGCGGGGGGGCTCGCGCTCTTCGCGGTCGCGGGCGCGCAGAAGGCTCTGGAGTACCACCTCGGCCCCCTCACCGCGGTGCTGCTGGGGATGCTGACCGGAATCGGCGGCGGGATGGTGCGCGACATTCTCGCGGCGGAGGTTCCGTCCGTGCTGCGCGGCGACATCTACGCGGTCGCCGCGCTGGCCGGCGCCGCCGTCGTGGTCGTCGGACGGCTGCTGCGCTTCCCCTCCACGGCCGACGCGCTCGTCGGCGCGGCGCTGTGCTTCGCGATCCGCCTCTTCGCGCTGCGACGTGGTTGGCAGCTTCCGGTGGCTCGCTGGGCGGGCCCGTCACCCGTGCGCGCCCCGGACGCGGGGAGCGACCCGGTCTCCGGGAGAGGAGACCATGTCGAGCGCTGACAGGACGAGCACCGATGGCGGATCAGCGGGGAGCGATCGCCTGCTCTACGGAATGATCCTCGGCGTGCTCGCGTTCTGGCTGTTCGCGCAGACCGTGCTGAACATCGCGCCGGCGATGGCGACGGAGCTGGGCGTCGAGACGAGCGTGATGAACATCGCCGTCTCGATCACCGCGCTGTTCTCGGGAATCTTCATCGTCGTGATGGGCGGCGTCGCCGATCGCACGGGGCGCGTGAAGGTCGTCCAGTGGGGGTTCGTGCTCGGGATCGTCGGCGCGCTGCTCGTGGGCTTCGCGCCACGCGGATCGCCGGCGGCGGCGTTCCTCATCGCCGGGCGCATCTGCGAGGGGCTCTCCGCCGCGTGCATCATGCCGGCGAGCCTCGCGCTGGTGAAGGCGTACTGGTCGGGCGCGGCGCGACAGCGCGCGGTGAGCCTGTGGTCGATGGGCTCGTGGGGCGGGTCGGGGTTCGCCGCGCTGTTCGGCGGGCTCGTCGCGCAGAACGTCGGCTGGCGCTGGATCTTCTTCGCCGCGGCGGCGGTGTCGGCGATCGGCATGCTGATGGTGCGCGGCACGCCGGAGAGCCGCGCCGAGGCGAAGCAGGACCACAAGCTCGACGTCGCGGGGATCGGAACGTTCATGATCGCGATGGTAGCGCTCCAGGTCTACGCGACGCAGGGGGCGAAGCTCGGATGGGCGAGCATCGGGTCGCTCGCGCTCCTCGCGGCGGCGATCGTCTTCGGCATCCTCTTCTACCGTGCCGAATCGGGAAACGCGAACGCCTTCGTGGACTTCGGGCTGTTCCGGAACTCGACGTACACCGGCGCGACGATCTCGAACCTGCTGCTCAACGCAGTCGCGGGGATCCTGCTCGTCTCGATGTCGCTCGTGCAGATCGGCGGCGGGATGAGCGCGCAGTCGGCCGGACTGCTGACGCTGGGGTATGCGATCGCGATCGTCGCGTTCATCCGCGTGGGCGAGAAGCTGCTGCAGCGCTTCGGGCCGCGGAAGCCGATGATCTGGGGCTCGCTGATCGTCGGCGTGTCGGTCGCGCTCCTGATGCCGACCTTCACGCTGCTCGGCACCTACAAGATGCTCGCCGCGGTCGCGTTCACGCTCTTCGGCGTCGGCCTCGGCTTCTACGCCACGCCGTCCACGGACGCGGCACTGGCCAATCTCCCGGACGACCAGGCGGGCTCGGGCTCGGGGATCTACAAGATGGCCTCCTCGCTCGGCGCGTCGTTCGGCGTCGCGATCTCGGCGGCGATCTTCACCGCGCTGAGCGGCGGCTCGGGGGCGGACTGGGTCGCGGGGCTCGTGACGTTCGCCGGGCGTCAGGACAACGTCGCCGTGCGCGAGGCGGCGCTCGTCGCGTTAGGCGCGAACCTGCTGATGGTGGTCGCGGCGGTGGTGTCGATCGTGCTGACGGTGCCGAAGACGGAGCCCGAGGCGCGCGCCGCGCAGTCGAGGCGAACCGTCGACTTGCAGTCAACCCTTCATCCCGAGGAACATGACTGAACATCCAGGCGATCGTTCCGAAGCCAGCCTGCCGAGCGGCGCGGAGGAGACGAAGATTCACTTTCCGAAGAATCGCATCGTCGGCCTCGTCGACTCGCGCGAAGCGCTGGAGGACGCGGTGGAGGCGCTGACGACCGGCGGGTTTCTCCGCTCGGAGATCGAGATCGTTCACGGCGCGGCCGCAGCCGAAAAGCTGCGCGCGAACACGGGTCGGAGTGGGCTCGCCGATATCGTGATGCGCTTCTCGGAGTTCATCGGCATTCCGAACGACGAGGTGACGATCAAGAATCAGTACGCCGACGGCCTCGGGCGAGGGCAGATTCTCGTCACCGTGCTCGCGCCCTCGGAAGAACGCCGCGAGACGGCGGGCCAAGCCGGTCCGCGTCCCACCGCCAGTCACGGATCTCGGGCATGTCCTCGCCGTGCGCGCGGATGTACTCGGCGTGCTCGCGCAACTTCCGCTCGAGCATCTGGACGACGGGCTTCCCCTCCGCACCGAGCCCGCACCGCCGGATGACGTCCTCGGCGAGATGGAATCGATCGACGTCGTTGAGCACCGTCATGTCGAAGGGCGTGGTGGTCGTGCCTTCTTCCTTGTAGCCGCGGACGTGCAGGTTGTGGTGGTTGTGCCGGCGGTAGGTGAGCCGGTGGATGAGCCAGGGATAGCCATGATACGCGAAGACGATCGGCCGGTCCTTCGTGAAGATCGCGTCGAACTCCGGGTCGGGCAGCCCGTGCGGGTGCTCGGCGCGCGGCTGCAGCGTCATCAGGTCGACGACGTTCACGACCCTGATCTTCAGCCGCGGGAGGTGGGTGCGGAGCAGGTCCACCGCGGCGAGCGTCTCGAGCGTCGGCACGTCGCCGGCGCACGCCATCACGACGTCGGGCTCGCCGCCGCCGTCGTTGCTCGCCCAGTGCCAGATCCCGAC
>DASVXU010000061.1:0-56081 GCA_036392515.1 Gemmatimonadaceae bacterium | reverse complement strand
GCGACGTTGACGAGCGGGGTGATGAAGCTCCGGAAGAAGGCGCGGTACGCGGTCACGTCGACGTAGAGCGCGCTGCGCACCACGCCCTTGTAGCCGACCTCGTAGGTCGTGTTCGTCTCGGGGACGATCGGGTCGTAGCTGCGGAGCGTGTTCCCGAGCGAGTCCTTGATCACCAGCCCGCTGCGGTTGCCGATCACGCCGATTCCCACCGACGGCGAGAGGGGGCTGAAGTCGGGAAAGTAGAAGCGCGTCTGCAGGACGTTGGGCGACTTGAAGGCGCGGTTGAAGGTGAAGCGCAGCGTCTGGTCGGGCGTCGGGGTGAAGAGCAGCCCCGCTTTCGGGCTCCACTGCGCGGGGTAGTAGTCGTGCTTGTCGTACCGGCCCGCGCCGACGACGCGGAACAGCGGCGAGAGCTGCTGCTCGAGCTGCGCGTACACGCCGCGCTGGTCGAAGCGGATGTCCTCCCCCGTCAGCCGGTCGGCGAGCCAGTGGCGATGGCTGCTCACCACGTCGTGCCGGAACTGTCCGCCCCAGGTGAGCCGCGTCCCCGTCACGGGGACCGTGAGATTGTTCTGCAGCTCCGCCGCCATCAGCTGGCCGTCGCCCGGAAACGCGGAGACGCGCTTCAGCGAGTCGTCGCTGATCCCGGGGTAGCGCAGGTAGTTCTGCGCGTAGGTGTTGAGAACGTACGTGTCACCCGCGCTCGACTTCGTCGTGTACACCTGCCCGAACCACCGCGGGCTCGTGTACTTGAGCTGCGCGTGGCGATACGTCCAGTCGGTGAGCTGGTTGCGACCGACGTTCGTCTGGCCGACGCCATTGTTGCGGCTCGCGCCCGCGCTCGCCTCGAGCCGCGACGAGCCGCGGTACCAGTCGAAGGCGCCCGCCGCGCGCGCGACGCTGGTGTTCCAGTGCGCGTTGCGCTCCTGCGCGATCGTCCCGGCGACCGGTGCGTAGGCGTTGTGGTTCGAGAAGTCGTCGGCGCTCTGATACTCGCCCGTGACCTTGTAACCGAAGCGTCCAGCGCCGAACACGCCGGCATGCCGCCCCTGCACGTCGCGGTACGTTCGCGTCCCCGCGCCGAGCTCGATCGTCGTCCCCGGAAACTGCTTCGCATCCTTGCTCTCGAGGGTGAGCACGCCGTTCGACGCGTCGGGGCCGTAGAGCGCCGCGCCGGGCCCGACGAGCACCTCCACCGCCGCGAGATCGACCTTCGGGATCGTCGTGTAGCCGGCGGCGGGCATCCCGTACTCGGGGAGCACGGCGATGCGCCCGTCCTCCATCTGCAGCACGCGATTGTTGAAGGCGGAGTTGAAGCCGCGCGTGTTGATCGTCGCCGCCGTCACGCCGACCTGCACGAAGTCCACTCCCTCGACGCCCTTCAGCGCGCCCGAGTACGAGTTGCCGACGGTGTTCTCGATCGCCCGCGCCTCGATGCGCGTGATCGTCGCCGGCGCCTGGGTCACCTTCTCGACGCGCCGCGACGCGGAGACGACCACCCCCGCGAGCTCGATCGGCGCGCGCTCGAGCGCGAAGTCCACGCGCGTCTCGGCGTTCGCGCCGACGACGATGCCGGTGACGGTCTTCGTGGTCTGGCCGAGGCGCTGCGCGCGGAGCTCGTACGTTCCGGCGGGGACGTCGTCGATGACGTAGCGACCCTGCGCGTCGGTGAGCGCGCCGCGCGTGGTCCCGACGATCGTCACCTGCGCGGCGTGCACGCCGTTGCTGCTCGACGCGTCGGTGACGGTGCCTGCGACGCGGCCGTTCTGCGCGAGCGCCGCGGCTGGCGCGAGGAGGATGACGGCGAGAATGGTCCTGAACGAGAACGACATGGGGGATGTGCCGTTGATCGATGGTAGGGTCGTGTCGAACAAATCGCCGGGCCGCCGCTGTGCTGGCGGCCCGGCGAGCAGTGAAAGCTAACGAGGCGATCCGGTCGCGGTCGGCTAGTCCTCCACCTCCAGATGCCCGATCATCCCGAGCAGCGCGTGCGGGTCACACTGGAAGTAGTAGTGCCCGGGGCCCCACGTCACCTTCACGTCGAGCGTCTGACCGGGGAGCTGCAGCAGATCGCTCGGCTGCGCGGGGAGGCCCTTCGCGCCGGGGTTGGAGTCGGGGAGGAAGTGGACGTTGTGCACCCCGCTCACGAGCGTGTAGCGGATGACGTCGCCTTGATGCACCTCGAGCTTGTTCGGGGTGAACTTGTTGTTCCCCTGCGCGTCCGTCTCCACCTGGACGGGGACGACCTTGCGTCCCGACTCCGGGGTGAGCGGGCTCGCGGAGAACGACGCCGCGCCGGCGTCCGTCGTCGCGCTCGCCGCGGGCGATCCGCCGGATGCGGTGGCCGCGCTCTCGTCGCCCTCTTTCTTCTCGCCCGCGCAGGCGGCGAGCGCGGCACCGCCACAGAGGCCGGCGATGAGGAGCAGTCGGTGAATCTTCATGCGTGTCGTGCCTCGTCGATTCGTGAGTGGATCGGCGCGCGTCAGAAGTCGCGCTTCCGGAATGCGCGCGCGCCGAGGAGGACGGGCGCCGCCACCCAGGCAGCGAGCGCCGTGATGGCAACGGCCATCCCGCCGTTGCCGAAGAACTTCTCGAACACGGCGCCCGTGTACCCCATCAGCGCCGAGACGTCGAACTGCATGATCAGGAGGACCCGCGCCAGATCGATCGGGTTGGCGAGCATCGCGGCGATCAGCGGCCGCTCGAGCGGGTAGTCGCCGAGCAGCATCACCCCGAGCAGCACGAGACCGTCGTAGAGCAGGGAGAAGAGCAGCCAGACCGCGATCGCGACGCCGAGTCCACGCGCGCGGTCCTCCGTCCGCAGCGCGATCGCGAAGGCGAGCGCGACGAAGACGCAGGTGAGCGCGACACCGGTCAGCGCGAGCGTCGCGAGCAGCCGCCATTGCGACGCGTCGTCCACCCCGTGGTAGGCGAAGGGGACGAGCAGCCCGCCGAGAAAGCCGAGCGCGAGCGGCAGCGCGAGCCCGAGATAGAGTCCCGCGTACAGCTCGTCGCGCCGCACCGGCTGCGCGAGCAGCAGCTCGGTGAACTCGCGCGCGTTGTAGAGGTACATCGTCCCGAACACCGTGCTCACGAGCGGCACGAGCAGGAGGACGACGTTCGTCAGGCTGAGCAGCGCTCTCGTGCCTCCGCCCCCGAAACGGAGCAGCGCGTCGGTCGTGAGAAGGACGAACAGTGCGTAGCCGAGCAGCCAGCGGCTCTTGATCACGTCGCGCAGCTCGTAGCGCACGACCCGCGCGATCACTCCGCCGCGCATCGCGCTCATGCCGCCTCCTGGGTCATCAGCCTCGCGATGGCGCGCTCGAGCGTCGCCTGGCGCGTGGCAGCCTTGAGCTCATCGAGCGCGCCGGCGAACCGCACGCGCCCCTCGAGGAGAAAGGCGATGTCGTCGGCCAGCTCGTCCACCTCGCCCATGAGGTGCGAGGTGAGCACCACCGTCAGTCCCGCGCGCCGCTCGGCGTGGATCTTGTCCTTGAGCACGCTGCTCGCCACCGGATCGAGCCCCGCCGTCGGCTCGTCGAGGATCAGCAGCTCGGGGCGGAAGAGGAAGGCCATCACCGCGTTCACCTTCTGGCGCGTCCCGCCCGAGAGGGTGCGCAGCGGCTTGTCGAGCTGGGGCCCGAGGGCGAAGCGGTCGATCAGCTCCTCATCGGGCGTACCGCGCCCGTGATCGGTGCTCGCCCGCAGCTCCTTCAGGAGCCGGAGCAGCTCCGCCGCGGTCAGGTTCTCCGGGAAGCGCGCGATCTGCGGCATGTAGCCGACGCGTGCCCGGTAGTCGACGCCGCCGTTCAGCTGCACTCCGTCGAGGACGACGCGTCCGCCGTCGGCGCGGGAGAGGCCGAGGATCGTCTTGATGAGCGTCGTCTTCCCGGCGCCGTTAGGCCCGACGATCGCGGTGACGCGCCCGCGCGCGATCCGCAGGTTCACGCCCTGGAGCACGGGCAGCCGCCCGTAGCGCTTCACGAGGCCGGCGATCTCGATCATGGCGCGGCTCGCCGGCGCATCGCCGGGTGGGCGTCCACGAGCGTCTCCGGCGTGAGCGCGGGGAGGAGCCGCTCGGAGGCGTCGAGCAGCCCGGCGAAGAAGCTGCGCAGCAGGATCAGCGCCGGCTCGTCGCGCTCGACGATGACCGAGAACAACCGTACCGGACGATGGGGCACGTCGCCGATCCCGTCGCGATCGAGGTCGTAGCCCTCGTAGCCGTCGAAGTAGTTGCCGTCGAAGACAGTGGAGCTCTCCCCTCCGTTCGTCGCGACGTCGAAGGTGTTGCCGACGAAGTCGTTCGCGGTGACGCGCCCGTCCTGCGCGTTGGCGTCGACGCGCAGCGCCCAGCCGTTGTCCACGAACTCGTTCCCCTCCGCGATCAGTCGCGTCGTGCCGTCGGCGAAGAGCCCGGTGGTGTTGTGGACGAAGCTGTTCCGCTCGACGCGGACGTCGCTGATCTCCTTGAGGAGCAGCCCGTACGCGGCGCTCCCCCAGTTCCGCTCGAAGCGGTTGCCCTTCATCGCGACGTGCTTCGTGTACATCACCGCGACCCCGGCGCCGTTGCGCCGGAAGGCGTTGCGCTCGTACCGGCAGCCGTCCGAGTACATGAAGTGGAGCCCGTACCGCAGGTTCGCCTCGCTGACGTTGTCCCGCACCTCGCTGTCGTGCACGAACTCGAAGTAGATCCCGTCGCGATGCCCGCTGATCCTGTTGCCGGCGATCGTCACGCTGTCCGCGGTCCAGAGATGGATCCCGTTGCCCGACGCCGCCTCGGAGCCCCCCGTCGCGTGCAGGGTGTTGCCGGTGATGCGGCAGCGCGAGACGCGCGCGAGATAGATCCCGAAGAACGCGTCGTCGATACGGTTGTCCTCGATCGCGCAGCCGGTGGTCTCGACGACCTTGATCGCCGCGCGGTCCTCGACGTAGCTCGTGCCGACGTGCTGGAAGTGCAGCCCGCGCACCGTCACGTCGGGGGCGACGACGGTCATGATCTGCCGCTTCCCCTCTCCGTCGAGCACCGGGTATCCCTCACCGACGATCTCCACCGGCTTGCGCACGACGATGGTCGGCTCGCGATATACCCCCGCATGCACGACGATCCGCGCGCCGGAGCGCGCGAGCTCGAGGGCGCGGGCGATCGTGCGCACCGCTCCCTCGGGCGCGACGTCGATCGTCTGCGCGCGCGGCGCGACGCCCGCGGCAGTCTCCCTCGGCTCCGCGCTCGCGCCGAGCAGCGTCGTATCGGCCTGGTCGCTCGCCGTCGCGACGACGTCGTCCCAGCTCAGCGTGAGCCCGCCGCCGGAGACACGCTGGATCGCGAGGCTGTCGGTGCCGGGCGCGAAGGCGGTGAGCCCCTTCCCCATCGGACTGGAAGGACCCGACGCGCGCACGTACACGGCGGTGGCCGCGGGGATGAGCGTCCCCGGGTGCCCGAAGTCGGTCACCCACGCCGAGCGCACCGTCCCCGAGGCACGCGCCTGCGCGTAGTAGGACGCGAGACACTCGATCGAGTCGAACTCGCGCACCTTCCCGGTCGTCGTCACCAGCTCGGCGCCGTAGCGCGGGTCGGTGATGACCATCCGGCAGTAATCGCAGCTTTCGCGACCGTAGTCGATCGCGCCGGGACCGCGCGCGCACGCGCTGAGCGCGACGAGACAGAACAGCGCGGCGCGGCGCATCGCTCCGGGGACGCTCACCCTCAGGGCCCCGCGGCGACCGCGCCGCGTAAAGGCGCGGCCGCGCCCGCGGCGCTCGACGGCTCGTCCGCGCGGCGCCGGACCGCGCGGACGGTGAGGATCACCGCCGTCGCCGCGAGCGCGAAGGCGACGCCGGCCAGCACCCCGCCGAGCGCGGGCCACGAGGCCGCGTTGAAGTTGAGCAGCGCCTTCGAGCCGATGAGCGGCGGCTGGTAGCTCATCCCCGGGATCCGGATGATCGCGTCGGGGCTGAGGTCGTGGCCGTACTCGTACTCCCACTTCCAGAAATCGACGAGCCCCGCGACGCCCAGCGCGCCGAACGCGCCGAACCAGGCGTACAGCGGACCGCGCCGCCCGAGCGCGGCGACGAGCAGTCCCGTCACGACGAGCGCGCCGACGATCCACGGCATGATCCGCAGCTCGGGGATCGCGTCCGGCTCGATCGCCTTCATGCCGATGTAGTGATTGAGGCTGTTGATCTTCGCGAGGTCGAACTCGGTGAGCCCCTTCACCGTGTTGACGTGGATGGTCATCCCGATCCCTTCCGGATACTGGGGTGCGGTCAGGTGCACGCTCCAGAGCGGGAACGCGAACACGCCGAGGAGCAGCAGCGACGCGACGACGGTCAGGATGCGGGAAGTCTTCGACACGGGATGACTCTGGGTGCGGCGCGCCACCAGTGGCGCGGAAGGTGGGGCGAGGGAAGCGCGTGGTGCATCGTTCCCTCGCCCCCGCGAGCGAGCTGCGGCAGTCGCGACTAGTGACTGCCGCCGTGATCGTTGGACTTCTCGGCGTCCACCGCCTTCAGTCGCGACATCTGCGTCGCCGCCTTCGGGCTGATGTTCGCCGTCAGGGCGACGTTCGATCCCGCGGGCGAGACGCGGACGTAGCCCGACATCTCCTGGTGCAGCGCCGAGCAGAAGTCCGTGCAGTAGAACGGATAGACGCCCGTCGCCTTCGGCACCCAGCGCAGCGTGCGCGTCGATCCCGGGGCGATGGTCAGCTCCGCGTTCTCGTTGCCGAGCACCGCGAATCCGTGCACGATGTCCCAGTCCTGCTCGATGTTCGTGACGTGGAAGTAGACCGTGTCACCTACCTGCACCCCCTCGATGTTGTCGGGGGCGAAGTGCGAGCGGATCGCGGCCATCTTCACGTGCACCGTCTTCCCCGTGCGCGTGATCCCGCCCTCGCTCTCCGCCTTCACGACGTTCGGGTGGGAGTTCTCGGAGAGGCGATAGAACTTCACCTGCTTCCCCTCGATCAGCGACGCGGGGAGCGCCTGCGCGTAGTGCGGCTCGCCGATCGTCGGGAAATCGAGCAGCATCTTCATCTTGTCGCCCGAGATGTCGATGAGCTGCGCCGACTGCGACAGCTCCGGCCCGGTGGGCAGGTAGCGATCCTTGGTGATCTTGTTCATCGACACGAGGTACTTGCCCCACGGCTGCTTCGAGTCGCCGCCGGGAATCATGAGGTGGCCGACCGAGTAGTAGACCGGCATCCGGTCGAGCACCTCCCAGGTGCCGAGCTTCCACTTCACGATCTCGGAGGAGATGAACATCGACGTGTACGCGTTGCCCTTGCCGTCGAACTCCGTGTGGAGCGGACCGAGACCCGGCTTCTGCACCTCGCCGGCGAGCGTCGCGTCGTACTTGAGGATCGGAATCCCCTGCACCTCGCCGTCGAACTGCTTGCTTTCGATCGCCTTCTGCAGCTTGCTGAAGGAGTGGACCGGGATCACCGTGGCCAGCTTGCCGCCGGCGACGATGTACTCACCCGTCGGATCGACGTCGACGCCGTGCGGCGACTTGGGGGTCGGGAGCAGGTAGACGACGCCCGGGCACGACGCGGGCGCGAGCATGCGCGTGCCGGACTTCTTCTCCGAGCGCGCCGTGTGCGTCTTCTCGTCCATGACGTTGTGCAGGTACGTCCCGGGGGCGGTCTGCGCCTTCCCCTGCGCGACGCACTGCTCGGCGAGGCGGTAGTTGACCGCCGCGACGAAGTCCTTGTCGTTCTGCGACGCGTTGAGCTCGAGCTTCGTGTAGGCCTGCTCGGTGTTGTAGGTGGAGAAGAAGAACCACCCGTCCGACGCGCCCTTGCCCGCGTGGCCGAGATCGAAGTTGTAGCCGGGCATCAGGATCTGGAACGCGATGTCCATCTGGCCGGGCTTGTCCGCATTGATGAACGTCAGCGTCCCCTTGAAGTTCTGCCTGTAGCTCTCGATCGGGACGTCGGCGTTGGGCGTCGGGATGCTGAAGCGCGTCGCGGCGACGATGTACTTCGTGTCCGGCGTCGTGAACGCGGACGCATGCTGCCCGGCGGTGTTCGGGATCTCCAGGATCTCCGTCGTCTCCATGGTGGCGAGATCGAAGCGCGCCACGCGCGGCGTGTTCACGCCGTTCGCGAAGAGCCAGCGGCCGTCAGGCACGCCGTTCGTCTGCGACAGCTCCGGATGGTGCAGGTCGTCCCACGGGATGAAGCCGTAGCTCGTCTGCAGCATGGGCTTCGTCTCCTCGTTGTAGCCGTACCCCGTCTCGGGGTTCTGCGAGAAGACGCTCGCGAACTTCAGCAGGCGGCCGGAGGGAAGGCCGTAGATGCCGATCTGGCCGTTGTAGCCGCCCGAGAGGAAGGCGTAGAACTCGTCGTGCTTCCCGGGCGGCACGTAGATCTTCGACGCGGCGTCGCCCGCGAGGGCGCCGCCCTTGCTCTCCGCGGTGCGGCAGCCGAATGCCAGGCCGCCTAACGCGGCGAGCGTGACGACGCCGAGCATGGTTCGGCGAAGGGGGGGTCTCATCGGTTCACCTCGAGGGATCGGAAGAAGGAGGCGCAACAAGGTCGGCCACGGTCGTCTTCGCGAAGAACTCGCGCACCTGCGTGCCGACGGGTGACCAGCGAACGTGCGCGGCGCAGTCGGGGACCTGGCCACAGATCCCGAGGCCGAGCAGACAGCGACGACTTGGCGAGCTCGCGAACGCGGCGCTGACTCGCTCCAGCGTGATCCAGTCGGCGGGGACGGCGAGCTGGAACCCGCCCGTGGGTCCGCGCGCCGAAGCGAGCAGCCCCACGCGCACCAGCTGGTTCAGCGTCTTCGACAGATAGTTGTGCGGCACGCCGATCGCCGCCGCGATCTGCCCGACACGCACCGGGCCCTCGCGCGACGCGATGTGCAGCACGGCACGGAGCGCATACTCCGCGGTCTGTGGCAGCAGCAAGACGAGCCTCCGCAATTCGCGCGTCAAGCATGCGGAACTGCCGAATCCCGCGCAGTCGGGGATCCGTCGCGGAAATCGTCAGCGTGTTCTTCCCGCGCGTCGGGGTTTCTCCCGACGGCGCGAGGCGGTGCCGTCCTCGTGCGACCGCCGGAAAAGCAGAAGGCCCGGGGGATCGTCTCCCCCGGGCCCGTGCTAAGGTGCTTGCTCGCTGCTTATTCCTTCCAGCCGTTCGCCTGCGTCGCGAGGCGCCAGTACGAGAGGTCGTACATCCCGCTCGCCGGGCTCGTGAGGTAGTGCAGGTTCTGCGGCTCGTCGAAGCCGCCGAACGAGTCGCGGAGCTGCGCCGTGCCGAAGAGCCCCTGCACGTCGATCGACGCGTCGGGCGTGAGCCCGGCGCCCTGCTGGAGCAGGAGCTCGTACGTGCGGGTCGCGACCATCGCGTTCCCGTTCGACTCGCTCTTCAGCTGCGCGATGAGCTCATCACGGTTCGCCGGATCGAGCACGTAGTGCTCGGCCGCGACGTACGCGCGGATGAAGCGGATCGCGAGGTCCTGGTTGTTGTCGAGCCAGTCGCGACGCGCGACCCCCGAGCCACCCATGAACGGGTCGGCCGCGTCGGAGATCTGGCCGAGCACCGGATAGCCCGCCGCCTCGGCGCGGAACTGGAAGCCCGCGTTGAGGATCGTCGCGTCGAACTCGCCAGCCTGCAGGCGCGTGAAGCGCGCCGGGGTGCCGCTGTCCTGCGTGCCGTCCGCCTTCTTCGGGACGATGACCGTGTAGTCGACGTCCTTCTGGAGGCCGTGCGCGCGGAGGATGCCGTAGAGCACGAAGGCGAAGCCCGAGTTCGGCGAGTCCACGGCGACCGTGCCGCCGCGCAGCTCCTCGACCGAGGTGATCCCCTTCCGCGTCACCAGCGCCGCGCCGTTCCCCCAGTCGGTGCCCATGAACGCGACCGGCTCGAAGGTGCCGCCGATCGGGTTCGACTGGTTGTAGCGGTAGTTGAAGACGTTGTCGATCTGCGTGAGGATGACGTCGTGGACGCCGTCGCGCAGGTTCCTGAAGATCTGCGGCGAGCTCGCCGTCTGCACCGCGTTCACCGTGATGTTCTCGTCGGCGAAGAAGCCGTGCCGGATGCCCATCGTGATCACCGGCGACTTGCTGAAGTAGCCGACGTTGACCGTGGCCGGCTCCATGTTCAGCTGCCGCGCGAGCGGCGCCTGGAACTGCGGCGCCGTGGGCGCGGCGGCGTTGTCGGCGCAGGCGCCGAGCATCGCCATACCGGCGAGGGCGAGCGTTGCCTTGAGATGCGTTCTACGCATGGTCTCCCAGCGTTGAAGACTTCCTCCGGTGGTTCGACTCCGCCCGGGTGACGCTGACCGGAGGAAAGGGGGGTGCCCCGGGCGGACAGTTGGTCGCGCGTGCTCCGCCGGCGTCGGCGGCGCGCGTCAGTCGGTGATCGGTGCGATCATCCGTCCGTGCCGGTGGCGGCGAGCGCGGCAGGTTGCGCCGCGTCGTCGCCGACACGGAAGAACTGCACGAGGTCCTGGAGCGCCTCCGCCTGCGCCGCCATCTCCTGCGCGGTCGCCGCGAGATCCTCCGCGGCCGTCGCGTTGCGCTCCGTCACTCCGTCCACCTGCTTCATCGCCTCGTTCACCGTCGCGATCCCCTCCGCCTGGTCGATGGAGGCGGACGAGACCTGCTGCACGATCTCCGTGGTCTGCTTGTTCGACTCGAGCAGTCCGACGACGAGGGTCTCCGACTTGGTGGTGACGCGCTGGCTCTTCGAGGCGAGGGCGCGGATCCCCTCCGCCGCCTGCTGGCTGCGCATCGCGAGCTCGCGCACCTCCGTCGCGACGACGGAGAAGCCGCGTCCGTGGTCGCCGGCGCGCGCCGCCTCGATCAGGGCGTTGAGCGAGAGGACGTTCGTCTCGTTCGCGATCTCGTCCATGATCGCGATGCGCTCGAGGATGTCGCGCATCATCGCGGTCGTCTCGCGCATCGCACCGCTGCTCTCCTCGATCGAGCGCGACCCGAGCTCGGCGATGCGCTTCATCTCCTCGCCGTGCTTCGCGTTGCGCGAGACCAGGGTGTTCACGCGCTCCAGGTGCGCGATCGTCGTCTGGATCGCCGCCGACTCGTCGCGCGTGCCCCCGGAGAGCTGCTGCGCCGAGCCCGCGACCTGCGACGCGGCGGCGCTGATCGCCTGCGCGCTGGCGCGGAGCGAGGTCGTGACCTCGATCAGCCGCTGCGACATCGCGACGAAGGAGCGGCCGAAGGCGTCGGCGCGCGAGCGCGGCGTCACCTTCACCGAGACGTTCCCCTCACCGATCTGCGTCGCGACCGCGGCCATCTCGCGGAGGTATTGGGTCATCCCGGAGAGGGCGCGGCCGATCGCGTCGTCGGCGCCGCGCACGTCGACGCTGACGTCGAGGTCGCCCTGCGCCACGCGCTCGGAGATGCGCACCATCTCGCGGAGCGAATCCACCATGTCGGCGAAGGCGGTGCCGAAGGCGTCGTGCTTCGAGCGCGGGGTCACCGTCGCGCTCACGTCGCCGCGCGAGATCGAGCCCGCCGTCGCGGCCATCGCGCGCAGGTACTCGACCATGCGGCCGAGCGAGCGCATGAGCCGCCCGATCTCGTCGTCGGACCTCGCCTCGATCGCGACCGAGACGTCGCCCTCGGCGAGCCGGTCGGCGACGTGCACCGCGTACGCCATCGGGGCGGTGAGCGAGGTGACCGCGTACCACGCGAGCGCGCCGAGGGCGAGGATCGCGCCGATCGCGATCAGCATCACCGTGTCGCGCGTCCGCTTCTGCTGCGAGACCGCGGCGGCGAAGGCGGCGTCGATCTCGGCGACGTCGTGCTTCGTCCCCGCGTCGAGCGCGGCGCCGATCGCGGTGAACTGCTCGTACATCCGTCCCTGCGCCTGCGCGAGCTGCTCCCCCATCTCGCCCTTGATCATCGAGTGCGTCGTGCGGCGGGCGAGGATGTAGTAGCTGTCGAACGCCTTCGCGATGCTGTCGAGCGAGGTGACGCGAGCGACGGGGTTCGCCTTCGCGCGCTCGAGCGAGGTGGTGATCGCCTGGCGAAGGCTGTCGGCGATCGCGAGCTGATCCGAGTCGCGCGCCGAGGCGGCGTCGAGGAGCTGCCGCTGGAGCTTGGAGAGATCTTCCTGGAGACTGCGGCTGAGCTGCACCGACGGGTAGTACCCGTCGCGGATCGCGCGCAACCGCTTCTCGTTCGTGCTGCCGAGGCTGATCGTGAGGATCAGCGTCAGCAGGAGCGCCACCGCGGCGAGCCCCGGGAGAAGAAGGATCTTTTGCCGGAAGCTGAGGCCTAACCGCCGGATGGCGTCCTGCCGAGCGCTGCTCATCGTACGTTGGTACCTGTGATGTGAGAGCGTGTGGTGCGTTCCGAGCTTACTGCGTGACCGTGACGGTCTTCACGCTCTCCGGCAGCTGCGCGTCGCCGGAGACGTAGCCGATCGCGCCCGGGTTGGCGGCGACGAAGGCCACGACCTGCGCCTCCGTCGGCTGCTCGAGCGGCGGCACGCCGCGGCCCGAGAACAGCGACTGCTGCCAGTAGTTCTTCATCGTCGGCACGTCGCGGCCGAGCACGGCCATCGAGAAGACGGCGCGCACCGGCGACTTCGGCCCCTGGTCGACGACGGTGACCGCCGCGCCGTTCTTCCAGGTGGACATCTTCTTCAGGTACACGCGAGCGAGATCTTCCTTGCTCAGCGTGGTGGTGGTGTTCTGCGCGTTGACGATCACGCGGTACTGCTGGGCGCCCGCCGGCGCGGCTCCAACCAGAGCCGCCAGGCAGATCGCGAAGGTGAAGAGCTTTCGCATGGTCTGGGGTCTCCGATCAGAAGCTGAATTGCGCGCCGAGCAGCATGGCGTTCGTGGTATTGGGCAGGGGGCTCGTCGTCGCGCCCGCCGCGTACGCCGCCGAGAGCTGCGCGACGAGATCGTCGCGATTCGGCTGCGCGAAGCGGTTGCCTTCGATGTGATGGTACGAGAGCTTCATCGCGAAGTTCGGGCTGAAGTAGTAGTTCAGCCCACCCGCGATCTCCTTGTGGCCGAGCATCGACTCGCCGAGCACCGGACGGTCGGAGCAGGGCGCGGCGCAGCCGGGCTTCTTCCCCTTCAGGTGCGTCGTCGCGCGGTCGTACAGGCCGGCGATCTGCCATCCGCCGAAGAGGCGGTAGGAGCCTTCGTAGTACCAGCCGTTCTGGCGATCGTGATCGCTCTCCCACTCACGGAGCGCTTCCGAGCGGAAGCCGATGCGGTTGGCCATGTACTCGAAGGAGTAGATGACGGTCTGCACGTCGCCGCGGCCGGGGATCGGCTGCTCGTTCGTGTTGCCGTGGTAGCCCGACGCGCCGAGGCGCATCCCGGCGACCGGCGGGTTGATCATCAAGCGGCCGCCGTACACCTGGTCGGTGATCTCGGTGCCGTAGCCGTCGCTGACCGCCGACCACGGGCGACGACCCTGCATGACGCGATACGCGTCGAGCGTCACCTCGTACTCCTCGCGGTTCAGCCCACCGCCGTAGACGTCGTAGTCGAGCGACGAGCCGCCGAAGAGCTTCAGGTTCCCCGTGAGACCGACGCCGCGGAACGCCTCGGCGATGTTCGCCGTCGGCCCATAGACCGACTGCGGCGCCGTGAGGAAGGGGCGGATCACGCCGACGTCGATGGTCTCGGTGTAGAGACCGAACGGCTGCTTCACCTGGCCGGCGCGCAGCTTCAGCGCGTCGTTGAAGTCGTACTGGCCGAAGACGTAGTCGAGCGACGTCTGCGTCTGGCCGGTGAAGTCGAACTGCACCTGCGTCACGAACGAGAGCTTCTCGTCCATGTGGCCGGTGATGGTGAAGCCGGCATCCGCGTTCCGCGAGCTGCCGCGGTTCTGGCTGCCGAGGTACATGTTCTCGTTGTTCGTGGCGCCGGCGTTCCACGAGCCGAAGCCGTGCACTTCCACGTTCTGCGGCGTGAAGCCCTGGGCGCCCGCGGTCGTGGCGGAGAGCGCCACGGCGATCGCGAGGTTTCGGACGTTGTGACGATGCATACGAGCGGAGGCGATTGGGGGGTGAACCGCCGCGACCACCGGCGGTGACGTGACGCACCTGGGCGTCGCCCCAATGACGCACGCTCGCGCTCGCTGTCACGCGCCGTTAGGCCCGATTACGGACTCGTAATGGAAGCGCGTTAGGCCGGTCTCATGAAGGGGCGCTCATGCAGCGCGCATCTCGCGCCGTGGCGCACGGTTGCGCCCACTCACCTCGCGTTCGATCGCGGGCGCCGAGTCAGCGTCCCGGCGGCGCTCCGTTAGGCGTCCCCGCGGCACCGCCGGCCGGCGCGGCCGCGCCGGGGGGCGCGCCCTCGGGACCGGCGCCCGGCCTCTTCGGCGACGGGAGGCTCACCAGCACCGCGGTGATGACGAGGACGATCCCCGCCGCGACGAGCTCACCGCGCGAGGAGCGCTGGATGGAGCGCGCCGCGGTCTCGCTGCCGAGCGCCGGACGCTGCCGCCGCCAGTTCCAGGCGCCGAGGGCGAACACCACCGCGACGACGACGAGCTTCGCGATCAGCGCCCAGCCGTACGGGGTGCTCCAGAGCGAGGAGAGCGGGTTGAGGTGACGCCAGGCGGTGATCACCCCGAAGAGGACGACGAGCCCGCCCATCGTCAGGGCGAGGGGCGAGAAAGCGTTCACCATGTCGGCCGCCACTCGTCCACGGCGCTCCGGCGAGCGCTCGTAGCGGAAGAGCAGCCCGAGCCCGACGACGACGAGCACGAAGAGCGTCCCGATCCAGAGTCCCGCCGCGAGCATGTGGATGGGGTTGATGAGCGACATCCAGCGCCCGACGAGCGCGCTGCGGAGCCGGCCGACGACCACGCCGACGAGCGCGAGGGGCCAGCCGATCGAGGGGGCGCGCAGCGCGAGGGCGAAGCCGACGAGGGCGAGGGTCGCGAGCGTGATGCCGGCTGCCGCGGGGAAGTTGCTCGTCACGAACTCGCCGACGGGGAGCTTCGCCCTCGCCGCCTGCGCGGGGAGATTCTGGAAGAGGCGAAGGAGGGTGATCGCCGCGCCGATGATGCCGAGCATCGCCGCGCCGCGTCCCGCGGCGTCATAGATGTCGGAGGTCGTCGCCTCGGGCGACGACGACGCCGTGCGCGCGCCGAGCCGGCCGCGCAGCGCCGTGTAGCGGAATCCGACGGCGCCCGAGGCGAGGAAGAGGCCGATGAAGTCGATGAGCTGGAAGATCGGCTCAGGCCATTCGATGAGTGGCGCGGCTTGCACGTGAGTGGGCTCGAGTGGTGGGAAGGTGGACGAGGCGGGCGCAACATGCGCACGGCTCGGGTCGATCGCCAGCGGGCGTCGGCCGACAAGCAGGTACGGTCGGGCCGGTCATGTCGTTGGTGCGCGGGCGCGCAAAGGAGAGCGGGCGCGAGCGGGACGTGGGCACAGAACGCGAGTGACCTCCCGCACCGGGAGCGCGAATACTGACCACACGGCCATTAGCGCTCAGGAAATTCGCGTTGCGGTCGATACTCTCGGACAGTCAAGCGAGTAAACTGTTGTATCCGAATTCGGGCCACCCGCCGCGTGCGCACCAGTGCACGTGGACGGAGGAGTCGTGCCCGTGGTTCGAAATCCCCCCAGGCAGCAAGGAGTGTCGTGATGCTTCGAACGATCGCAATCGGCGTGGCCCTGTCGGCCGCGCTCGCCTCGCACGCCGTCGCGCAGGGTGTGGCGCGCGACAGCGTCGGCTCGACCGCGAGCCAGAGCCAGTCGGTGGTTGGATCGAACGTGCTCGAGACGGTCGTCGTGACGGCGAAGCCGACGAGCCCGAACGTCCTCTCGCGCGCCTGGCACATGCAGGAGGATCGCGCGCAGGTGCTGGCGATGATGGAGGAGAACCGCCGGCTCGCGGCGCAGCTGCGCGGCTACGACAAGCAGGTCGCCAAGCTCGAGAAGAAGCTCGACGTGGCGAAGACGGAGCACGACCGGAAGGTCGCGGCGATCGCGGCGACCGACAGCCTGACCGCGGACGCGCACCGTCGCCGGCTGGAGCTGGAGGAGAAGCTCCGCCAGCTCGAGGGCGGACGGGTGGCGGTGGCGCCGCTGCCGGAGCAGCCGGAAAAGCGTTAGGCATCCCCGGCGGACGCCGGAAGACCGCGGTGGCGCAGGCGCGCCACCGCGGTCTTCGCGTTTCGGGCCCGGGCGCTCCGGTTCCTCGTTCTCGGGGGACGTGGAAGCGAACATGGCACGGGGGAGCGAAGGCGGGGCGGGGACGACTTCCGACGTGGTTGTCCTACCTCCCACGTGCCAGGTCGTCCCCGCATCTCCAACTCGCTCCCCCGTCCCACGTTTACTTCCACGTCGCCGTATAGACCAAGAAGCAGACTCGAACGCCCTCCATGCTCGTGCCGCCGGGGGCCACGGCGGCCGCGGCGGGTTAGATTGAGGGTCCACGACACGATGACCACCATCGCACGAGCGATCATGCACCGGCGCCCCACTCCCCTGATCACGACCTGGCTGATCATCGCCGCCGCGATCTGGGGCCTTCACTGGTTCGCGAACTGGTCGCCTGCGTACCGGGAGCTGATGCCCCCGGTCTACGCCATCCTCGCCTTCGTCGGCGTCGCGTACACGCTGCGCTGGGCCTGGCCGCGCTCGAAGAGCGACCGGCGGCACGAGGAACGACGGCACGAGCAGCGGCGGCACGACGAAGGGGAGTAAGGGAGCACGGGAGTCGGCACGCGCTCATCGGCGGTCGACTCACCGATCCCGACTCCCCGTCGACTGACGCGCGTCACACCCCGCCCCCGACGCGCCGCACACGCGACGCGTGCGCCGCGCCGCAATTAGGAACTTCCGCTACCAAATAGCCGGATCTTCCGCGCGCGGGACGGTCGCTGGCCCGTGGAATGCGCACCCCGCCCCTGCTGTACGCCGTCGGCTCCGGACTCCTCACGCGCGCGAGAGCCGCCGACGGCAGCGAATCCATCGCACGCCCCCGAAGCAGGGTGCGCGCGAACATCATTCGCTCGCAGGAGAAGACAATGAAGCGCACTGCCTTGCTCGGCGCCGTCGCGATCGCGATCGGCGCGGTCGCCGCATCGTGCGGCGATCAGCCCACCGCTCCCCGCTCGAACCCTGCACTCGTCAGCGTCCCGTCCGACGCCTCCGCGGGATCACCCTCCGCGGGCTCGGCACACAAGCCGGCGAAGCACAAGGGACGCGCCGCGCTCCTCACCAACGTTCCCGTCAGCGGCGTCCTCGGCGACGGCGGCACCTTCGCGGGAACCTTCACCGCGCAGAAGCTCACGTACGACGAGACGGCGAAGACGCTCGTGATGAGCGGCGTCCTCACCGGAAAGGCGACCACGATCGACGGCGTGGTCCACGACGTCACGCAGCAGTTCGCGACTCCCGTCTCGCTCTCGCGCCACGCGTCGGCGTCGAGCCCCTTCCGCACGACGGCGATGGCGACGTGCGACATCCTCTTCCTCGACCTCGCGCCGCTCCACCTCGATCTCCTCGGGCTCACGCTCGATCTCGGCGAAGTCGTGCTCGACCTCAACGCGGTGTCGGGCGCGGGCAACCTGCTCGGCAACCTGCTCTGCGCGGTCACCGGGCTGCTCGACGGCTTCGGTATCCTCGCCTCGATCGGCCAGATCCTCGACGCGATCAACAACATCCTCGCCGGCCTCACGCCTCCGGGAACGGCGGGCGCATCGTGGGTGATGCCGGCAGCGGTCGGCGGGGTGGCGCTGGTGCACCGGAGCTGAACGGCCGGGAGTCCGGGTGTACGGGAGCAGGCAACTGCCCGTACTCCCGCACTCCCGTACTCCCCACTCTCGCGCCTTCGCCCGTTCCTCTCCATGTTGAGAGCCGGTGGCGGACTCCTTCCCCACCGCGAGCCTTCGTGGTCTCACTCTCTCGGGAGGATGCACATGGCGGACGTCAACATTCAGAACTCGGGTGACGGTGGCCGGGGAAACAGCGCCATCTGGGCGGTGGTCGTCGTCATCCTCGTGCTGGTGCTCGCGTGGTTCCTCTTCTTCCGCGGCAGCGGTGGCGGCGGTGGTGGCGGTCGCACGGGCGGGACGACCTCCGGCCAGACGACCACCGGCGGCGGCGCTTCGGGCGGCGGCACTTCGGGCGGAGGCACTTCGGGCGGCGGGACGTCGGGCGGCGGAACGACCCCTCCGTGATCCCGTAGCGGCGCAGGCTGAAGGCAGGAGGCTGGAAGCCGGCGGCGACTGCGTTCGCCGAACGACAACGGCGGCGCGAGGATACCTCTCCTCGCGCCGCCGTTGTGCATCGCCTCCAGCCTCCAGCCTCGAGCCGCCTAACGCTGCGCCGCCTGGTGTGCCGAGGGGTCGAGGATCTCGCGGATCGTCGAGCGCGCGCCCTCGATGTGCAGACGGGTGTCGCGGTCGGCGGCGCGTGACGACGCGGCCGCGAGCTCGCGGTCGAGGTCGCGGAGCTCACCGCGCAGCATCGTCTGGATCTCGCCGACGTTCGCCGGCGGCGGGGGCGGCCCGAAGTTGAACTGCGGCCCCGTCTGCGGCTTCGGGTTGATCTTGTCGTCGATCTGCTCGAGGTAGCTCCGCTGCAGCGCGCGGCGGAACGGGTCGATCCGCGGGCTCCCCGCATAGATCTCCGTCCACACCGCCCGGCGCAGGTCGCCGAGCATCTCGCCCATCGAGTAGACGTCCGCCTGGTTCGACGCCGTCGCCTCGAACTCGGCGAGCCGCGTCAGGCGCAGGTCGTTGAGCAGGCTGGCCACGACGCCCGCCTGCGCGCGCTGCACGCGCTCGATCTCGCCGACGGGGCCGATGCGGCCGCGCACCGCGGTGTCGATGAGGAAGGTCGGCGTGCGGAAGGCGTTCGCGGCGAGGAACTGCATCGCCTGCTTCTGCCGCGCCTTCGGGATCGGGGTGAAGCGCGGGCCGGGCTGGCTCCCGTACTTCTCCTGCGAGTCGACCCCCCCGATCACGTTCGCGACGTGCCCCATCTCGAGCCGCCACTGCGAGAGCATGCGGTCGTAGAGCTGCGCCAGCTCGTCGAAGTCTTCCGTCGGCTTCACCGTCGCGCTCTGCAGCCACGCCATCTCGCGGCGGAGGTTCTTCATGCCTAACGTCGTGGCCTGCACGGGGTCGATGTCGCCGACCGCCTCGGTCTCCTCCCCCGGATCCGCGCCGAAGGTGCCGGAGGTCGAGAAGCGGAGCCATGGCTTCGCGTCCTGCTCGCGCGCCCACTGGTCGAGCGTCGGGCGCTCGGCGTCGGGGCTCGTCGCGCCCGGGATCGGCGCGTAGCCCCAGTGCGTCGCCCAGATGTCGTACGGCCCGATCTTCGGGATGAGGTCGGCGACGTCGATGCTGTCCTCGGGCTGCGCGACGTAGTTGAAGCGCGAGTAGTCCATGAGCGTCGGGGTGTGCCCCATGCGCTTCACGAACGACTTGTTGCGGATGCTGTCGATCGGGTAGTACGAGCTCGCCTTCATGTTGTGCTGGAAGCCGAGCGTGTGGCCGACCTCGTGGGCGACGACGTACTCGAGCAGCCGCCCCATGAGGGAGTCGGGGAATGGGAAGACGCGGGCGCGCGGGTCGAGCGCGGCGGCCTGGGTGTAGTACCAGCTCCGCGCGAGGTTCTGGACGTTATGGTAGAACTGGATGTGCGCGTTGATGATCTCGCCCGAGCGCGGGTCGTGCACGTTCGGGCCGGACGCGTTCTCGGTCGTCGACGGGAGCCAGCGGATCACCGAGTAGCGCGCGTCCTCCGGCGACCAGTCGGCGTCCCTCGGTGCCTCCTTCGCGACGATCGCGTTGCTGAACCCCGCGGCCTCGAAGGCCGGCTTCCAGTCCTCGACGCCCTTGATGAGCCAGGGCACCCACTGCTTCGGGGTCGCCGGGTCGATGTAGTAGACGATCTGCTTCACCGGATCGGACACCGCGGCGCTCGGGTCCTTCTTCTCGAGGCGGTAGCGCGTGATGAAGCAGCGGTCGCTGACGCGCTGGTCGGGGCGCGAGTAGTCCGTCATCGTCACCGAGAAGTAGCCGACGCGGTTGTCGCAGAGCCGCGCCATCATCGGCACCTCGGGGAGCTTGTGGATGCTGTACGACATCACCACCGTCGCCGACGGCGCGTTGGTGCCGTTCTGCCCGAACCCGCCGCGCGGACCCTGCGGCGCGCCCTGTCCGGGAGGGGCGGGCGGGTTGTTGAAGGTGAGCGTCGACTCGACGTTCACGTTGTCGGGGAAGGAGACGGCGCGCTCGATCCACGAGCGGCTGACGTCGAGCTGCGCGCGCGGGGAGATGCGCTGCGCGGGGGACATCTCGGTCGGCACCTGCGTGAAGAGCCGCGTCGCGTCGATGACCATCGAGCTGTCGGGCCCGAACGCCTCGACGTTGAAGACGCCGATGATCGGGGCGACGTTCGCCGCCTCCACCGCGCCGACGACGGGGTTGGTCGTGTCGGTCGCGGTCACCTCGTACGACACGCCGCGCAGGAGCACGCGGTTGTCGCGCCGCTCCCATCGGATGACGCGGTTGTTCAGCGCCTGGCCGCCGTAGCCGACGCCTAACGTCGTCTTGGCGATCTCGCTGACCAGCAGCTCGTCCTTCCCGAGCTCGGCGCGCGGGATCTCGAAGAGCAGGCGCGAGCCGATGCGGTGGACCTTGAGGAGGCCGTTGCGCGTCTTCGCCTGGGCGGTGATGACGGCGCCGTACGGCTTGGGATTCGCCTCGGGAAGGTTGGCGCCGCCCGCGCCGCCGACGCCGCGCTGCGCCTCGGGGACGGTGTCGCGTCCGCCCGCGGCGCGGTTCGCCGGGCGCGCTCCGGCGGGTGCGGGCGCGGTGGGGGCCGGCTGCTTCGCGCAGGCGCCGATCGCGACGGCGGCGAGCGCGAGGAGTCGATGACTCTGTCGCATCTAGGGAGGAGAGAGTAGAGGGGTCCGTTCTCGCGTCGGGCCTTCCGGCGCGACGACACTTTCTACGTAGCACCGGGGGCCGGCGTTGGTAAGGCCACGGCCTTGCGTCATCAGAGAACAGGACAGCACGGCGGACGTCACCGCCGCGTCCGGTTCCGGGATGATGACAGGAACGACATCCCGGTCGTCCATGAACGGCCCCCGCGCGGCGAAACCGCCGCCGCACAATTCATCCGTGTCGATCCCGCCCGCACCGTGCCGGCATCCGAGCAGAGCCTGACCTTCCCGACGCGCGGAGCGCCCGCGCCGCGCGGGGTGGAGGTGCCGTGGGGCTGGGGCGCGATCGCGGTGCTCTTCCTCGGATGGATCCTGCTCTCGAAGGCGCGCGACTACTTCGAGCTGTGGCCCGGGGTGAGCATGTGGTACGCGCCGGCCGCGCTCCTCGCGGCGGGATGCATCCTCTGGGGATGGCGCGCGGTGCTGCCGCTCTTCGCGGGGGCGATCGCGCTCGCGCTGCTGGCGGCGCATCCGATCGCCGAGCCGATCTGGCGCTTTCTCTTCACCGCGCTCGGCGCGAAGGTGGTGTACGCGGTGGGCGCGGTGGTGCTGCGCGAGAGCGGCTTCGACGCGGGCTTCGCGAGCCCGCGCGACGTGCTCCAGTTCGCGATCTACGTCGCCGTGTGCGCGCTCGTCGCGGGGACGGCGAGCGTCGCCGACCTCGTCGCGACGGGAATCATCCCGGCGGCCGATCAGGGACGCGGCACGATCGCCTTCTGGATCGGCGACGTGGTCGCGGTGCTCGCGCTGACGCCGGCGCTGCTCGTCCTCGCGCGCTGGCACGCCGGCGACCGCGCGCCCGCGCGGCGCATGCGATACCGTCGATGGCGCGCACCGGCGCAGGCGCTGACGGTTCCGATCGCGCTCTGGGTGACCTTCGGCCTCGCGCCGCACCTCGGCTTCCTCGCCTACTCGATCTGCTTTCTGCCGTTAGGCTGGGTGGCGCTGACGCAGGGCGTGCGCGGCGCCTCGCTGATGACGGCGGCCCTGGCGGTCGGTTCGGTGGTCGTCCTCCAGCATTCCGGGATCCTGCCGCGCGACAGCCTGGAGCTGCAGACCTTCATGGCGACGCTGGCGCTGGCGGGGCTGCTGCTCGGCAGCGTCGCCGACCAGGGAGAGCGCGGCCAGGCGATGCTCGCCGAGAGCGAGGAGCGCTACCGCGCGCTCGTCGAGCTGCTGCCGGTGCCCCTCGTCGTGCACCGTGAGGGGCGGGTGATCTTCGCGAACCGCGAGGCGGCGCGGACCTTCGGGACGACATCCCCCGACGTGCTGATCGGCCGCGCCCTGCGCGACCTGGCGGACCCGTCGTCGCGCGGACTGGTCGACGCGCGCATGCAGCTCCTCGCGACGGGGGGCGAGATGCTCTCGTCGGCGAGCCACCGCTTCGTGCGGCTCGACGGCGGGGGACTCATCGATCTCGAGGCAGTGTCGATCCCGATCCCGTACCGCGGTGGGACCGCCGCGCTCACCGTCGCGCGCGACGTGACCGAGCGGAACCGGCTCGAGAACGAGCTGCGCCACTCGCAGCGGATGGACGCGGTGGGCCAGCTCGCCGGCGGCGTCGCGCACGACTTCAACAACCTGCTGACGGTGATCATCGGCTACGCGCAGCTGCTGCTCGCCGAGACGCGGGTCGAGGACGAGCTGCACGGCTACGCGGAGCAGACGCTCGACGCGGCGAACCGCGCGGCGGCGCTGACGCGGCAACTGCTCGCGTTCAGCCGGAAGCAGGTCTCGCAGCCGCGCGAGGTGCCGGTGGGGGAGGTGGTCGCGGGGATGGAGTCGATGCTGCGGCGGCTCCTCGGCCCGGCGGTGGAGCTGCGGATCGCGCACGAGGGCGACGCGGGGCTCGTGCTGATCGATCCCGTGCAGCTCGACCAGGTGATCCTCAACCTCGCGCTCAACGGCCGCGACGCGATGCCCGACGGCGGAGTGCTCGAGATCGGAGCCCGCGCGGTCGCGGTGCCGGGCGCCGACGCGCGCTGGCAGCGGCTGCCGGCGGGACGCTACGTGGCGCTCACGGTGCGCGACACGGGGACGGGGATCGACGAGCAGATCCGCGACCGCATCTTCGATCCGTTCTTCACGACGAAGTCGGCGGAGCGCGGGACGGGTCTCGGTCTGGCGACGGTGTACGGGATCGTCACCGCGGCGAAGGGATCGATATTCGTGGACACGGCGGTCGGCGCGGGGAGCACCTTCACGGTCCTCCTTCCCGCGCTCGACCGCGCGGCCGTCGCGGCGCCGGCGCGCGGCACGGACGCGGGCGAGTCGTCGGGGGACGGCGGGGCGCGGCGCGTGCTCGTCGTCGAGGACGACGAGGCGGTGCGCGTGCTGACGCGGCGGATCCTCGAGGGGGCGGGCTATCGCGTGACGGAGGCGCCCGACGGGCGCGTCGCGCTCGACCTGCTCGCCGCCGAGCCGGCGCCGGTGGACATCGTCGTCAGCGACCTCGCGATGCCGGGGATGAACGGCGCGGCGCTGGCCCGGGCGATCCGCGCGCGGCATCCGACGCTGCCGGTGATCATCGTCTCGGGCTTCGCCGACGCGCGGCTGGAGGGGGAGGTGGCGGGGCTGACGCTGCTCGCGAAGCCGCTCGCCCCGCCGGCGCTGATCGCGGCGGTCGGCGCGGCGCTCGAGCGTTAGGCGGGGCTGGCGCGGAGAAACTGCTCCTCGAGGTCGCCGACGGAGACCATCGACACCTCGTGCGCGGCGATGGCGGTGGCGACGGACTCGCCCGACTCGTTGACGAAGACGCGGGTCGTGCGCGTCCCGGCGGCGACGCCGTCGCCATCCGGCGTCCGCTGCCGACGGTCGCTGCCGCGCCGGTCGTAGACCTGCCATCGCCGGCCGGTGCGATCGACGAAGACGAGCCCGTCGTCGGCGTCGCGCTCGGCGGCGGGGAGGGCACGCCGGTCCCCGCCGCGCTGCCACCACTCCGTGCTCGCCGCGGTGCGCAGCACGCGCGCGAGGTTGTCCACGTCGATCGGCAGCTCGAAGTAGGGGATCCCGCGCGCGCCGATCGCCGGCGCGAGCTCGCGCGCCGAGCCGCGGCCGGCGAAGATCGCGATCGCGACCTTCCGCTGCGCCGCGCGCGCGAAGAAGAGATCGGAGCGCGCCGCCTCGAGGGTGTCGTCGAGCACGACGACGAAGGCGGGGCGCACGCGATTGAGCGCGTCCTCCGGCCGCTCCCCCTCCTCCGCGAAGACGGGAGTGAAATCGGCCAGCTCGACGAGAAGCCCGATGAGCGCGAGCGCCATCGTGTCCTCGGAGAGGAGCAGGATGGTCGACTGGGGGCTCACGATGCGCGCGTCGCGGACGGGATCAGCGGAGAGCTCACGAGGATGGGCTGGTCAACAATCGGGCCGCGTCAGGGGCTTTGACGCGACCCGCGTCGTCGAATAATATCCTTCGTCGCGCAATCCTGCCGCGTCCGCTTCCCGATCCCCTCGTCTCCACGCAATGGTCGCCTACGACCCGCGCCGTCCCGTCGATCCGGAGCGATCGCTCACTCCGGCGATGCGCGATGCGCTGCGCGAGGCCGTGCGCGCGCAGTGGCAGAATCCGGACTCGATGACGGAGACGCTGGCGAGCGTGATCCGCCGCGTCGCCGCCGAGGCGCGGGCGCGCGGGGTGCGGCCGGAGGAGCTGATCGTCGACATCAAGGCGATCGAGAGCTCGGTCGCCGAGGAGTCGCGGATCGCGGCGCGCACGCGCCATCGCGTGCGCGAGTGGATCGTCGCCGCCTGCATCAGGGCCTACTTCGAGACGGACGCCGACGGCGGTCGCTGAGCGGCGCGCACGCGCCTCGTCTCACGCGCGCGGCAGGCAGAGCGTGAAGGTGGATCCGACGCCGACCTCGCTCTCCACCGTCAGGTCGCCCCCCATCCCGCGCGCGAGGTCGCGGCTGATCGCGAGACCGAGTCCGACGCCCTGATCGGCGCGCGTCAGGCGCGAGTCCACCTGCACGAAGGGCTCGAAGATCGCCGTGCGCTTGCCCGGCGGGATGCCGCGCCCGTTGTCGGCGACGCGAATGAACACCTCGGCGGCGTCGGCGCTGCACGCCATCGTCACGTGCCCGCCGTCGCCGGTGAACTTGATCGCGTTCGAGAGGAGATTGAGCAGGATCTGCTGCAGCTTCTCGCGGTCGGCGCGCGTGAGGACCGTCGGGTCGCAGGGCTCGATCTCGAGGCGCAGCCCGCGCGCCTTCGCCTGGGGCGCGACGAGCGCCTCCGCCGACGCGAACGCCTCGGCGACCGACACGTCCACGGGATCGTACTCGACGTTGCCCGTCTCGATGCGCGCGTAGTTCAGGACGCCGTTGATCAGGCCGAGCAGGTGGCGCTCGCTGCGCTGCACGCGACGCAGCGCCTCGCGCTGCGCGTCGGTGACGGGACCGTGGACGCCGAGCTCGATGAGCTCCGCGTAGCCGGCGATCGCGTTGAGCGGGGTGCGCAGCTCGTGCGACATCACGGCGAGGAACTCGCTCTTCGCGCGGCTCGCCGCCTCCGCTTCGGCGCGCGCCTCCTCGGCCTCGGCACGCGCGTCGTGCAGCGCGGCGAGGTTGTCGCGCACGTCGTACTGCCGCTGCCGCGCGCGGAGCGCCGAGCGGATGACCGTGACCAGTGTCGCGACGCGGACCGGCCGCTCGAGGAGGGTGACGTTGCCGCGCTCCGCCACCGTGTCGATCGCGCCGGCGATGGCGCGCGAGAGCTCGCCCTCTCCCGTGAGGATGATGACCGGAACGTCGGACCACGCCGGCTGCGCCTCGAGGGCGGCGAGCAGCTCGTCGCGCGGCACGGGGTGGAGGGCCTCCTCCGCGACGACGATCGCGCCGACGCGATCGTCGCCGAGTGCCTCGCAGAGCGCGCGCATGTCGGGGTACGTCGCGGCGGCGATCCCCCAGCGCGCGAACACCTGCGCGGCGAGGGGCGCGTCGCGCCCGGTGGGCGCCAGGACGGCGACATCGGTCGCGCGCGGTGCGCGCGTGTCGATCATGCCCGGCCGCGCACGTCCAGCGCGTCCACCATGAGCGGGGCGCTGCCGCCGATGTAGCGCGGCACGCCGGTGAGCACGCCCGCGAAGCCCTCGAGCGGCGCGCCGACGCGGAAGCCGCCCTGCTCGATGCGGCATTCGCGAATCGAGCGCTCGTGATCGCCGCTGCGCTTCTTCACGACGGAGATCGCCTGGCGCACCGTGCCCGCGAACTCGAAGTACCGGAGGAGGATCACCGTGTCGGCGAGGTAGCTCACCTCCGCCGCCTGATCCACCGGCGAGCCGAAGATCCCGCTCTGCACGAGCGTCATGACCGTGGTGACGCCGTGGTTCGCGAGGTAGGTCAGCAGCTCGTGAATCTGGACGACGAGCAGCCGCTCGGCGGGCATGGCGTGCATATAGCCGTTCACCGAGTCGAGGCAGACGAGCGAGACACCGCGCTCCTCGACGGCGCGCACGACCTCCGTCGCGAACTCGCCGGGTGACATCTCGGTCGGCTCGATCTGGCGGATCACGAGCTGCCCGCTGGCGAACGCGCCGTCGAAGTCGAAGCCGAGCAGCCGCGAGCGCGCGAGGAAGGTGGCGCGACGCTCGTCGAACATGAACATCTCGACCTTCTCGCCGCGCGCGCACGCGGCGGCCGCGTACATCGCGCTGACGACGGTCTTCCCGGTGCCGGCAGCGCCGGTGATGAGGGTGCTGGTCGCGCGCGAGATCCCGCCGCCGAGCAGCGCGTCGAGCTCCGGGGAGCCGCTCTGAAGGTTCTCGCCGATCTCGGGCGCGCCGACGGTCGTCGCGGCGATGCGCGGATAGACCTCGATGCCGCCGGTGCGGATGCGGAAGTCGTGGTAGCCGCCGCGGAAGCGCACGCCGCGCAGCTTCTTCACCTGCATGCGCCGCCGCTCCGCGCCGTACTCGGTCGGGAGCTGCTCGAGGACGACCACGCCGTGCGCGATGCTGTGGAGCTGCAGATCGGTCTCCGGCGCGGAGCGGTCGTCGAGCAGGAGCACGGTGCAGCCGCGCCCGACGAAGAACTGCTTGAGGGTGAGAATCTGCCGGCGGAAGCGGAGCGGATCGCGCGCGAGGAGCCGCATCTCGGAGAGCGAGTCGAAGACGACGCGCGCCGGGCGCTCGCGCTCGATCGCCGCGAGCACGGCGTCCACCGTGTGCTGGAGCTCGACCTCGGAGGGATGGAAGAGGGTGTAGACCTCCTCGCTGACGACGCCCTCGATGGCGGAGAGCTCGAGGACGCTCAGGCCGTCGATGTTCCAGCCGTGCGAGAGCGACGCGGCGCGCAGCTCCTCGGCGGTCTCGGAGAGCGTGACGTAGAGGCCCCGCTGCCCCTCGGCCTGGCCGGTGAGCAGGAACTGCAGCGCGAGGGTCGTCTTGCCCGTGCCGGGCTCACCGTCGACGAGATACAGGCGGTCGGCGGGGAGCCCACCGCCGAGGATCGCATCGAGTCCGGCGATGCCCGTACGCGCGCGAGGCGCCGGCGGAGCCATGGTCCTGCCACCATCATCGCGCTGAGCCACTGGAGCACCGGTTGTCGTGACGGACGTGCGCACGCCCTCGCGTGCGCCTCGCAAGATGCAACCTCGCGGCCACCGGCGCGAGTCAGCGCGCCAGCGTCACCCGCAGCACGAGGTTCCGTCCGGGCTCGTCCGCGAACTCCTTGTAGCGGCTGAGAAAGTCGCGGTAGCGCACGTTCGTCGCGTTGCGGACGAGCAGGTCCACCGCCACCGGGCTCGCCCCGTACCAGGGCAGCGACGTGCCGAAGCCCCATCCCGCGCCGACGTCGAGCGTCGTGTACGCGTCGGTGACGATGTCCGTCGCGGCCGGCCGCGTCTGCCGCGCGACGTGGGTGACGTCGATGGAGAGTCGCGGCGCGTGCGGCACGAGTCCCGCGCCGAGGGTGGCGCCGATGCTCGACCGCGCCGGCGCGATGAGCGGAAGGGGAGTGTTGGCACGCCGGTCGGTGCCGCGCACGATCTCGTGCCGCGCGCGGAGGAGCCCCGATCCGATCGCGACGTCGACCGCCGCTTCGCCGCCCTGCAGCCGCGCGTCGGTGGCACGGTGCTCGTAGACGCGGAGCCCGTTCACCGTGGCCGTGGTCGGGGCGACGTAGATGAAGTCGTTCACGTCGTTGCGGAAGACGCCGAGCTCGGCGCGGATGACGTGCCCGCGCCAGCGGAGCGACGCGTCCGACTCGTGCGAGCGCTCGGCACGGAGCGTCGGGTCGCCGATCTCGTAGCGCGACTCGGCGAGGTGCGGGCCGTCGGCGAAGAGCTCGAAGAGCGTCGGCGCGCGCCAGGCGGTGCCGTAGTTGCCCGCGATCGCGAGCGGACCGGCGACGGCGAGGGTCGCGCCGGCGTCGGCGCTCGTCGCGCTCCAGCGGCGGTTTCGCGACGGGCCCGGCCCGCCGGGAGTGAGGGTCCGTTCGCCCGCGTCGAGCGAGCGGCGATCGAGCCGCGCGCCGCCGGAGAGCGTGAGCCGCGCGAGCGTCGCCTCCTCGATGAGGAAGATCCCGCTCGCGCTCCCCGTGGCCGTGGGGACGAGCAGCACCGGTCCCGCGCTGCGGCTCTTCTGGGTGAGCGCGCTGAGCCCGAGCGTGCCGCGGACGCCGCCCAGCGTATGCTGGAGCGCCGCCTCGGCGGTCGCGGTATTGAGGAGGAGGTCGAAGGCGACCTGCTCCTGGCCGGGCGCGACGGGCGGGCAGGTAGGCTGCCCGCACTCGTCGGACATCTCGACGAGCGAGTGGCGCTGGAGCTGGCCGCGGAGGGCGAGCGAGGCGCCGGCGCCTAACGGCAGCTCGTGGGAGAGCTGGAGGCGGTCATCGAGCGACTTGCGCTCGGGGCCTTCCTCCTTGCCGCCGCTCGCGGGCGGCGTCGCGCCGGCCTCGATGAGCTGGTACTCGCCGCCGTTGTGCGCGAGACGGAGGGTGGTGACGCCGTGCGCCCCGACTCGCCCGACCGCGGCCTCGGCGTTCGCCTCGAGGAAGCCGGTGTGCGGGACCTCGCCGCCGGGCGCGGAGTAGTCGCCGGCGAATCGTCCCGATCCCGCGACGCGCCAGCCGACGCCGCTGCCGAACCCCTCGAAGCGGGCGAGGCCGCCGAAGGACCTGTTGTTCGTCGCCCCGTCCACCTGCAGCATCGGCCTGAGCGCCGAGCGCGCCGGCTTCGCGGTCGGCAGGGGAAGCGGGATGACGTTGACGACGCCGCCTAACGCGTCGGAGCCGTAGCGCAGGCTCGCCGGCCCGCGTGCCACCTGCACCTCGCCGGCGAGGGCGAGGTCGGCGGAGGGCGCGTCCTCCTCGCTCCACGAGTACTCCTCGATGCGATGCCCGCCATCGGCGACGAGCACGCGTGCCCCGCCCAGCCCGCGGATCACCGGCTTGCTCACCTGCTGCCCGGTGGAGAGCACGCGGACGCCGGGGACCTGCGCGATCGCCCTCCCCAGCGGCGCCCCCGGCACCTCGCGCAGCTGCTCGCTGCGGAGGAGGGTGGTCGAGAGGGAGACGGGCAGCTGCGGCGCGGCGACACCGAGGACGGTCACCTGGCCCAGCTCGAAGATCGAGCTGTCGGGGGCCGGGAGTCGGGGGTCGGGCTGTTGCTGGGCGGCGAGCGGCGCAGCGCTCGTGGCTGAAAGCAGGAGGCTGAAGGCGAACGACGCAGCTGCAGTTCGCCGACCCCCGACCGCCGACCCCTGGAGGCCACGGCTCATCGCGTCCACTCCGACGACTTCCGCGGCGGGGTCTGGCAGGCGGGCCAGTTCTGCGGGGCGCCGTCAGGCGCGGCGGGCATGACGCGGCGGTCGCGCGGGACCGTGGTCGGGTCCTCGCTCGCGAGATACGCCAGCATCGCCGTCAGCGTCGCGTTCGACTTCAGGTCGTCGAAGACGATCTTGTCGAAGGTGTCGCGGTTGGTGTGCCAGGTGTAGGCGAAGTAGTCGAAGGGGAGCGAGCCGAGGTTGAAGGCGGGCGCGCCGTAGCAGATGAAGGAGGCGTAGTCGCTCCCGCCGCCGCCCGGCGTTCCCGGGAAGCTGATGTTCAGCCCGCGCGTCAGCTCGTTAGGCAGGCGCGCCAGCCAGTTCGCGTAGTTGCCTCCCGCGTTCACCAGCCCCGTCGTCGAGATGTTGACGATGCGCCCGGTGCCGTTGTCCTGGTTGAAGAGCGCCTGCAGCCCCTTCACGATCTCCGGATGGTCGGCGGCAAAGGCGCGCGAGCCGACGAGTCCCTGCTCCTCCCCGCTCCAGTGTCCGACGAGGATCGTGCGCTTCGGGCGCGGATAGACCTGCTTCAGGATCCGCATCGCCTCGAGCATCGTGACGGTGCCGGTGCCGTTGTCCGTCGCGCCGCTCCCCGCATCCCACGAGTCGAAGTGCGCGGAGAGCATCACGTACTCGTCGGGCTTCTCGCTGCCGCGGATCTGCGCGATGGTGTTGAAGACCGGCACCTCGCCCAGCGCCTGCGACTCCGCCTCGACGCGGAGGACCGGTCCCTGGTTGCGCTCGGCGAGACGGAAGACGAGGCCGTAGTCCTCGCAGCTCAGGTCGAGCGTCGGGATGCTGGTCGTGCGCGCGTTGAAGATCTTGTCCACCCCCCAGCCCTGCGACCAGAGGTTGGTGATGATGCCGCGCGCGCCGGCGCGCTCGAGGCGCGCGGGGAGATTCCGGTTGGCGAGGGCGAAGGTGCTGTCGCCGGCCGCTGCTGTGCGGAGGATGCGCGCCTGCCAGGCGGCGCTCGCCTTCGCGCGCTCATCCTTCATCCGCGAGTACGACTCGGGGAGCGCCGACGCGGCCCACGTCGTGTCCGGGCGGCAGGTGGGCTGCGCCATCGAGATCAGGACGTACTTCCCCTTCGCCTCAGGCAGCCACTTCTCGAACTCCGCCGCGCTGCGGACGTCGGGGAGGACGACGGCCGGCGCCTGCACGGCACCCTTCGTCCCCGGGCTCCAGGCGAGCATCGTCCCCTCGAGGCTGCGCACGCGCGGGCTCACGAGATCGACGTGCGTCACCCCGCGCCGCCAGCCGCGCCAGGTGCCGTACTGCTCGTTGCGCGCGTCGATCCCCCACGCCTGGTAGGTCTTCACCAGCCAGTCGTTCCCCGCCTTCTGCTGCGGAGTCCCCGTGAGGCGCGGGCCGATGGAGTCGGTCAGCGCCTGCGCGAGGTCGTACGTGCGCGAGCTGTCCATGCCGAGCGTCCAGATGCGGCGAAGGACGGGATCGTTCGTCGCGAAGGTCTGCGCTCCACTACGAGCAGCGATGAGGAACGTGAGAAAGGCGATCGACGCGCGAAGTCGCATGGGATGGGCGAGAGGGGGTTCGCGGCGGAAAATAGGCCGCGCTCTCGGTACGCGCGACGGGGCGCGGCCGTTGAACGGCCGCGTGAGTCTTCAGCCCGCGTTCGCGGGGAGCGTCAGCGTGAACGTCGAACCGACGCCGACCTCGCTCTCCACCGCGAGCTCGCCTCCCATCCCGCGCGCGAGCTGGCGCGCGATCGCGAGACCGAGCCCGACACCCTGACGCAGCTTGCTGTCCTCGCGCTGGTCCACCTGCACGAACGGCTCGAAGATCGACTCGAGGCGCTCGCTCGGGATCCCGCGTCCGCCGTCGCGCACCACGACGCGCGCGCGCTCCCGGTCCGCGGCGCAGCTCACCTCGATGCGCCCGCCCTCGGCGGTGAACTTCACCGCGTTGGAGAGCAGATTCAGCACGATCTGCTGCGTCTTGCCGCGATCGGCGAAGGCGCGCACTCCGTCGCAGGGATGCACGTCGAGCGACAGCTTCTTCGCCTGCGCGAGCGGCTCCGCGGTCGCCGCGACGTCGGCGAGGACGTCGTCGAGCGCGACGGGCTCGGGGTGGTACTCGATCCGCCCCGACTCGATGCGCGCGAAGTCCAGCACCTCGTTCACGAGCGAGAGCAGGTTGCGCTGCGAGCGCCTGATCCGCTCGACGTCGCGATGCTGCTCCTCGGTCAGCTCGCCGCGCACGCCGAGCACGAGGAGATCGGCGTAGCCGAGCGCCGCATTGATCGGCGTACGCAGCTCGTGGCTCATCATCGCGAGGAAATTGCTCTTCGCCGCGTTCGCCCGCTGCGCCTCGAAGCGCGCCCGCTCCGCCTCGTGCCGCGCGACGACGAGCTCGTTGATGTCGACGCACGCACCGGTCATGTACGCCGGGCGGCCCTCGGCGTCGCGGTAGGTGCGCCCCTGGTCGTCGAGCCAGCGCACGGTGCCATCGGGCCAGACGACGCGGAACTGCTCGCTGAAGTCGACGCCGTCGCGCGCGCATCGCTCGCAGGCGCCGATGACGCGCGCGCGATCGTCGGGGTGCACCAGCGCGACGAACTGGTCGAGGGAGCGCGCGGTGCGTCCGGGTTCGAGGCCGAAGAGCCGGTCGAGGTTCTCGTCCCAGTCGAGCGCGTTGGTGCGGATGTCCCAGCGGAAGGTGCCGGTACGCGAAGCGGAGAGCGCGGCGCGCAGCCGCTCGTCGCGCTCGGCGAGCTCGCGCTCGGCGGCGCGACGCTCGGTGACGTCGACGAGCGTCGCCACCGCCTGGACGACGCGACCGCTCGCGTCGCGCACCGGCTTCGCGCTGACGCTGAGGACCGCGAGGTCGTCCGCCGAGCGGCGGTAGAGCAGCGTGACCTGCTGCAGCGTCTCGCCGCGAGCAGCGCGGGCGATCGGGTATTCGTCGGGGCGATATCTCGTGCCGTCGGGATGCTCGCCGCCGTAGCGGTCGTAGCCCTCGAAGTCGTCGGTCGGATGGAAGCCGCCGAGCAGTCGCTCCGCCTCGGGGTTGTAGTAGAGCAGCTTCCCCGAATCCGCCTCGATGATGATGAGCCCGACCGGCAGCTGCGCGTGAATGGCGTCGAAGGCCGCCTTCTGCTCCTCGACCTCGCGGAGAAGCCGCTCGCGCTCGGCCTCTTCGCCTCGCGCGTCGTGGACGTCGATCGCGGTGCCGATGCGGGCGAAGATCGCGCCGTCGGGAGCGCGCACCGGTTCGACGCGCACGCGGTGCCAGCGGAAGTCGCCGTCGGCGCAGCGCAGGCGCGCCTCCACCTCGAACGATTCGCCCGCGTCCAGCGCGCGGCGCCGCGCGTCGACGAGGCGGTCCCGATCGCCGGGATGCACGCGGTCGATCCAGCGCACCCCGACCAGCTCCCCGGGGGCGACGCCGAGGCAGCGAAGCGCGTGCGCGTTGAAGAAGAGTGCCTTCCCGTCGGCGTCGCTCACCCACATCGACTGCGAGATCGAGTCGACGAGGAGCTGGTAGGCCGAGATCTCGAATGGCGCGCCGCGGAGAACACCCGGCTGGGCGGCGAGTTGCAGCGGCGTTCGTGGGGAGGTCATCGAGCGATCCGGCAAGGAAATGCGGCACGCGCGACCGGACGGGTCGCGCGCTGCGCAGCCGCCGGCTCAGCGAGCCGGCTGGAAGATGAATGTATCGTAAGGGAGAACGGTTTCCCAACGAGTACGCGCGGCGGATCCACCCCGCCGCGCCCGGGGCGTCGTACCCCTGAGGAGAGGGAAGGTGCGGTAGTGCGCCTCAGCCCGGCGCGACGAGCCTCACCCGCGTCCCCCACGGATCGCGCACCGCCACCCCGCCCCCTTCGCGCTCGACGGTCATCCCCTTCCTCTCGACACTCGCCGCCGCGGCGGTGACGTCCTCCGCCGGAAGCACGATCTCCCACTCGAGGAGCCGCGCGTCGTCGTCGGTCGCCGGCTTCGCGTGACGCGCCCAGGTGTTGGTGCCGAGGTGATGATGGTAGCCACCCGCGGAGAGAAAGAGCGCGCCGGGATAGTTCCACACCACCTTCTCGAAGCCGAGCGCGTCGTGGTAGAAGGAGGACGCGCGCGCGAGATCGCCGACGAAGAGATGCACGTGGCCGATCACCGTCCCCCGCGGCATCCCGCTCCACGGCTCGGCGCCGCCCGCGCGCAGCAGGTCGCCGACGTCGAGATGCTCGGTCGCCATCACGAGCTGGCGGCCTTCGCTGCGCCACGCGCTGCGCGGCCGGTCGGCGTAGACCTCGATCCCGAGGCCGTCCGGATCCTCGAGGTAGATCGCCTCGCTGACGAGATGATCGGCCATCCCCGCGCGCACGTTGCTCTCGCCGAGGTGGCGGAGGAAACGGCCGAGCGAGCCGCGATCTGGAAGCAGGATCGCGAAGTGATAGAGGCCGAGCCGCCCGCGCTCCGGGCTCGGCTGCACCCCGCGCTTCTCCACGAGCTCGACGAGCACGACGTCCTCACCGTTCGGCGCGAGGCGCGCGACGCGACCGCCCTCGTCGCGCCGGTCGAGCACGCGGAGGCCGAGCACCTGCGTGTAGTACGCGAGCGATCGCTCGAGGTCCGCGACCTGGAGCTTCACGCGGCCGAGCCGGGTGGTGTCGGGGAGGCGATAGCCTTCGGGGGCGATGCCGTAGTCGCGCGGAGTGGTGGTGACGCCCATGGGGACCTGCCTAACGCTGCGCGGGGAGGAGGGTGTAGTCGGCGAAGTTGCCGTAGAGCCGCTCGCCCGGTGCGCCCTCGGTGACCGCCTGCACGAGGTAGCGGCCGCCGACGAAGCAGCCGCGCCACGACTGGCCGATCCCGCCGAAGACCTCCTCGCGGTCGCCGCGCGAGCGGACGGCGTTGACGCCGATCTTGAAGCTGCGGATCTCGCCGCTCAGCTCGCGCGCGAGCTGGGCGTCGTCGGTCGCGAGGCTGCCGACGAGCGAGCCGTTGGAGATGTTCATCTCGGCGACGAGCTCCTCGACGCTGTCCACGAGGGTGATCGTGTCGACGGGGCCGAACGGCTCGCGGTGATAGAGCGCGCCGTTGCGCGGCACGCCGAGCAGCGCCGCGGGGGCGATGTAGGCGCTCGTGTCCTGACCCGGGATGAAGCGATCGGGGTCGAGCGTCCCCTCGAAGAGCGGCACCGCGCCGGCGTTGGTGGCCTCGGCGATCCCGAGCTTGAGGGTGTCCACCTGGTCGCGGTTGATGAGCGGACCGAAGTCGAGCGCGGGGAGCGGATCGCCGTCGTTCTCGACGGCGACCGGGTTGCCGACGCGGATCGATTTCGCGACGTCGAGGTAGGTCTCGAGAAACTTCGGGAAGAGCCGCCGCTCGACGACGAAGCGCGCGTACGCGGTGCAGCGCTGCTTCCCGTAGTCGTAGCCCTTCCTGAGCTGCGCGGCGAACGCCTTCCAGTCGGTGAAGCCCCAGACGCCGTAGGCGTTGACGCCCTCCATCTCGAGGATGTGGCGCTTGTGCGAGTCGAGGAGCGCGGCGGCGACGGCGCGTCCGCTCGAGCGCCCGCCCACGAAGGCGAGGCAGTTCACCTTCTCGCCGCGCACGAGCGCGGGGCCGAGCTCGCCCCCACCCCCGCTGACGAGGGTGACGGGGACGCCGGCGCGGCGCATCAGCGCGAAGCCGACGGTGAGGGAGAAGAGCCCGCCGTCGGTGGGCGTCTTGGCGATCACCGCGTTGCCGGCGAGGGCCTGGACGAGCACCGAGTGGACGAGCACCGAGTACGGGTAGTTCCAGGAGGCGATGTTCGAGACGACGCCTAACGGCCGCCGCCCGTCCATCATCGAGTCGATCTCCTGGATGTACCACTCGACGCCGTCGATGCAGCGGTCGACGTCGGTCTCCGCCTGCTTGAGGGGCTTGCCGATCTCCCAGATGAGGAGCTTCGCGAGCAGGTCGCGGTTGGCGCGCAGCCCGTCGAGGGCGGCGACGACGCGGCGCTTCCGCTCGTCGAGGTGGACCTGTCCCCAGGCGCGGGCCTCGACCGACGCCGCCTCGACGGCCTCGTGCGCCTCGGCGAGGTCGAGCATCGGCAGCTCGCCTAACGCGCGGCCGTCCACCGGGGAGGTGACGAGGCGCGGGCGTCCCGGGCTGCGCCACTTGCCGCCGACGAGGTTGAGCGGCCGGCCTTCCGCGCCGAACGCCTCCGGGGTCGCGGCGCGCGCCGCGGCGAGAAGCGTGTCCCACTGCGCCTGCGGAGAAACGTGTTTCATCGCTGGGTGACTGGTTCGCTCGTTGCGTGCGCTGGTGCCCGGCACCTGATTCACAGAGTACCCGGAGATGGGGCGCGAGTCTACTCCTTGCCCTGTCCGGGACGTGGGAGCGCGAAGCTTCCAGCTCCCACGTCGTCCCGGCCCCACCCTCGCTTCCCCTTGCCTCATCCACTCCCACGTCGACGACCAGAACGAGGACGATGCCCGACCAGTCCGGTCGCTCCCGCGACGATCCCTTCACCCTGCGCCGCACGGTCGAGCCCGGGCACCTCGACGAGAACCGCCACGTCAACAACGTGGTGTACCTGCAGTGGGTGCAGGACGCGGCGATCGCGCACTGGCGGACGATCGCGCCCGCGTCCGCGCTGGCCGAGATCGCGTGGGTCGCGCGCCGCCACGAGATCGACTACGACCGGCCGGCCAAACTCGGCGACGAGCTGACCCTCGCGACCTGGGTCGGCCGCGCCGAGGGTCTCACCTTCGAGCGCTTCGTCGAGATCCGCCAGGCCGACGGCCGCGTCGCGGCGCGGGCACGGACGCTCTGGGTGCCGGTGGATCCTGGCAGCGGCCGGCCGAAGCGGGTGGGGGCGGAGGTGCGGGAGCTGTTCTCGGTGTGAGGGCGCTTCTGGCTCGACAAAGGTGGCATCGGATCGTTCCCTGTGGCGCTGGAGCTTCGCGCCGCAACGAGCCCGGAGTTGCTTTTGTGGTTGAAACACGAAGCGCACGAAGGGTCACGAAGGCTCGAGCACAATCCTTCGTGCTCTCCGTGACGTTCGTCTTTTAACCGCGGTTGCCGAATCCAAAGCTCACCCAGCGACCGGCTCTATCCGCTCGGCCAGTCTCCCCGTCGTGATGAGCTCGCGCAGCTCGTCGGCGACCTGTTCGCTCATCGCGACGACCTTTCGCCAGGCGCGGATGCGGGTCGCATCGTCGTAGCGATAGAAATCGTTGCGGTCGGGGATGCGACCGTAAGGCAGCGTCGCGACGAACTCCGGCGAGGGGGCGACGATGAGGGCGCGGCGGAAGTTCCTGCCCGTGGCGCGGCGCCAGCGGAGAGACTTGTCGAACCAGCCGGGGACGACGTGCGGGTAGAAGTGCGGGTAGAGCACGATCCCGTCGCCCGTGCCGAAGTCGAGGTCGAGGTGGTAGTCCACGATCCCGCCGTCGCGGTAGACGCCGGTCGCGCCGGGGACCTCGACGCCCGAGAGGAGGAGCGGGATCGACGCCGACGCGAGCAGCGCCTGACGCGTGTTCTCGTGCGTCAGTGGAAGGTGCAGCGTCGGGAAGTCCGAGAGGCCGCGGAAGGGGCTGTCGTCGCGCGCGGTGTGGAAGATGACGCGCCAGACGCGCCGCGCGAGCACGCGACGGCTGACGAGATTGCTCGCCGCGGCGAGGGCGAGCGAGGCGAGCAGGGGCCAGCGTCTGTCGGTGGCGCCGAGCCCGCGCAGCTCGGTGGTGATGACGTGCAGCCGCGCCCACGGATGCGCGAGGATCTCCGCGACGCCGCTCGCGCCGAGCAGCACGTCGAGGATGTCGGCGCCGACCTTCGTCACCTCCTCGAGGGGCGGCTTCGTCGTGTAGCGCTGCTCGATGTACGCCTCGTGCGCGCGGGCGAGCGCCGCCATCGGGTCCCGCTGGGCGAGGCAGGCGAGCCGCCAGCTTCCGATCGACGAGCCGATGAGGTGCAGCGGCCGCGATCGCGGCGCGGTGAAGAACTCGCCGAAAAAGAACCGGTCGAGTCCCGCGAGCACGAGCCACTTCGGTCCCCCGCTCGCCCCCGGCACGACGTCGACGTCCTCGGCGCGGAGGCCGCGGTCGCGGATCAGGCGCGCGGCGTCGGGGCCCGCACGCAAGGTCAGGGTGGACACAACTACCCTACGGGCGGTGAGGTGTGAGGACGAGTGGGGAGTGACTCGTGACTGGCGTTGACGGCAGGTAACGCCAGTCACGAGTCACATGGCACTCATCCACACACCTCACCGCCCGCAGTTCGGTTTCACGCAGCACGAGTCACGGCAGTTTCACGAATCACTACTCGCCGTACACCTCGAAGATCCCCGCCGCGCCCATCCCTCCCCCGACGCACATCGTCACCATCCCCAGTCCTCCGCCGCGCTTCTTCAGCTCGTGGATCAGCTGCGCGGTCAGCTTCGCGCCGGTCGCGCCTAACGGGTGCCCCAGCGCGATCGCGCCGCCGTTCACGTTGACCTTCGACATGTCCATCTTCAGCTCGCGGGCGACGGCGAGGGCCTGGGCGGCGAAGGCTTCGTTGAACTCGAAGAGGTCGATCTGGTCGAGCGTCATCCCGGCCTTCTTCAGCGCCTTCGGGATGGCGCGGATCGGGCCGACGCCCATGATGTCAGGATCGATCCCGGCGACGGCGTAGGTGACGAGCCGCGCGAGGGGCTTCGCACCCGCCGCCCTTGCCTTCTCCGCGTTCATCACCACGACCGCCGCGGCGCCGTCGGAGTACGGGCTCGCGTTCCCGGCGGTCACGGTGCCCGTCGGCTTGAACGCCGGGCGCAGCTTCGCCAGTCCCTCGAGCGAGGTCTCGGGACGCGGCAGCTCGTCGCGGTCGAACAGCGCCTTCTCGACGACCTTCTTCGATCCCTCCCAGCGCACTCTCTCGACCTCGATCGGGACGACTTGTTCGGCGAACGCTCCGCTCGCCAGCGCTCGCGCCGCTTTCTGCTGGCTCTCGAGCGCGAACTGGTCCTGGTCGGCGCGGCTCACACCGTAGCGCTCGGCCACGCGTTCGGCGGTGAACCCCATCCCGATGTAGCTCTCGGTGAGCTCGGGATGGAGCCGCGTGTGGTAGCCGGACATCGGCACCTGGCTCATCATCTCGACCCCGCCGGCGACGATGAGGTCCTGCATCCCGCTCATCACCGCCTGCGTCGCCTGCGCGACGGTCTGCAGCCCGGAGGAGCAGAAGCGGTTCACCGTCACCGCGCTCGCGTCCACGGGAAAGGCCGCGCGCAGCGCAGCGTTGCGCGCGACGTTGAGCCCCTGCGACGCCTCGGGCATCGCGCAGCCGAGGATGACGTCGTCGATCTCGCGCGGATCGGCGCCGGCGCGTGTCACCGCCTCCCGCATCACCGTCGCGGCGACGTCCACCGGCGTCACCCCGCCCGCCGCGAGCGCCCCGTCCGCCTTCCCCTTCGCCACCGCGCTGCGCACGGCGGATACGATCACTGCGTCTGGCATCCTTGTTCTCCATGTTTCGTCGGCAGGAAGCTGTTGGCAGGAGGCCGGAGGCGACTGCGGTCAACGGCGGTCCCGCAGTCGCTTCCAGCCTACAGCCTCCTGCATTCAGCCTACGGGGATCAGTTCCTCAAGGGCTTCCCGGTCTTCAAAGTGAACGCGATCCGTTCCTGCGTCTCCTTCGTCCCCAGCAGCTTCAGGAAGGACTCGCGCTCGAGGTCGAGGATGTCGCGCTCCGTCACCATGCGCGGCGGGCCGTCGCCACCGCAGAGGACGTAGGCGATCTCGTGACCGATGCGGACGTCGTGCGCCGTCGCCAGCCCACCCTCGTGGAAGGAGAAGAGGGCATAGCTCAGGTTGCCCATCCCGTCCCTGCCTAACGCGCGGATGACGCGCGGCGCCGGCGCGACGTAGTCCGGCGCGAGGTCGAGCACGCGGCGCTTCGCGTCGGCGATCAGCAGGTCGCGGTTCATCGAGATGCGGTCGATCGCGCGCAGAAAGCCCTTCGCCCGCGCGTCGAGCGCGCTCGTGCTCGTCGCCGCGGTCGCGATGAGCTGGAAGGCGCGCTTCACCGCCTCGAACGGATCCGCTTCGGCGTACGGCTCCAGCTCCTTCGTGAAGCGGAAGAGCAGCTCGGTCGTGCCGCCGCCCGCCGGCAGAAGGCCGACGCCCGCCTCGACGAGCCCCATGTACAGCTCGGCGTTCCCCTGCACCGCGTCGGCGTGCAGGGTGATCTCCGCGCCGCCCCCCAGCGTGAGACCGTGAGGCGCGGCGACCACCGGGAAGGGCGAGTAGCGGACGCGCTGCACCAGGTTCTGGAACTCGCGCACCATCGCGTCGAGCGCGCTCCAGTCTCCCTTCTGCACCAGCGCCGCCGGTCCCGTGAGATCGGCGCCCGCCGAGAAGGCGCGCGGGTCGTCGTTGCCGATCACGAGCCCGGCGCGCCCCTCCTTCTCGATGCGGTCGAGCGCGCGCTCGAGCATGCGCATCACCGGCTCGCCGAGGGTGTTCATCTTCGAGCGGAACTCGAGCAGCGCGACCCCGTCGCCGATGTCGAGCAGCCGCGCGCCCTCGTTCTCGTCGAGCACCGCGCCCTTCCGTCGCGCGATCGTTTCCGTGCGCAGCGCTCCCGCCGCTGGCGGCGGCACGGGATGCCAGCGTCCGTCGAAGCCGAAGTACTCCTCGCCCTGCGGACCCTCGCGATAGAAGCCCTCGCGCGAAAGCGCGAGGAGCTCCGGCTCGTCGAGCCCCGCCGCGCGGAATCCCTCGCGCAGCCGATCGGCGCCGACGATGTCCATGATGCGGAAGGGTCCGGCCTCGTGGCCGTAGCCCCATTCCATGGCCCGGTCCACGGCGACGGGATCGTTCGCCAGCTCGGGCGACTTCTCCAGCGTGTAGTGCGCCCCCTCGAGGAGCGTGCGGCGGACGAAGTCGCCGTACTTCCCCTCGAGCGCGAGCGCGCCCTCGATACGCTCCTTCAGCGGACGGTTCGCCAGCTTCGCGAGCGCGGGGTCCTCCGGCTTGCGCTGCGGCTGGTACTCACCGCTCTTCGGGTCGAGGGTGAGGATGTCCTTCCCCTTCTTCTGGTAGAAGCCGCCGCCTGTCTTGTCGCCGAGCCGCTTCGCCGCGACCATCGACTGCACCCAGTCCGGGAGCGCGAAGTCCTCGCCCGTCGCCTCGCCGAGCCCCTTCGTGACGTGCGCGATCACGTCGACGCCGGAGATGTCGCCGGTGCGGAAGGTGGCCGAGTTCGGGCGGCCGATGAGCGGGCCGGTGAGCGCGTCCACCTCGTCGATCGTGAGCGCGCCCTTCTCCATCCCGCGCAGCGCGCCGACGATCCCCTTCACGCCGAGCCGGTTCGCGATGAAGCCGGGCGCATCCTTGGCGACGACCGTGCCCTTGCCTAACGCGCGCTCGACGAACTCGCGCACGGCATCGAGGGTCTCGGGCAGCGTGTCCTCGGTCGGGATCAGCTCGAGCAGGTGCATGTAGCGCACCGGGCTGAAGAAGTGCGTGCCGAGGAAGTGCTGCCGGAAGCGCGGGGAGCGCCGCTCGGTGAGCACGCGCATCGGGATTCCCGAGGTGTTCGACGCGACGATCGCCGTCGGCTTGACGATCTCCTCGAGCCGCGCGAAGAGGTGCTGCTTCGGCGCCGGCTGCTCTATGATCGCCTCGATGATCCAGTCGCAGTCGGCGAGGAGCTGGAGATGGTCCTCGGTGTTGCCGGTGTGGACGAGCCGCGCGCGGTCGGCGTCCATGAACGCGGCGGGCTTCGCCTTCACCTGCCGCTCGAGTCCCTGCCGCGCCGGCCCGTTGCGGTCGGCGTCGCCGGGGACGTCGAGGAGCACGACGGGGACGCCCGCCGAGGCGGTGAGCGCGGCGATCCCGCCGCCCATCGTTCCGGCGCCGACGACGCCGACCTTTCGAATGCGCATTGTCGTGAAGTGAGTCCGGTGGTGTCAGTCGCGCGCCGCGGCGACGGCGGCTCGCACCGACCGTACCGCGCGGTCGATGTAGCGTCGCTGGTCGATGCGCGTGTCGAGCCGCTGCGTGAGGATGGTCGAGACGACGCCGTGCAGCGTCGCCCAGACCGACGCGGCGACGACGCGCGCCTCGCTCTCCCCCATCACATCAGCGCCGACGCAGGCGAGAATGTTCTCGGTGGTGAGGTCGAGGCTGCGGCGGATGCGGCGGAAGAGATCCTTCGGGATGCGCCGCATCGACTGGGGATGGAACATGTACATGATCTCGTAGAGCTCGGGGTTGGCGAGCCCGAACTCGACGTAGCGGCGCGCGATCGCCTCGAGGCGCGTCCACGGGTCGCCATGCTGCTCGACGAGGGCGAGCTGCTCCCCGTACCAGCGCTGGAACCCCTCGTCGATGAGTGTGTGGATCAGCGCGTCGCGATTGGCGAAGTAGAGATACAGGCTGCTGACCGAGCAGCCGACCTCCGCGGCGATGTCGCGCATCGAGACGTCGCGATGCCCGTGCCGCGCGATGAGCCGCCGCGCGGCATCGAGGGTCTGCGCGCGCAGCGACTGGTCGCGGAGCGCGGGCTCGACGCGGGGCGACGACTGCGGGGTAGCGGTGCGAGGCGGCACGTTCCCTCCGGCGCGGATAGCCGAACAGTGTTCTGTCCGTAGCGTACCACGAGGGGAACGAGGGGGCAACTGGCGGAGAGGACGAGGCCCGGCGAACGATGCACGCGGATCGGCGCGCGATTCTGGCAGGAAGCCACGGCGGAAGCCAGGGCGGAAGAAATACGGAAGCCATCCGTGCGCCACATGCCGCCCTCCGTGTGCTCCGTGGTCCTCGCGGTTCATCTCTGTGAGTGACCCCGAAGCAACCGTGCCCGGCTGGTGTCCGTAGAACCTTGCGCCCTTCTTCCGCCGTGGCTTCCGCGGTCCTTGCAGCCTGACCGCGCGGTCCAACCCCGAAGAGAGGCTCCGACCCGACCCGGGAACCGGCAACCCGGCAACGCTCAACGGGAAACCCGCCGCCCTCAGTGTTGCTCGCCGCGGATCGTCGCCACCTCCCCGGTGAACGCTTCGCGCACGGAATCCGGACGCACCTCGCAGCGCGGAAGCGTCACGGTGAACACCGAGCCCTTGCCGACGACGCTCTCCACCGAGAGCTCGCCCTTCATGCCGCGCGCGAGGTCGCGGCTGATCGCGAGGCCGAGGCCGATCCCCTCGCGCACCTGCGTCAGCGAGCGGTCGAGCTGCACGAAGGGCTCGAAGATCGTGTCGAGCTGCGAGGGTGAGATGCCGACGCCGGTGTCGCGCGTCATGATCGCCACGCGGTCCCCGCGCGGCTCGGCGCTGACGATCACGCGCCCGCCCGCCGGCGTGTAGCGGATGGCGTTCGAGAGCAGGTTGAGCATGATCTGGCGCAGCTTCTCGCGGTCGGCGAGCGCGCCGAGCGTCGCGTCGATGGGACGATGCTCGAGGGCGAGCGATTTCGCCGCGGCCTGGGGCGCGATGAGACCGTCGAGCCCCGCGAGGAAGGGCTCGAGCGCGATCGGCGTGATGTCGTACGTCACGCGCCCGGCCTCGATGCGGCTCAGGTCGAGCACCGCGCTGATCAGTCCGAGCAGGTGCTGCTGGCTGGCGCGGATCCGCTCGAGGTCGCGGCGCTGCGCGTCGGTCACCGGGCCGCGCAGCCCGAGCTCCAGCAGCTCGGTGTAGCCCGCGATCGCGTTGAGCGGGGTGCGCAGCTCGTGCGACATCACGGCGAGGAAGTCGCTCTTCGCACGGCTCGCTGCCTCGGCTTCGGCACGCGCGCGGTCGAGGTCGACCGCATTCGCGTGCGCCTCCGACGCGCGCAGCTCGAGCTCGGCGCGCGACGCGCTGATCTCCTCGGCCATGCGGTTGAAGCTCGTCGCCAGGCGCACGAGCTCCTCGTCTCCTGTCGGCGGGACGCGCGTCTCGTAGTTCCCGCGCGCGATCTTCTCCGCGGCGCGCGTCAGCCGCGCGAGCGGGTACGTGATGCGACGGCTGATCGCCCACGCCCCGAAGGCGCCGACGATCGCGAGCAGGAGACTGATGATCGCGAGCCGCGTCACAGTCGCGCGCGGACCGGCGAGCACGGCTTCCTCGGGCATCTCGATCACGATGTCGATCGGCGCGCCGCCGATCGGCGCGCTCGCCGAGAGCAGGGGTCCCGTCCCCTGCCGCCGCACGATGAGCACGCCCTGCGCCGAGTCGCGACGCTCCGGCGGAGAGAGCGGCTCGCCGCCGACGGTGGACCAGACCGTGTCGCCGCGGCTCTGGTAATACGCGCCGACGCCGACGCCGATGAGCTCGCGCAGCGCGCGATCGGCGCGCCCACCGTCCGCGATGCGGAACTCACGAGCGAGCGCGCCCACGCGCCGCCCGCCGTCGCGCACGGGGGCGACGAGCCAGAAGTGCGGATGGCCGTGCTCGATGTAGAGCGCGCTCGTGCGCGTCGAGTCGGGCGAGCCGGAGATGCTGCGGCGCTCCGCGTCGAGCAGGATCGTCCCGCGATCGTCGGTGAGGAGGGGCGCGCCCGCGAGATCGTGCGCCGCGCGCGCGACGACACGTCCCGTGCTGTCCCACAGCTCGACGGCGACGCCGGTGTCGGCGGCGGTGAGCAGCGACTCCATCGACTCGCGCGCGGCGGCGAGCTCGCGCGGCGACGGCGCGGGGCGGATCGCGCGGACGAGATCGCTGTCGCGCGCGGCGGCGGCGAGGTTCTCGCGCAGTCGCGTGATCGACGTGGTGGCCAGACCCGCGAGCTGCTCCGCGGAGTGTCGCACGCGGTCCGCCGCGCCCTGGCGCGCCGCGCGCGTGAGCGTCGCGTGCGTCAGCAGCAGCGCTCCGCCGAGCACGGCCGCGAGCAGCGCCGAGATGAGGAGCGGAAGCATCCGCTCGATGGAGGGACGTGTCGCGGGACGCCGCATCGCGCGCGCTGGCTGGGTCACGACGTAGGATCGCCGGTGCACCGGTGCGCGGCAAGCGGCTTGCACGTCACGACTGTCCGCATCTCACCGATCGGAGACATCACGCATGCGCACGACCCCGACGATGCGCTCCGCGCGTCGCACTTCCATCCTCGCGCTCGCGCTCGGCATCGTCGTCGCGCCCGCGCTCGCGCAGACCTCGACGCGGCTGCCTGACGAGGCGGCGATCATCCGCGTCGCGCGCGGGATCACCCCGGCGGTCGTGAGCGTCGTGCAGCAGGGCGTCGGCTCCGGTTCGGGGGTGATCATTCGCGCCGACGGCGTGATCCTCACCAACGCGCACGTCGTCGGCAACGCGCGGACGGTGGAGGTCGGGCTCGCCGACGGTCGCCGCGTCGCGGGGACGGTGCTGGCGCGCGACCCGGCCGTCGATGTCGCGGTCGTGCGCGTCAACCTCACCGGGCTGCCGACCGCGCCGTTAGGCAACTCCGACCAGCTCGAGGTGGGACAGACCGCGATCGCGATCGGCAACCCGATCGGCCTCGACCGCACGGTGACGACCGGCATCATCTCGGCGGTGAACCGCAGCCCACGCGGCTTCGAGCTCGGCGGTCTCATTCAGACCGACGCCGCGATCAACCCCGGCAACTCCGGCGGTCCGCTGCTCGACTCGCAGGGGCGCGTCGTCGGCATCAACAGCGCGATCCTTCAGGGCACGACGGGACTCGGCTTCGCGATCCCGATCAACCTCGCGCAGGACATCGCGAACCAGGTGCTGACGACGGGGCACGTCGTGCGCGCGTACCTGGGGATCGTTCCGGCCGATCTCTCCCCCGAGATCGCCGAGCGCTTCGGTCTCCCCGTCCGCGAGGGGGTCATCGTGCGCGGCGTCGGACAAGGCACCCCCGCCGCGCGCGCCGGCCTCCAGCCCGCCGACATCATCACGAGCATCGACGGCACCGCGATCCCGACGACGGGTGAGCTCTTCCGCGTCCTCCGGGGGCACAAGCCGGGCGACGTGATCAGCATCTCGGTGGTCCGGCTGGATGCGCAGGCGCGGGTCGTGGGGAGACCGACCATGAGCGTGCGGCTCGCGGAGGCACCGGCGGGCTGAGGGAGCGGGTCGAGCTTCGGGCGTCGGGGGTCCGCGGTGTTTCGGTCAGCCGCGCGGCGAAGCGATGTCCGGCGCTGGGACGCGTGGGCCGATCGTCGCCGCATGACGAAACGCGGCGTCGACTACCGGAATCTCGAAGTGTGGCAACGTGCCCATCGACTCACGATCTCGCTATATCAGGTCACTCGCGGCTTCCCAGACTGCGAGCGATTCTGTCTCGTGCAGCAATTGCGTCGGGCGGCCGTGTCGATTGGCAGCAACATTGTGGAGGGACGCTCACGGTCCAGTACCGCCGCGTATGCATCGTACGTCGACATGGCGCTCGCATCTGGGGGGGAAGTCAGCTATCAGTTGCTCCTCTCGCGCGATCTCGGCTACCTGGAAGATTCGGTCTACGAGCCTCTCGCGACCGAGATCGGGATCATCCGCAACATGCTCGGCGCGCTCCGGAACGCCGTCCTGCGCAGGAAGGGCGGCGCGAGCTGAAGTCGCCGACCCCCGACCCCTGACCCCCGACCCCCGCTACGCCGGCGGCTCCTGCGCCGCGCCCGACAGCCACCGCACCGTCTCGAGCAACCACGGCACCGGGATGGGCTTCTGCCGCACGCGCCAGCGGCCGGGGGCGTCGGCGAGGTCCCAGAAGTCGTCGGTCCAGCCGCTGACGTAGAGCGTCGGACGATGGCCGATGCGGTCGGCGATGTCGTGGGCGACCTGCGAGCCGTCGGCGTCGGGGAGACGGATGTCGAGGATGAGAACGTCGACTTCCGTGCCCACGATGTCGAGCACCGCCATGGCATCGGCGCGGCTGTGCGCGGTCAGCACCTCGTAGCCGACACCGGTGAGGATGTCGCTGTAGGCGAGGCAGATCGCAGGGTCGTCGTCGACGATCAGGATGCGCGGGGCGGAGTCCATTGGATCGAGTCTTCTGTCGTTGGGCTGCCGTCGGCGGCGCCGAGATTGTAGCACCGCGCGCGCGCGCTGCCTATGGCTTTCGCGAAATCCTTGCCATTCAGCGCAGCGAGTATCCGCCCTCGGCGGTCTTCACGAGCGTCCCGGTGAAGGGTCCGATCTCCTCGCGCCGCCACCACGCGCCGGTGCGGCGCTTCGTCGCGGGATCGGTGAACCAGTAGCGCCAGAGCACCGTCCGCACCTGTGTCGGCGGGGCGTCGGGAAAGGGATCGTCGCGGAAGAGCGCGAGCACCGCGGGGCTCCCCTCGATCAGCCGCTCCTGCGCGATCACCACCCACGGCGACTCGCGCCAGGGCGCGAGCGACGCGAACCACAGGTTCCAGTCGAAACGCGGCTGATAGGGTGCAAAGATCCCGGGATGCTCCATCGGATCCTGCGGCTTGTAGCGGAAGCGGTAGGCGCGCCAGGTGACGCCGTCGCGCGATCCCTGGAACTCGATCTCGTAGCGGGCCTCGGTCATGTTCGCGAACAGCCCGTAGCTGTTCGCGATGCGCAGGGGCTCCAGCGCACGCGCCGGGAGCAGCAGCGGCGTCGGGCCGAGCATCCCGAGCAGGGGCGCGAGCGTCGCGACGAAGACCCAGCCGAGTGCGACGCGCTCCGTCCACAGCGCCCACGGCGCGCGTCTGACGACGTCGGCGACGACCGCCGGGCGGCGCAGCAGCCACGCGATCGCCTCGTCGTCGAGCAGCAGCACGCCGAGGACGAGCACGAGGTAGTTGAGGAAGGCGTAGTTCGCCGTCGCGATGATCCCCATCTGCAGCGCAGTCACGAGGGCGAAGCAGGCGATGCGGAAGCGCCGCGGCAGGAAGAGCGCCCACACCACGAACAGCTCGACGACGAGGGTGAGGAGCGCGGTCGCCGCATGGTACCAGTGCGGCATGAGCTGCTGCACGTACCAGCCGGGCCACGCGGGGAGGGGCCCGTTCTCGTAGTAGTGGTCCATCGCGGTGAGATGCCGCCACTGCGGATCGCCGCTCGCGAGCTTGACCACTCCCGACTCGAAGTAGATCCGGAACCACTCCCACTGCAGCAGGAACACGGCGAGCCTCGACGGCGGGTCGTGCGCCCCGAGCCCGGGGCGCAGCCCGCTCGGCGCGAGAAAGATCGAGATGAACCCCGCCTCGAGGAGCATCCCGTCCGACTGGTACGCCGAGAAGTCCTGCAGCACCCCGACGCACGACATGAAGCAGATGGTGCAGGCCGCGACGGCGATCTTCGGCGCGACGTTCAGCACCAGCAGAATCGACGCGACGATCCCGAGGGCGACGACGAGCGTGAGGGCGCCGTCGCCCGCCCCGATCCAGAACACCGTCGGCGCGTACCAGAGGTGGCGGACGCCGGGCAGCGCGACGGCCAGCTCGTGGAGGTAGTCGCCCGCCGGGAGGATCCCGCGCTCGCCGACGAGCCCGCGGATCTGGAAAGCGAGCGCGTAGAACGCGGAGAGGAAGACGAGCCCGAGGGCGCGCAGGAAGAGCCAGCGGGGCCGGAGCATGCCCGTGAGGGAGGCAATGGGCGTGCGAGTGGCGCTCCGGCTCGCATCGTGCGGTGCCGCACTCTTGCGGCCGGCTCGCGAGAGCGGCCGGAGGGGAAGATCCGACCATCCATCCTAGTCCAGAGAACGAAGCATGCGCACCACCAGGCACTGGTTCACCACGACGGCGGTCGTCGTCGGCGCCCTCGCCGCCTGCAGCAAGGGCGAGAACGCGGGGCGCGATACGACGGCCTCGGGCTCGGCGAACGGCAACGTCGCCGCGAGCTGCCCGCGCAACGACACCCAGCTGAAGCTCGCGTCGGGCTTCTGCGCGACGATCTTCGCCGACAGCGTCGGCGCGGCGCGCCACCTCGTCGTCGCGCCTAACGGCGTCGTCTACGTGACGCTCGAGGGCACCAAGCCCTCGCCGGAGAAGCAGATCGGCGGACAGCCGCAGCCGCCCGCGCCCTCCGCGGTCGTCGCGATGCGCGACACCACCGGCGACGGGAAGGCCGACGTCATCGAGCGAATCCCCGGCACCGGCAACACGGGGATCGGGATCTACAACAACATGCTCTACGTGGACGAGGGGACGAAGATCGTCCGCTACGCGATGGACTCGACGAGCATCGTCCCCAGGGGCCAGCCGCAGACGGTGGTGAGTGGCCTCCCGCTCAGCCCGGGGCACCGCTCGCGCAACTTCGTCATCGACCGGAACGGCGCGCTCTACGTCAACGTCGGCTCGGCGACCAACGCCTGCCAGGCGAAGGACCGCGCGCCCGACATGCCGGGCACCGACCCGTGCACCGAGCTGCGCACCCGCGCCGGCCTCTGGAAGTTCGACGCGAACAAGACCGGGCAGACGTTCTCGCCTAACGCGCGCTTCGTGACCGGGCTGCGCAACGGGATGGGGCTCGCGATCAACCCCGCCGACGGCAAGCTCTGGGCGACGCAGCACGGCCGCGACGGGCTCTTCGACTACTGGAAGAGCAAGTTCCCCGACCCGAAGTACCAGGCCGAGAACCCGGCCGAGGAGCTGGTGCAGGCGAACCAGAACGACGACTTCGGCTGGCCGTACTGCTACTACGCCGTCGATCAGAAGAAGCTCGTCGACGCGCCGGAGTACGGCGGCGACGGGAAGAAGGACGACCGCTGCAAGGACAAGAAGGAGCCGGTCGCGACCTTCGGCGGCCACTGGGCGCCGATGGATCTCTTCTTCTACACGGGCAGCCAGCTCCCCGGGAAGTACAGGAACGGCGCGTTCGTCGTCTTCCACGGCTCGTGGAACCGCGCCCCCGAGCAGCAGGCGCCGAGCCGCGTCGTCTTCCAGCCGCTGAACGGCGACAAGGCGAACGGCGACATGGAGATCTTCATCGACGACTTCGCGCAGGTGCCGGCCGACCAGGTGCAGCCGGGCACGGTGAAGCATCGCGCGGTCGGGATCGCGCAGGGCCCCGACGGCTCGCTCTACATCTCGGACGACCTCGGTGGACGGATCTACCGGGTGACGTACGGGGCGCAGAACGGGCGGCAGCAGGTCGCGGCGCGCCGTTAGGCGGGCCTTGCGAGAGGCCAGGGGCCGGGTGTGAGGAACAGCGGTCGACGCCGTTCCTCACGCCTGGCCGCTGGCCCCTTCGATCGCCGTCAGCAGATCCTCCTCCTCCCACGATCCATCGAGCCGCACGCCGTTGACGAAGAAGGTCGGCGTGCCGTTCACGCCGCTGCGCACGCCGCTCATGAAGTCGCCCTGAATCCGGTCGGCGTACCGTTCCTGACGGATGTCGCCGAGCACCGCGCGCCCGTCGAGGCCGAGCTCGCCCGCGTATTCCGCGAGACGGGCGTCGCCTAACGCGTCGTCGTCGTCCTGCTGGTGCGCGTAGATCGCGTCGTGCATCGCCCAGAAGCCGTCGTTCCCGGCGCGCGCCCCCGCCGACTCCGCGGCCTCCGCCGCGTGCTCGGCGTGCGGATGCATCTCGCTGAGGGGGAAGTTGCGAAAGACGAAGCGCAGCCGGTCGCCGAGGCGGCGCTGGACGCGCTGGATGATGGGCGCGGCGCGCCCGCAGTACGGGCACTCGTAGTCACCGTACTCGACGAGCGTCACCGGCGCGTCGGCGGGTCCCTGCGCGTGGTCGTCGGGACCGACCGGGGGGCGGAGGCGGCTCATCGGCCCGCTCCCGCGGGCTCGCCCCGCCCCGCCTGCAGCCCCTCGAGCGCCTCGAGGATCCCGTCGGCGCCGGGGTTCACGCCCACCGGAGAGACGTAGCTCCAGCGGATGACGCCGTCGCCGTCGATCACGAAGAGCGCGCGCTCGGTCGTGCCCTCCTTCTCGCGATACACGCCGTAGCGCCGCGCGACCTCGCCCTTCGGCTCGAAGTCGGCGAGCAGCGGGAAGTGGATGTGGCGCGCTTCTCCGAACGCGCGGTGGCACCACACGCCATCCACCGAGATGCCGAGCGGCTCGGCGCCGAGCCGGCGGAATTCCGGCAGGATCTGGTTGTAGAGCGCGATCTGGTCACCGCACACCGGGCTCCAGTCGGCGGGATAGAAGACGAGCACGACGTTCTGTCCGCGGAAGTCGGCGAGCGACACCGACTGGTCCGGGGTCGAACGGAGAGTGAAGTCCGGGGCCGGTGTGCCCGGCTTCAGCGCGGAGGAGTTCATGGCGGATCGGGGATCGGGGTCGGCGGACCGGTGAGGCTCACGACGACTCGCTGCACGTCGTATGCGCGGACGATTCCCGTCGTGTCTGCTCCGCACGGCCGCCGCGTCGGCGCGCGGGACGCGGGAACGCGAGTTGCGCCCCTCGTCACCCCGCGGCGACGACCGCCGGGGGGCGACGACAAACGGAGAACTCTCATGCCCGACACCACCGGCATCATCGCCGATCTGAACGACCTGCTGCAGCTCGACCATGACGCGGTCGAGGCGTACACCGTCGCGATCGACCGGCTGCGCAGCGAGCGCTACCGCGAGACGCTCGTCCAGTACCGGAACGACCACAAGCGCCACATCGAGGAGCTGTCGGCGCTCGTGCGGGCGCGCGGCGGGCTGCCGGTGGAGCTGCCGCATCCGACGGGCGCCCTGAAGCTCGTCGTCCAGGCGTTAGGCTCGGCGGGGAACGACACGACGCTGCTCCTCGCCTTCAAGGCGGTCGAGGGACAGGCGCGCGACAAGTACCGCCGCTTCGCCGGCGAGAGCCGCTACCCGGACGACGTGCGCGAGGTGATCGCGCGCGGCGCGGACGACGAGACGCGCCACTACGCCTGGGTCGAGCAGACGCTGCGCGAGCTCGGCGCCGGCGCGGGGACGGTGCAGCACGCGGCGGCGAGCGCGATCGAGATGGTGCACAAGTTCATCGCCGATCCGATCGAGCGCGCGGAGCGGGACCTGATGCGCGCGGTGGGCAGCGTCGTCGGCACGGCGAAGACTCGCGTCGATGCCGCCGAGCGTGTCGTCGCGGACTCGATGCGCGCCGCGAAGGGCGCGGCGAAGGAGGCGACGGGCCAGGGCGAGGGAGATGCGCTCCGATTCGTCGCGGCGCTGCACGCCCTCGAGGAGTCGGGGGACGTCGAGGGGATCGTCTCGCTCTTCGACGAGAGCGCCGAGATCAGCAACCCGAACGATCTCGTCCCGCACCGCGGCGCCGAGGGTGCGCGTCACTTCTGGCGCGCCTACCGTGACAGCTTCGAGGAGATCCACTCCGACTTCTCGCGCATCGTCGAGCGCGAGGGCACCGCGATGCTGGAGTGGACGAGCACCGGCCGCATCCACGGCCATCCCGTGACGTACGCCGGCGTCAGCGTCGTCGAGATGGCCGACGGCCGGGTGAAGCGCTTCCGGGCGTACTTCGATCCGAGCAAGCTGGAGACGCAGGTGAGGCCGGAGACGTGAGACGCGCGGGTGAGCTGACACACGGCTGACGCCGGGACGGAGCGTGGCCCATGCGAGATCACGCTTCCGTCCTCACCTACCGGCTCATCGGGGCGGCGATCGAGGTGCATCGTGCGCTCGGCCCCGGCCTGCTCGAGTCGGCCTATCGCCGCTGTCTCGCGCGCGAGCTGACCGCGCAGGGGATGACCTTTGCGTCCGAGGTCCCGATCGGGATCCACTATCGGGACGAGTGGATCGACGCCTGTTACCGGCTCGACCTGCTGGTCGAAGGCCGAGTCATCGTGGAGGTGAAATCCGTCGCCTCCCTGACTCCACTGCACGATGCGCAGCTGCTCACCTATCTCCGCGCGGGACGCTACGATGTGGGCCTCGTCCTGAACTTCAACGTCCTGTCGATGCGTCAGGGCATCCGCCGGCTGGTGCTGTAGCTGGCCGGGTCGATCCGAGCGTCGGGCGGGTGGCTTTGGCGGGTGGCTTTGGCGGGTGGCTTTGGTCAAAGCCAACACAGAGATCCACAGAGCTCGGCACCGATGAGATCCACAGAGGGCCGCACTGCAAAGCACTCCTTTGTGGATCTCATCTTTGCAAAGCTCTGTGGATCTCTGTGTCGGCAGTTGCCGAGCCACCGGCAGTTGCCGAGCCACCGGCAGTTGCCGAGCCACCAGCAGTTGCCGAGCCACCAGCAGTTGCTGAGCCACCAGCAGTTGCCGAGTCACCGGTCGTGCTCGCCATTCGTGGACATATCGAGTCCTCACGACAGGACGTTGTGCGGTGCGTCACGGACGTGCCGTTAGGCGTCAAGTGCTTCTCGTGAAAGCACTTCCGAGGTGCGAGAGCGCGTGCGGAGAACTGGCAGACCCTCTGCATTCATCGGGGGCAAGGCGCGATGTACGCGCCCACCAGTCGCGGAGAAACTCACATGACTCGATTCATTCGTCCGATCGTCGTTGCCGGCGCGCTCCTCATCTCGGCGTCGCCCGCGCTCGCCCAGAAGAAGCAGCTCACGCGTCGCCCCGCTAGCAGCGGTACCGTCTACGGTCCGGTGTACGGCGACACGCGCACCGCCAATCGCGGCGACGACGATGATGACGATCGCTACGAGAATCGCGGCCAGCGTCGCGACGACGATCGCGAGTACGACCGCGACGACGACGACGATCACGACGGCCCGGGTCGCAACGGCCGCGGTCACGCCTACGGCCACTACAAGAACAAGGAGCGCAAGGGCGTGAAGTGCTACGACCGGAACTACGACGGTATCTGCGACGACGCGCAGAACGGGCAGTCGAGCAGCTATCCCTCGCGCTACCCGAACACGGGCGGCTATCCGACGACGGGCTATCCGACCACCGGCTATCCGTCGCGCTATCCGACCAGCGGGAACGGCCGGATGAGCCTCCCCGACATGATCGGCGCGATCGCGGCGGCGAAGGGACAGCGCTCGGCGGCGGTGTCGCGGTGGATCGGCTCGCAGCCGCTCAACCTGCAGACGACGCGCGCGCCGGGTGGACGGCTCTCGCAGGCGTCGTGGTTCGCCCCGTCGGGCCAGCTCGTCCAGCGCTGGATCGACCGCGACCTCGACGGCCGCGCCGACGCGGTGCAGCTCTTCCAGAACGGCCGCCTCGTCCGGACGGTCACCCACTGAGCGGTTCCCCGGATTGACCGCCGCCCCGCGGCGGTCTATACCTGGTGCAGCGACATGAAGCAGTCGGCCCGGCCCGCGCTCTCCGCGCGGGCCGGGCGTCGTCGCTCGATCCTCCTTCGATCGAGGTGCACCATGGATCAGAGCACGCCGACCCCGAACGTCACCACCACCGCCACGACCCCGACGCCGGGCTTCGCCGACGCGCTCTCCCGCTCGGCGACGACGAGTGGACCGAAGCAGCAGTTCGCCGACGTCTTCACCCGCGAGAATGCGACGACCCGCCGCGTGCTCGCCGCGATCCCCGACGACGCCGCCGACTTCCGTCCGCACCCGCGCTCGAAGACGACGCGCGAGCTGGCGGGGAACTTCGCCCTCGACCAGGGCGCGATCGCCGCGGCGCTCACCGGCGACTGGAAGTGGCCGCCCAACCGTCCCCCCGCCGCCGCGACGCTCGCCGGCGCGATCGATGCCTTCGACGCGACGACCCAGGCGGTGCTGCGCGCGCTCGCGAACACGCCGGAGTCGCGGCTGTTCGAGACGGTGCCCTTCATGATCGGTCCGAAGCAGTCCGCGGAGATGCGCGTCATCGACGTGATGTGGTTCATGGTCCTCGACTCGATCCACCATCGCGGCCAGATGTCGATCTACCTGCGCATGGTCGGCGCGAAGGTGCCGTCGATCTACGGTCCGAGCGGGGACGAGCCCTGGATGTAACTACTCTGCGACGAGTGAGGTGTGAGGTTTCGTGGTGGGTGAATCGTGAGCGGCGTTGACTGCCCGTAACGCCGGTCACGAGTCGCTACACACCTGTCCTCACACCTCACCACCCGCAGGGTAGCTTCCCCCGACATGGAGACACGAACCATGAGCCGTCGTCTCGCACCGCTCCTTCTCGCGCTCGTCGCCGCGTGCGCCGGCGACGCGAATGCTCCCGCGCCCGACGCGTCGCGCAGCTCCCTCGCCGCGGACCGTCTGCCGCCGGGCGGCGCGCGCGGCCTCACGGTGATGACGCGCAACCTCTACCTCGGCGCCGACATCTTCGCCGTGGCGCAGGTGAGCGATCCGCGGCAGATCCCGCTCGCGGTGACGACCGCGTGGCAGCACATCCTGGCGATGAACTTCCCCGAGCGCGCGGGACGGATCGCCGAGGAGATCGTCGCGACGTCTCCCGATCTCGTCGGGCTGCAGGAGGTGCCGCTCTATCGCATCGATCCGACGGGAGACGCGGTGCGCGGGGGAACGAATCCCGCGACGACAGTTGCACTCGACTATCTCGCGGTGCTCCAGGGCGCGCTCGCCGCGCGCGGGGCGTGCTACAAGGTCGCCGCGGCGAACTCGCTGACCGACGTCGAGCTTCCGGCGGTGACGTCGCCGGCGCCCACCTTCGTCGACATCCGCTACACCGACCGCGACGTCATCCTCGCGCGCTGCGACGTGCCGACGAGCGACGCGCGGAGCGGCGTCTACGCGCATCGCCTCGTCTTTCACGTGCCTAACGGTCCAAGCATCCCCGCGGTGCGCGGCTGGGCGTCGACGCTGGCGACGGTCGGCGGCGTCACCTATCGCTTCACCGACACGCACCTCGAGACCGACGGCTCGCCGGCGATCCAGGAAGCACAGGCGGGCGAGCTGCTCGCCACGCTCGCCGCGGAGACGAGCCCGATCGTCCTCGTCTGCGACTGCAACTCCGCCGCCGACGGCTCGCAGACGGCGACGTACGGCACGCTCACGGCGAGCGGCGGCTTCGCCGACACCTGGCTCGACGCGCACCCCCACGACCCCGGCTACACCTCGTCGCTCCCCGATCCCTCCTTCAAGACTCCCTCGCTCGTCACCGAGCCGAATCTCCGCACGCGCATCGACCTGATCCTGACGCGCTACGGACTCGGCGCCTCCCCCAATGCCGGCACTGTCGGCGGCGTGCACGCCGACATCCTCGGCGAGGAGCCGAGCGACCGGACGGCAAGTGGACTCTGGCCGTCGGACCACGCGGGAGTGGTGGCGACGCTCCAGGTGCCGAAGGCGATCGGTCGCTGAAACCGCGGGGCGGGAGATGGGCCCCGTTGACACGGCGGGGCTTGGAGCGGGATACTGCGGGGCGGAGAGCGGGGGGCGAAAAAAGTACCCATACGGACTGAGGCCGACGCGCGGCGCCCGGGGCGCCGCAGTCGGCCTCTCTTCCGAACAGGTTTCTTCCCGCTCTCCGCACCCCGCGCCGCAGTATTCCGCCCCTCACACGCCCGCTAATGCGCCTGATCGTCGCCTATCTCGTCGCGCTCGTCTTCGCGTCGACTCTCGAAGCTCAGTCCCCCACCCTCACTCCGCACCAGAAGCTGGCGCGCGCCGTCTACCAGCAGCTCGTCGAGATCAACACCGTCGATTCGGTCGGCTCCGTCACGAAAGCCGCGCAGGCGATGGCGGCGCGGTTCCGCGCGGCGGGCTTCCCCGCGA
>DASVXU010000060.1:0-3837 GCA_036392515.1 Gemmatimonadaceae bacterium | reverse complement strand
CAGCTCGCGAACTCGAAGAGCCCGTCCTGGTCGGAGAAGTTGCCGTCGCCGTTCGGGTCCATGTGCTTGAGCGGGCTGCCGACGAAGACGTCGGCGTCGCCGATGTTCGGCGTCGTGACGGTGAAGCGGAGGATGTTGTGCTCACCGGGGGTCACGCCGCCTTCCTGCACGCTGCAGAAATTGGCCGGAAGGTCCTCGACGCGGTTGACCCAGTTCTGCTGGGTCGCCTTGCTGTCGACGATGAGATCCGGGAGGCCCACGGTATCGACGGCGTTCTGGGTGAACGACGGCGGCGCGGCGTCGGGCGCGGTGGGGCCGCGCCGCGCCTGGTCGGCGCAAGCGGCGGTGACGAGAACTGCCGCAATGAGCGAGAGCGTACGCATGAAGACCTCTGGCTGAGAGAATCAGCGAAGTCCCGGAAGGCTGCATCGCCTGGGGGCGGAGACGGACGTTGAGCATGCACCCGGCTGGAGAAGAGGGCAAGACCTCATGCTGCCAGCGCTTGCCCGGCCGCGCGTCACCACCTCACCTTTGAGGAGTGCCCTCCGCCCCCGGCGCCACGCCGGTCCCGACCCGGGGCCAATTCCTCGACGAAGCCATGAGAATCTCCGAACGGAACGTTCGCGCCCTCGCTCGCCCGCTCGTCGCGCTGCTTCTCGTCGCGACACCCGCGCTCGCCCAGGACCCCGGCGCCACACATCAGCCCGTGCCCGTGCCGAGCACCGGCCCGACGCTTCCCGCGAAGGGGACGATCGCCCGCGACACCGCGCGCGATCGCAACGTGCTCGCGCAGGTGACCGTCCCCGCCGGGTTCGCGGTGACGATGTTCGCCGGTCCGCCGGTGGCGATGTACCCGACCACCGTCGCGCCTGCGCCGGACGGCTCGGTGTACATGGGGACCGATCTCAACCTCGCGCAGGGCGCGGTGAAGGGGCGCGGCCGCATCATCCGTCTCGTCGACGACGACGGTGACGGGCGCGCCGACCGGTACTCGGTCTTCGCGAAGGTGGACAGCCCGCGCGGGATCGCGGTGGACGGGAACACGGTGTACGTGCTGCACGTCCCCTTCCTCACGGCGTTCCGCGACACGAACGGCGACGGCGTCGCCGACAGGGCCGACACCCTCGTGCGCGACCTCGGCTTCGGCCTCGACGTGCGGTCGTCCGACCACTCGACGAACGGGATCACGTTAGGCATCGACGGATGGATCTACGTCGCCGTGGGCGACTACGGCTACCTGAACGCGAAGGGGAAGGACGGCCGGACGATCACCCGCCGCGGCGGCTCGGTGGTGCGTGTCCGCCCCGACGGGACTGGGCTCGAGACGTACGCGGTGGGGACGCGCAACATCTATGGAGTGGGCGTCGACCCCTTCGGCCGCGTCTACGCGCGCGACAACACGAACGACGGGCTCGGGTGGGACACGCGGCTGCACTACCTGCCGGCCGGCGCGCACATGGGCTACCCGACGCTCTTCCGCAACTTCGCGGACGAGCACATGCCCTCGATGTTCGACTACGGTCCGGGCGCGGGAACCGGCGGGCTCTGGGTCGAGGACCCGGGCTTCCCCGGCGACTGGAACAACGCGCTCTACACGGGCGACTGGACGATGAACAAGGTCTTCCGCCACAAGCTGACGCCGAAGGGGGCGAGCTTCACGGTGGACCAGACGGACTTCGTCGCCGCGCCGCGCGTCGTCGACATGGCGATGGACGACCGCTCGCACATGTTCGTGGCGAGCCTCGTCGGCGGCGTCTTCAACTACATGGGCGACACCGTCGGCGCGATCCTGCGCGTCGGCTACCCGGGACAGAAGGGAAGCGCCGCGCTGAACGCGCCGAAGCTGAGCGACGCGCGCCTCCTCGCCGCGCTCGGCGGGCCCAACGCGACGCACAGGCTGGAAGCGCAGCGCGAGCTGCTGCGCCGCGGCGCGAAGGCCTCGACGCTGCGCGCGCTGGAGAAGCAGATCGCCGACACGAAGCGCACTCCCGAGGCGCGCGCCGCGGCGGTGTTCACCCTCGAGCTGCTCGGCGGGGCGAAGGCACTGCCCGCGCTGCAGAAGGCGGCCGCCGACCCGACGCTGCGCGCCGTCGCGCTGAAGGCGATCTCCGAGTCGCCCGCGATGCGCGCGAAGGCGCCGATCGCGCTCTTCGCGAGCGGGCTCACCGACGCCGATCCCGCGGTGCGGGCACAGGCGATCGCCGCGATCGTGCGGATGAATGCGGGCGCGCAGGCCGGCAGCGTCGCGAAGCTCCTCGCCGACACCGACGTCGCGGTCGCGCACCTCGCCGCGCGCGCGCTCGCGTCGCTGAACGCGCGCGACGCCGCCCTGGCGGCGCTGACGAGCGGTCCGGCGGCGGGCCGGTCGCACGCACGCCAGGCGCTGCAGCTCATGCACGACACCGCGACGGTGAACGCGCTGGTCCACTCGCTCTCGAGCGCCTCGGACGCCGACGTGCGGCACGAGCTCGTGCTCACCCTCGCGCGGCTCGGCAACGACGACGCGCCCTGGAACGGCGAGTGGTGGGGGACGCAGCCCTCGACGATCGGACCGTACTACCTGCCCACCGAGTGGGCGGGGAGCGCGACGATCCAGCCGGTGCTGCGCGACCTCCTGCTCGCGGCGCGCGACACGAGCTTCGACCGGATGGCCGGCGAGCTGGCGAAGAACCGCGTCCTGCCGTTAGGCGCGCAGGCGCTGCTCGCCTCCAGCGAGGGGGCGACGCGCACGGAGCTGGTGAGCGCGCTCGTCGGACACTCGGGAGTGCCGGCGTCGGCCGCGGCGCTGCTGACGCGGCTCGACGCGAGCGGCGCGAGCTCGCACGCCGCGGTGGCGAAGCTGCTCGCGGGCGAGAACGGCTTCTCGACGGAGCTGGCGCCGCTGGTGACGCGGGTCGTCACCGACACGACGCTCCCCGCGGACGTGCGCGGCCAGGTGCTGATGGCGGCCGGGCGGATCTCGGGCGAGCAGGGGCTCCCCGCGGCGGAGCTGATCTTCGCGCGGGTGAACCCGCTCCCCCCCGCGCCGGTGAAGGATTCCGCGGCCGCGGCCGCCGCGGCGGCGACGCCGGCGCCGGCGAACCCGGTCGAGATGGCGTGGAAGCGCTTCGTCGGCGCGCGCGAGCGCACCTGGCAGCTCGAGAAGTTCGCGCAGCTGGCGAAGAGCAGCGATCCCGCGCAGCGCGTGCTCGGCTACTCGGTGCTCGTGCAGTCGGTGCGCAACCCGCGCTGGACACCGGAGTTCGTCAGCAACTTCGTGCAGCCGGTGCTCGCGGCGGCGTGGTCCGATCCGACGGCGACGGCGAGCCTCGTCCAGGCGATCCGCATCATGCGCGTCGACGCGCAGTACGCGGACCAGCTCAAGGCACACGCCGGCCAGCCGGGAGGGATGTGAGATGAAGAGAACACGACGCGAGTTCCTGCGCGACGCCGCCGCGTTCGGCGCCGGCGCATGGGTGGTCAGCGCCTGCGGCTCCCGCGCCGCGGCGGCGGGGACGGTGGCATCGGCCAGCGCCGCCGCCGTGCGCCCCTCGATCGACAACGCCGGCATCCAGCTCTTCACGGTGCGCGACCGGCTCGGTCCGCGCTTCGAGGAGACGCTCGCCGCGCTCGCCGCGATCGGCTATCGCGAGGTCGAGCCCTTCACGTACAACGACTGGACTCCCGAGCAGATCCGCGCGATGCTCGACCGCACGGGGATCCGCGCGCCGAGCACGCATGTGACGCTGCATCCTGGGCCCGACCTCGAGCGCACCCTCGCCGGCTTCCAGCTGATGGGGCACCGCTACGCGCGTGCCGGCGCGCCGCCGCAGCCGCGGCCGGCGCCGCCCCCGGGGG
>DASVXU010000059.1:0-28055 GCA_036392515.1 Gemmatimonadaceae bacterium | reverse complement strand
CGCGGCGAACCGCTATCTGCGCGAGCGCCCGGTGACGGTGACCGCGGCGCGGGCCGCGCGGAGCGCCGGAGGGCCGCACGACTTCTACTCGGAGGGCGACTACTGGTGGCCCGATCCGGCGAGCGTGGACAGCCCGTACGTACGCCGCGACGGCGAGACGAACCCGGCGAACTTCGTCGCGCATCGCGACGCGATGCGGCGGCTCAGCCAGATCGTCCCCGCCCTCGTCGCGGCGTACGAGCTCACCGGCGACGAGCGCTACGCGCGCGCGGCGTCGGCGCACCTGCGCGCCTGGTTCGTGAGCGAGAGCACGCGGATGAATCCCAGCCTGCTCTACGCGCAGGCGATCAAGGGACGGTTCACGGGGCGCGGCACGGGGATCATCGACACGATCCATCTGGTCGAGGTCGCGCGCGCGGTGACGGTGCTCGAGGCGCTGGGGGCGATCGACGGCGCGACGCTCGCCGGGACGCGGGACTGGTTCCGCGCCTACCTCGAATGGATGACGACGCACCGCTACGGCATCGACGAGCGGAACGCGGGGAACAACCACAGCGCGGCGTGGGCGCTGCAGGTGGCGGAGTTCGCGCGACTGGTCGGCGACAGCGCGCGGCGCGACGAGATGCGGCGCTTCTTCCGCGAGACGCTGGTGCCGGGGCAGATGGACTCGACGGGCGGCTTCCCGCGCGAGCTCGCGCGCACGAAGCCGTACGGCTACTCGCTCTTCCAGCTCGACGTGATGGCGATGCTCGCCGAGTCGCTGAGCGGGCCCGGGAACGATCTCTGGACGTTCGCGACCCCAGACGGCCGCGGGATGCGGCGCGCGCTCGCCTTCATGTTCCCGTACATCGAGGACCGGCGCCGCTGGCCGAAGCCGCCGGACGTCATGTACGACGACCAGTGGCCGGTCCGTCAGCCCGCGCTCTACTTCGGCGGCCGCGCGTTAGGCGAGGCGCGCTACCTCGCGCTCTGGCGCCGGCTCCCCGCCGATCCGACGGTGGACGAGGTGATCCGCAACTACCCGGTGCGCCAGCCGCTGCTCTGGCTCCCGCCGGCGCCGCGCCGGGGCGGGCCGCGCGCGGTCGCGGCCAATGGCCTGGCCGCGACCCCGCCGATGGGCTGGAACAGCTGGAACAGGTTCCACTGCGACATCGACGAGCGGCTGATCCGCGAGATGGCCGACGCGATGGTGGCGTCGGGGATGCGCGACGCGGGCTACGTGTACCTCAACATCGACGACTGCTGGGAGGCACCGTCGCGCGACGCGAGCGGGAATCTCGCCGTGGACTCGACGCGCTTCCCGGGCGGGATGAAGGCCCTCGCCGACTACGTGCACGCGCGGGGACTCAAGCTCGGTATCTACTCCTCGGCGGGGACGCTCACCTGCCAGAAGCGGCCGGCGAGCCTCGACCACGAGGCGGCCGACGCGCGCACCTTCGCCGCGTGGGGGATCGACTACCTCAAATACGACAACTGCAACAACGAGAATCGCCCCGCGGTGCAGCGGTACACGGCGATGGGGGATGCGATCCGGGCGACCGGACGGCCGATGGTCTACTCGCTCTGCGAGTGGGGACAGAACCGGCCGTGGGAGTGGGGGCGTGCCGCGGGGGCGCAGCTCTGGCGGACGACGGGAGACATCAGCGACCGCTGGGCCTCGGTGATGCGCCTGCTCGATCGTCAGGTGGGGCTGGAGCGGTACTCGGGGCCGAACGCCTGGAACGATCCCGACATGCTCGAGGTGGGGAACGGGCGGATGACGGATGACGAGTACGTCGCGCACTTCAGCTTGTGGGCGCTGCTGAACGCGCCGCTGATCGCCGGCAACGACCTGCGCACGATGAGCGAGGGGACGAAGCGGATCCTGATGAACCGGGAGGTGATCGCGGTGAATCAGGACTGGGGGGGAACGCAGGGGTCGAAGCTGCGCGACGACGGGCAGCAGGAAGTCTGGATGAAGCCGATGTCCGACGGGGCGCGGGCGGTGGTGCTCCTCAACCGCGACACCGCCGCCGTGTCGATCGCGGTGACGACGGCGGAGCTGGGGCTGGGCGCGGGCCCGCACGTCGCGCGCGACCTGTGGGCGCGGCGGGAGGGGGTGGTGCGCGGGACGCTGCGGGCGACGGTGCCCGGGCACGGCGCGGCGATGTATCTGGTGCGGCGGTGACCCGGGCCGCATCGTGGGGTGGGGCGCGGGGCGCCTCGCTTGACAGGGTTAAACGTTAAAGCTATCGTGGCCGCCCTCGCCCTTCGCGCCGACTCCCCTTCGCCCGGAATGCCCGCCCTCACGCTCAAGGACGTCGCGCATCGCTGCGGCGTGTCGACCGCCACCGTCTCCGCCGTCGTCAACGGCGCGACCTGGGTCTCGGACCGCACGCGCGGCCGCGTCCAGCGCGCCGTCGAGGAGATGGGCTACCGGCCCAACCAGTTCGCGCGCGGCCTCAAGACCCAGCGCGGCTATGCTGTCGGCGTCATCGTCTCCGACCTCACCAACCCGTTCTTCACCGAGGTCGTGCGAAGCCTCGGCCACGCGCTGCGCGAGGACGGCTGGGCGCTCTTCCTCTGTGATTCCGACCACCGCTTCGATCTCGGCGACGGCAACCTCCGCCGCCTCATCGACGGCCACGTCGTCGGCCTCGTGCTCATCGGCGACAGCGTGCGCGAGGAGACCGTGCAGCGCTACGTCGCCCGCAAGGGCCACGTTCCCATCATCGCGATCGAGCGCGACTACGACATCGACGGCGTCAATCGCCTGCTCGTCGACTCGGAGCACGGCGCCCACACCGCGACCAAGCACCTCATCGCGCAGGGCTATCGCCGGATCGCGATGATCGGCGGACCGCGCCAGGGCGCCGGCAGCGCGACGTATGGCCGCGAGCAGCGCTACCTGGGCTACCGTCGCGCGCTCCTCGACGCGGGGATCAAGCCCGACCCCAAGCTCCTCGCCGAGGGGAACTTCCGCTACGCCGGAGGGCAGGAGGCGATGCGCCGCCTCCTCGCCGGCCGCCACCGGCCGGAAGCCGTGTTCGCCGCCAACGACATGATGGCCTTCGGCGCCATGAGCGTCATCCACGAGACCGGGCTCCGCGTGCCCGACGACATCGCCGTCGTCGGCTTCGACGACGTGCCGAGCGCCGCCCTGACCTCCCCGGGACTGACCACCATCGCCATGCCGAAGACCGAGCTCGGAGCCGCCGCCGCGGCGGTCATCGGCCGGCACATCGCCGCGCCGACGCGGGCCGAAGTCGTGCGGCGAACCTTCGGCGCCGAGCTGGTCGTCCGCCAATCCTCGCTCCGACCGATCAGCCGATGACAGGAGAGCGCCGCATCGGCTACCGGTGGACCGTCTGCGCGCTGCTCTTCGCCGCGACGACGATCAACTACATCGACCGCCAGGTGCTCGGGATCCTCGCGCCAACGCTGCAGCGCGACCTGCACTGGAGCGAGACGCAGTATGGGGACATCGTCTCCTGGTTCAGCCTCGCCTACGCGGTCGGCTTCCTCGTCGCCGGACGGCTGCTCGACCGCTTCGGGACGCGGCGCGGCTTCGCGGCGGCGATCGTCGCCTGGAGTCTCGCGGCGATCGGACACGCACTCGCGCGGACGGCGACCGGATTCTCCATCGCGCGCGCGATGCTCGGCCTCGGCGAGTCCGCGAACTTCCCCGCGTCCATCAAGACGATCGCGGAGTGGTTCCCGAAGCGCGAGCGCGCGCTGGCGACGGGGATCTTCAACGCCGGCACGAACGTCGGCGCGATCGTGACGCCGCTCGTCGTGCCCTATATCGCACTGCACTGGGGCTGGCGTGCCGCGTTCGTCGCGACCGGGATGCTCGGCTTCCTCTGGCTCATCGCCTGGCTCGCGATGTATCGCCAGCCCGAGGTGCATCCCGCGGTGACGCCCACCGAGCTCGCCCTGATCCGCAGCGATCCGGCCGACCCGCCGGAGCGCATGTCGTGGATGAGCCTCCTCGGCTACCGCCAGCTCTGGGCGGTCGCGGTGGGAAAGTTCATGGCCGATCCCGTGTGGTGGTTCTATCTGTACTGGCTGCCGAAGTTTCTCGACGCGCGCTACGGCATCAAGCTCGGCCAGATCGCGTTGCCGCTGATCGCGATCTACCTGCTCGCGGACGTCGGTTCGGTGGGCGGCGGGTGGCTGTCGAGCGCCTTCCTCGCGCGCGGCTGGAGCGTGAACCGCGCGCGAAAGACGGCGATGCTCGCGATGGCCATCGCGATCGTGCCGACGATGCTCGCGCCGCGGGCAGGGAGCGTCTGGACCGCCGTCGCCGTGGTGAGCATCGCCGCGGCGGCGCACCAGGGATGGTCGGCGAACGTCTACACGCTGGCGAGCGACATGTTTCCGCGACGCGCCGTCGCGTCGGTGATCGGGATCGGCGGCTTCGCGGGGGCGATGGGCGGCGTGCTGTTCCAGCGCGTCACCGGCCGCGTGCTGCAGGCGAACGGGAACGACTACACGCCGATCTTCGTGGTCTGCGCGCTGGCCTACGTCACCGCGTGGGTGATCATCCATCTCCTCGCACCACGGCTGGCGCCGGCCCGCATCGCGAACAACGCTCCCTCGCAGTGACCCTCGAGGCACGGCGCGCCGCGATCGCGGCGCGCCGTGCCGCTTTCACCTCTTCGACCCACGCAGCCCGATGCCGAATCCACGATTCACCTGTCTGACGCATCCCTCGCTCCTCGCCATCGCGGCGGTGACGCTCGCCGCCTGCGCGACGACGACCGCCTCCGCACCACCCGCGCCGACGTCGGCACCGGCGGCGAGCGCGCCGGGCGGGAGCGCCGGCGCGGCGAACGCGCTCACCCCTGCCGAGCGCGCCGACGGCTGGACGCTGCTCTTCGACGGCACCACGCTCCGGGGATGGCGCGGGCTCGGCTCGAGCGGCGTGCCGACGGCGCACTGGGTCGTGGAGGACGGCGCGATCAAGAAGATCGCGAGCGGCAAGGTGCCGGTGCAGGCGGACGGCCAGCCACTCGCAGGCGGCGACCTGATGTCGGAGGGGACGTACCGCGACTTCGAGCTGAGCTGGGACTGGAAGGTGACGCCCGGCGCGAACAGCGGCGTGAAGTACAACGTCTCGGAGGAGCTGTCGACCGCGCTGCAGCCGATCCACGCCGCGAAGGGATTCGAGTACCAGATGATCGACGATGACCGGCATGCCGACGGGAAGCTGCCGACGCATCGGAGCGGCGCGCTCTACGACCTGATCGCGCCGAACGAGCGGAAGACGCTGCGTCCGGTGGGTGAGTGGAACTCCTCGCGCATCGTGCTCAAGGGGAACCACGGCGAGCACTGGCTCAACGGCGCGCTCGTCGTCAGCTATGACCTCGGCACCCCGGCGATGGACTCCGCGCTGACAGCGAGCAAGTACCGCGGCTGGCCGTGGTTCGCCGACCGCCGCGCGGGGCACATCGTGCTCCAGGACCACGGCGACGAAGTGTACTTCCGGAACATCAAGATTCGCGTGCTCCGCTGACGGCGTGCGCGCCACGACGGCGCGCGCCCTTTCACCTCTCACCCCAACGCACATGACGCCCATGGACTCGACCTTCGATCGCCGGAGGTTCCTCAAGGCTTCCGCCGCCGTCGGCGCGGGACTCTGGATCGAGGGACGTTCGTCTCCCCTGCTCGCGTTCAGCGGCTCGCCGAACGAGAAGGTGGTCGTCGGCGTGATGGGGCTGAACAGCCGGGGCGAGGTGCACCTGCAGAACTATCCCGTGCTGCCTAACGCGGAGATCGCGTACGTCTGCGACGTGGACGAGCGGGCGCTGGCGAAGGGCGTGGCGATGGTGGGGAAGCTGCAGGCGCGGGCGCCGAAGCCGGTGAAGGATTTCCGGCGGATCCTCGAGGATCCGGGCGTCGACGCGCTGGTGATCGCGACCCCGGACCACTGGCACGCGCCGGCGACGCTGCTCGCCCTCGCGGCGGGGAAGCACGTCTACGTGGAGAAGCCGTGCGGCCACAATCCGCGCGAGGGGGAGATGCTCGTCGCCGCGCAGCGCCGGTACGGCAAGGTCGTGCAGATGGGGAACCAGCAGCGGTCGGGGCCGCGCTCGATCGAGGCGGTGCAGATGATCCGCGGAGGCGCGATCGGGCGGCCGTACCTCGCCCGCGCCTGGTACGCGAACACCCGCGGCTCGATCGGACGCGGCAAGCCGGCGGCGGTCCCCGGCTGGCTCGACTGGGAGCTCTGGCAGGGGCCGGCCCCGCGCACGCCCTTCCGCGACAACCTCGTGCACTACAACTGGCACTGGTTCGCGCGCTGGGGCACGGGAGAGGTCTGCAACAACGGCACCCACGAGATCGACGTCTGCCGCTGGGCGTTAGGCACCGATTATCCGATCAAGGTCACGTCCGCCGGCGGGCGCTACGCCTTCGACGACGACTGGGAGTTTCCCGACACGCAGGACGTCGCGTTCCAGTTCGAGGGGAATCGGGAGATCGTCTGGCAGGGGCAGAGCTGCAGCGGCTACGCGCCGATGGGTAAAGGGCGCGGCTCGACCATCCACGGAACCGAGGGCACGATGTTCATCGATCGCAGCGGCTACACGCTCTACGATGCGAAGAACAAGGTGGTGAAGGAGTCCTACGGCGACGAGAAGGGGAGCGGGATCGACACGAAGGCGCCGGACCGGCTGACGGGGCTGCACATCGCCAATTTCCTGGACGGGATCCGGACGGGGGCGGCGCTCCACTCGCCGATCGAGGAGGGGCACAAGAGCGTGCTGCTCTGCCACGTCGCGAACATCGCACAGCGACTCGGCCGGCCGGTGCTGACGGATCCGGCGACCGGGCAGCCCGCGGGGGACGAGGAGGCGCGGCAGCTCTGGGGCCGCGCCTACGCGCCGGGGTGGGCCCCGGTGGCGTGAGCGGGCGCGCCCGCGGCGCGGTCCCTCCGCGTGCGGCGATCCGCCCTTATTGACGCCTTCAACTTAAACGTTATAGTCGATGCCTTCCCGCCTCCCCCGCCGTCGTCCCCCGCCCTCGCCGCTCTCCCGGGTCCCCTGCCACGCGCACCAGACCCACCGCCGAACCGTCGCACCACGCCCCGCCCGGCACCGGGCGCCGGGCAGCTCGCTCCCTGATACCCACGTCGCCGCTGCACCAGTCACCTACTGGGGAGGGTTCCCGCTCATGAATCGCTGGCTCGTCCTCTGCCTGCTCGCCCTCGCCGCGCTACCCGCGCGGCCCGTCGCGGCGCAGACCCCGCCCACCGGCCGCATCACGGGCGTCGTCACCGCCGCCGAGGGGGGCCGCCCCCTCGCCGGCGCCCACGTCGTCGTCACCGGTACGCGCACCGGCGCCGTCACCGGCCCTGACGGCCGCTACCTCCTCACCGTCGCCCCGGGGACGTACTCGATCCGCGCCTCGATGATCGGCTTCGGCTCCGTCGTCATGGAAGGCGTGCCCGTCGCCGCCGATTCGTCGACCACCGCCGACTTCGTCCTCAAGCACCAGGCGGTCACCCTCGAGCAGGTCGTGGTCGTCGGCTACGGCTCGCAGGCGAAGAAGGACGTCACCGGGGCGGTGGCCGTCGTCTCCGGCGAGGACCTCAACAAGCAGGCGACGAGCAACGTCGCCGACGCCCTGAAGGGTCGCATCGCCGGCGTCGACGTGGTCACCACGGGCAACAAGCCGGGTGACGGCGTCCGCGTGCGCATCCGCGGCGACCGCTCGCTCAAGGCCTCGAACGATCCCCTCTACGTGCTCGACGGCATCCCGATGTCGGGCGGGATCGGCGACCTGAACACCGGCGACATCGAGTCCATCCAGATCCTCAAGGACGCCTCCGCGACCGCGATCTACGGCTCCCGCGGCGCCAACGGCGTCGTCCTCATCACGACGCGCAGCGGCAAGGCGGGGCGCTCGAGCTTCACCTACGACACCTACGCCGGCTACCAGAAGGCGCAGCGCGAAGTCGACATGATGACCGGCCCCGAGTTCGCCCAGATGAAGCGCGAGGCGTTCCGTACCGTCGGCTCCTACAAGTGCGACCCCGGCGTCGTCGCCTGCGACTCGGCCGACGCGAAGCTCTTCTATCCGCAGGAGCTCGCGGCGATCCGCTCCGGCCGGTGGACCAACTGGCAGGATCTCATCCTCCGCACCGGCGCCCAGGTCAGCCATCAGCTCCGCATGCAGGGCGGGGACGAGAGGACGCGCTTCGCCCTCAGCGCGAGCCAGCTGGGGCAGGAGGGGATCATCAAGGCGCAGGACTTCACGCGCCGCTCGATGCGTCTCAACTTCGACCACCACGCGTCGCCTCGCTTCCACGTCGGCAGCTCGACGACGCTGATGCGCAGCCTCCAGAACCTCGGTCGCGGCGACGGCGTGTACGGCGAGGCGCTCGGCGTGAACCCGCTCGGGATGCCTTACGATTCCTCGGGGCGGATCCTCTTCAAGCCGGTGCCCGACGGCCAGCGCGTCAACCCGCTCTCCGACATCGCGAACTACAAGGAGGACCGCTCGCGGACCCGTGTCTTCGGGACGCTGTTCAGCGAGTACGAGGCGCTGCCCGGGCTCACCTGGCGTCTCAACTTCGGACCCGATCTCACCTTCTACCGGCGCGGCCAGTACCTCGGCCCCGAGACGTCCGCGAAGCAGGGCAGCGGCGCCGACGCCGAGATCGAGGAGAGCAAGACCTTCGCGTACGTGCTCGACAACATCCTCACCTACCGCCGCACCCTCGGCAACGACCACCGCTTCGACGGGACGTTCCTCTACAGCATCGAGAAGAATCGCAGCGAGGGCCACTTCACCGGGGTCACCGGCGTCCCGTACGAGAGCCAGCTCTACTACAATCTCGGGACGGCGCTCAACGTCAGCGAGGTCTCCAGCGGGCTCAGTGAGTGGGCGCTGCAGTCCTACATGGGACGGCTCAACTACGCCTTCAAGGACCGCTACCTCGCGACGCTCACGACGCGCATCGACGGATCCTCGCGCCTCGCCGCGGGCCACAAGTACTCGACCTTCCCCTCGATCGCGCTCGGCTGGCGCCTCAGCGACGAGCCGTTCATGCAGCGGTGGAACCTGTTCAACGAGCTGAAGCTCCGCGGCAGCTATGGCCAGACGGGGAACACCTCGATCAGCCCGTACCAGACCGAAGGCGCGCTGACGCGGACGATCTACACCTTCGGCGACCTGCCGGCGATCGGCTTCCGTCCCAGCCTGCTCCCGAACCCGGATCTGCGGTGGGAGACCACCCGGCAGTACGACGCCGGCATCGAGTGGGCGGCGCTCAACAGCCGCCTGAGCGGAACCGTCGACGCCTACTGGGCGAAGACGACCGACCTCCTGATGGACCGGCAGCTCCCCGGCTCGACCGGGTACAGCAGCATCGTGCAGAACATCGGGGCGACGCGGAACACCGGCGTCGAGATCGGGCTCTCGACGGTCAACCTCACCGACTGGCACGGACTGCGGTGGACGTCGGACTTCAACTGGTCGGCGAACCGGAACCGCATCGTCAGCCTGTTCGGCGGCAAGGACGATCCCGGCAACGCGTGGTTCATCGGCCGGCCGATCAGCGTGTACTACGATTACCGCTTCATCGGCATCTGGCAGACCGCCGACTCCGCCCTCGCCTACTCGTACGGCAAGCAGAAGCCCGGCGAGATCCGCGTGCAGGACGTGAACAACGACGGCACCATCAACGACAAGGACCGCGTCATCCTCGGCTCCGCCTTCCCGGCGTGGACGGGGAGCGCGAGCACGCGCCTCGACTACCGCGGCTTCGACCTCTCGGCCATGGCGGTGACGCGGCAGAAGGTGATGGTGAAGAACACCTTCCGGACGAGCAACAGCCAGCTCTTCGGCCGCTACAACAACCTGCGCGTCAACTACTGGCTGCCGACGAACCCGAGCCAGACGGACCCGCGCCCGAACTCGAATCAGGAGTCCCCGGCCTACGGCGACACGCGCGCCTACGAGGACGGCTCCTTCGTGCGGATCCGCAACATCACGCTCGGCTACACGGCGTCGCCGGCGCTGGCGGCGCGGCTGCGGACGCAGTCGCTGCGCGCCTACGTCACGGCGCAGGATCCCTTCCTCTTCACGCACTTCCGCGGACTCGACCCCGAGTCGCGCACGAGCAGCGGCGTGCCGAGCTACTACACGCTCCTCGCCGGCGTGACGCTCGGACTCTGATCCGCCCCACCACGACGATATCCACTACGGAGATGGCCATGCAGAGAAGATTGATCCTCGTCGCCGCGGGGGCGTTGCTCGTCGGAGTCGCTGCCTGCGTCGACCTGAACGAGGACGTGATCGCCGGGATCACCCCCAACTCGTACGGGACGCAGCCGGTGTTCGAGGGAATGGTCAACGGGGCGTACGCCGGGCTGCGCAACTTCTACGGGCACGAGCGCGGCTTCACGGTGACCGAGTTCGGCACCGACATCTACACGAAGGGATCGGACGGCAGCCACAAGTACATCAACGACTACACCTCGCAGCTCAACGCGGGCGACTCCTACTTCCGCGAGAACTGGGACTTCATGTACCGCGGGATCAACATCGCCAACTCGGCGATCGACCAGGCGCCGCGGGTCGCGATGGACACGACGCTCCGTGCCCAGCGGGTCGCCGAGGCGAAGTTCCTCCGCGCGCTGTACTACTTCGATCTCGTGCAGATGTACGGCGCGATCCCGCTGCCGCTGCACGAGACCACCGCGCCGTCGACGATCGCCACGCGGGCGCCGGTGGACTCGGTGTACGACGCGATCATCCGCGACCTGCTCGACGCCGAGGCGGTGCTGCCGGCGGTGCAGGCGAAGGACTACGGGCGCGCGACGAAGGGCGCGGCGCAGCATCTGCTCGCGAAGGTCTACCTCACCCGCCCGCGCGGCGCCGACTCGCTTTCCAACGAGACGGCGAAGCAGGCGGCCGGCGACTTCGCCAACGCCGCGACCTACGCGCAGAAGGTGATCAACTCGGGCCTCTACGCGCTGCTGCCGCGCTTCGCGGACGTGTTCGACTTCCGCAACGAGCGCAACAAGGAAATCATCTGGTCGATCCAGTACACCGCCGACCCGCTCACCACCGGCGACGGCAACCAGGGCCACCTGTTCTTCCTGATGGAGTACGACGCGCAGCCGGGGATGATGCGCGACGTCGCCAACGGCCGCCCCTACAAGCGCTTCAAGCCGACGACGTACTACCTCAACATGTTCGACCGGACGAAGGACTCGCGCTACGACGCGCAGTTCACCCGGGTCTGGTACGCGAACAACGCGGCGACGATCCCGAAGGATGCGAACGGCGTCCCGAAGTACAAGGTCGGCGACACGGCGATCGTCGTCCTCGCCAGCAACGCCGACACGCTGCGCTACGCGGGAAAGCCGTACCTGGTCATTCCGCCGAAGAACTACACGAGCAAGCTCTTTCCCTCGCTGAACAAGTTCGCGGATCCGTACCGGTCGAGCGTCAACGAGACGCGCGGCTCGCGCGACTTCTTCGTGATGCGGCTCGCCGAGACGTATCTGATCGCGGCGGAGGCGCTGCTGCGTGACGGGCGGGCGGCGGAGGGACTGCCCTACATCAACGCCGTGCGCACGCGCGCCGCGATTCCGGGGCAGGAGGCGGCGATGCAGCTCACCCTCGCCCAGTTCACCCTCACCGAGGTGCTCAACGAGCGGGCGCGCGAGCTGGCCGGGGAGATGATGCGCTGGTTCGACCTCACGCGCACGTGGACGCTGCTGTACCGCGGCAAGCTGGGGAACTCCGACATGAAGCCGAACGTGCAGCAGTTCCACATGCTGCGGCCGATCCCGTCGACCCAGATCGACCGGACGAGCATCCCGTTCCCGCAGAACCCGGGATACTGAGATGCTCGCGACGGAGGGCGGTGCGCGCGCCGCGTTTCCACTCTCCGTCGCGCTCCGGCGGCCCGGCTGGCTGGCCCGCGCCGGCCCGGCTCTCGGGCTGCTGGCGGTGATCGCGGCGTTCGCGCTGCTCGCCGATTCGCCGGCGCGCTATCTCTCGCCGCTCAACCTGCGGATCGTCCTCTCGCAGACGGTGATCGTCGCGGTGGGGGCGATCGGCATGACGATGATCATCGTCGCTGGGGGGATCGACCTGTCCGTCGGCGCGACGATCGCGCTCACCGGGGTGTGTGCCGCGCTCGGCATCGCCGCCGGGTGGCCGCCGTCCGTCGCGGTGGCGGTCGCGGTCGCGACGGGCGGACTGGTCGGCTTCGTGAATGGAGCGCTGATCACGGGGCTGCGGGTCGTCCCGTTCATCGCCACGCTCGGGATGCTCGGCATGGCCCGCGGTGTCGCGAAGTGGCTCGCCCACGAGCAGACGGTGAACGTGCCGCCGACCTGGGTGAACGAGCTGCTGGTGACCTTTCCGACGGCGCGGTGGATGCTGTTCCCCCCGGGCGTCTGGCTCGCGCTCGCCCTCGCGGTGCTCGCGTCGGTGGTGCTGCGGCGCACCGTCTTCGGCCGCCGCGTCTTCGCGCTCGGCTCCAGCGAGGCGGCAGCGCGCGCCTGCGGGATCGACACGAGCCGGCTCACCCTCCTCGTCTACGGCCTCGCGGGCACGCTCTTCGGGCTGGCCGGAGTGCTCCAGATGTCCCGGCTGCGCCAGGGCGACCCGACGATCGCCGTCGGCGTGGAGCTCGACGTGATCGCCGCGGTGGTCATCGGCGGCGCGAGCCTGAACGGCGGCGAGGGAAGCATCGGCGGCTCGATGGTCGGCGCGCTCGTGATGGCCTTCCTGCGCAACGGCTGTCAGCAGATGGGATGGCCGAACTACATCCAGGAGATCATCATCGGCGCGATCATCGTGCTTGCCGTCGCGCTCGACCGGCTGCGAGGCCGGATCGGCGGGTGACCCACGCCGTCGTGGACGCGCACGTGCACTTCTGGGAGCCCCGCGTGCTCGACTACCCCTGGCTCGACGCGCTCCCCGCGCTGCGCCGACCCTTCCTGCCACCGGACTACGACCAGGCCACGGACGCGATCCCGGTGGAGAAGGTGGTGTTCGTGGAGTGCAACGCCCGGCCCGAGCAGCATCTCGAGGAGGTGGAGCTCGCCGAGCAGCTCGCGCGGATGGAGCCGCGCATCGCGGGGATCGTCGCGTTCGTGGATCTGCGCGATGCCGGCCGCCGTGCCCGCGCGCTCGACGCCTTCGACCGCTCGCCGCTCGTGAAGGGCGTCCGGCAGAACATCCAGGGGCAGCCGGCCGGCTTCGCGCTCGATCCCGCCTTCGTCGAAGGGGTGCGCGAGGTCGGGGCGCGCGATCTCACCTTCGACATCTGTGCGACGCACGACCAGCTCGGCGAGGTCGCCGCGCTCGTCGCCCGCTGTCCGCAGACGCGCCTCGTGCTCGATCACTGCGGCAAGCCGCCGATCCGCGCGGCGCACTTCGACCGCTGGGCGCGAGCGCTCGACGAAGTCGCCCGGCACGCCAACGTGTGCTGCAAGATCTCCGGGCTGCTGAGCGAGGCCGGTCCGGGATGGACCGAGGCCGGGCTGCACCCGTACGCGGCCCACGCCCGCGCCGTCTTCGGCGACCAGCGGCTGATGTACGGCAGCGACTGGCCCCTCGTCGACGACTCCGGCTCCTGGGAGGCGTGGTACCTGTTCACCGCGCGCTTCACGAGCGAATGGCCGGAGGCATCGCGCCGCGCCTTCTATCACGACACCGCCGTCGAGGTCTACCGCCTGTGACCAGGGACTCCTCACCGTCGGGCGTGCTCGCCGGGCGCACCGCCATCGTCACGGGAGGCGGCTCGGGGATCGGCCGCGCGATCGCCGTGCGCTTCGCCGCCGCGGGGGCGCGGGTCGCGGTGCTCGACGTCGGCGGGGACGCGGCCCGCGAGACCGCCACGGCGATCGTGCGCGAGGGGGGACGCGCGCTCGACGTGGCCTGCGACGTCACCAGCCAGCGCGCGGTCGACGAGGCGTTCGCCCGCGTCGCGGAGGAGCTCGGCCCGCTCGACGCGCTCGTGAACAGCGCGGGGGTCGCCCATGTCGGCACCGTCGAGCAGACGACGGAGGAAGATTTCGACCGCGTCTACGCCGTGAACGTGAAGGGCGTCTACAACTGCCTGCGCGCCGGGGTCGCGGCGATGAAAGGGCGCGGAGGCGCGATCCTCAACATCGCGTCGGTGGCGTCCACCGTGGGCATCGCCGACCGCTTCGCCTACTCGATGAGCAAGGGCGCCGTGCTGACGATGACCTACTCGGTGGCGCGCGACTACGTGGCGCAGGGGATCCGCTGCAACTGCGTCGCGCCGGCGCGCGTCCACACCCCCTTCGTCGACGGCTTCCTCGCCAGGAACTATCCGGGCCGCGAGCGGGAGATGTTCGACGCTCTCTCGCGAACGCAGCCGGTGGGGCGGATGGGGCGGCCGGAGGAGGTCGCCGAGCTGGCGCTCTTCCTCTGCTCCGACGCCGCGTCGTTCATCACGGGAAGCAACTACGCGATCGACGGCGGCTTCGTCACCCTGAAGATGTGAGCCCATGAAGCTCGTGCGATTCGGACCACCCGGGCGCGAGCGTCCGGGAGTGCAGCGCGCCGACGGCAGTCGCGTCGACGTCTCGGCGTTCGGCGAGGACTACGACGAGCGCTTCTTCGGCGGCGATGGCGTGGCGCGGCTCGCCCGCTGGCTGACCCGCGAGGGACGCGCCGCGCCGCGCGTCGCGCCCGACGAGCGCCTCGGCGCGCCGATCTGCCGGCCGAGCAAGATCGTCTGCGTCGGCCTGAACTACCGCGACCACGCCAGAGAGACGGGGGCGGCGATCCCCGCCGAACCGATCCTGTTCTTCAAGTCGACGACCGCGCTCTGCGGGCCGAACGACGACGTCATCATCCCGCGCGGCAGCACGAAGACCGACTGGGAGGTGGAGCTCGCGGTGGTGATCGGGAAGCGCGCGTCGTACGTCGACGTGGCGGACGCGATGGCGCACGTCGCCGGGTACGCGCTGCACAACGACTACTCTGAGCGCGCCTTCCAGCTCGAGCGCGGGGGACAGTGGGTGAAGGGAAAGAGCGCCGACACCTTCGCGCCGATGGGGCCCTTCCTCGCCACCACCGACGAGATCGCGGACGTGAACGCGCTGCGGCTCTGGCTCACCGTGAACGGGGAGAAGAAGCAGGACGGCTCGACGCGCGACCTCGTCTTCGACGTGCCGACGCTGGTGAGCTACATCAGCCAGTTCATGACCCTCCTCCCGGGCGACGTGATCTCCACCGGGACGCCGGCGGGGGTGGGGCTCGGCGAGAAGCCGCCCCGCTATCTCGTGCCGGGCGACGTCGTGGAGCTGGGGATCGAGGGGCTGGGGAGCTCGCGGCAGCGGCTGCGTGCGTACGCCTGACGACCGGCTCGCCGGCAAGGCCGCGCTGATCACCGGGGCGAGCACCGGGATCGGACGCGCCAGCGCGCGGCGCTTCGCCGCGGCGGGGGCGCGCCTCGTCCTCGCCGACCTCAACGCGGCCGACGGCGAGTCCCTCGCTCGCGAGATCGCCGCCGAGGGAGGCGAGGCCATCTTCGTGCGGACCGACGTCGCGACCCGCGCCGACAACGAGCGCGCGATCGAGCACTGCCTCGAGCGCTACGGCGCGCTCGACATCCTGTTCTGCAACGCGGGGGTGACGCTGGCCAAGCCGCTCACCGCGAGCAGCGACGCCGAGATCGCGCATCTCCTCGCGGTGAACGTGCACGGCCCGATGTTCGCCGCGCGGCGCGCGATCGACGTCATGCTCGGCCAGAGCACCGGTGGCACGATCCTGCTCACGGCGAGCAAGACGGGACTCGTCGCGCAGGCCGGCTCGCCGGTCTACTGCGCGAGCAAGGGCGCGGTGGTGATGCTGGCCCGCGCGCTGGCACTCGACTACGCGGCGCGCGGCATCCGCGTCAACGCCCTCTGTCCGGGGATCATCGATACCCCGATGCTGCGCGACTTCGCCGACGCGATGCCCGACCCGGCTGCCGCGTGGGCAAGCTACGAGACGGCGCAGCCGATGGGCCGGCTCGGCACCGCCGAGGAATGCGCGGACGCGGCGCTCTGGCTCTGCTCCGCGGAATCGTCCTTCGTCACCGGTGTCGCGCTGCCGGTCGACGGCGGCTTCACGGCGATGTGAGCGCGCCCATGCCGACGACGATCACACGCGTCGACGCGTACGACGTCCGCTTCCCGACCTCGCGCGGGCTGGACGGGTCCGACGCGATGAACCCCGATCCCGACTACTCCGCTGCCTACGTGGTTCTCCGCACCGACCGCGCGGACGGCATCGAGGGTCACGGCCTCACCTTCACGATCGGCCGCGGCAACGAGCTGTGCGTCGCCGCCGTACAGGCGATCGCACCCCTCGTCGCCGGGCTCACCCTCGAGGCGATCGCCGACGACATGGCCGGCTTCTGGCGCCGGGTGGTCGGCGACTCGCAGCTCCGCTGGGTCGGTCCGGAGAAGGGGGTCATCCACCTGGCCGCCGCCGCGGTGGTGAACGCGGCGTGGGACCTTCTCGCGAAGGCGGCGGGGAAGCCGCTCTGGAAGCTGCTCGCCGACATGACTCCCGAGGAGCTCGTGCGCTGCGTCGATTTTCGCTACATCACCGACGCGCTCACCGCCGAAGAGGCGGTGGAGCTGCTGCGGCGCAACGCCCCGACGCGCGCCCAGCGCGAGGCGGAGATGCTGCGCGACGGCTATCCCGCGTACACGACCTCCGCGGGCTGGCTCGGCTACTCCGACGAGAAGATCCGCCGGCTCTGCCGCGAGGGGATGGCGGCGGGGTGGTCGCACTTCAAGATCAAGGTGGGTCGCGATCTCGCCGACGACGAGCGCCGCGCCGCGATCATCCGCGAGGAGATCGGCCCCGACCGGAAGCTGATGATGGACGCCAACCAGGTGTGGGAGGTCGGGGAGGCGATCGCCAGCATGCGTGCCCTGGCGCGATTCGATCCGTGGTGGATCGAGGAGCCGACCAGCCCGGACGACGTCCTCGGCCACGCGGCGATCGCGCGTGCGATCGCGCCGATCGGCGTCGCGACGGGGGAGCAGTGCCAGAACCGCGTCGTCTTCAAGCAGCTCATGCAGGCGGGGGCGATCCGCTTCTGCCAGATCGATAGCTGCCGCCTGGGTGGAGTGAACGAGGTGATCGCGGTGCTCCTCCTCGCGGCGAAGTTCGGCGTCCCCGTCTGTCCCCACGCCGGCGGGGTCGGGCTCTGCGAGTACGTGCAGCATCTCGCCCTCTTCGACTACATCGCGGTGAGCGCGTCACTCGAGGACCGCATCGTCGAGTACGTGGACCACCTGCACGAGCACTTTCTCGATCCCGTCGTCGTTCGCGGCGGGCGCTACAGGCCACCGCAGCTCCCGGGCTACAGCATCACGATGCGCCCCGAGAGTCTCGCCACCTACTCGTTTCCCGGAGGCTCCGCATGGCGAAGCTGACGCTCGGCGCGCTGCGGCGGGCCACGCCCTTCCTCCTCCTCGCCGCGAGCGCGCTCGGCGCGCAGGCCGGGCCGCCGCCGCGCGACGAGCGCGCCACGCGGATGGAGTGGTGGCGCGAGGCGCGGTTCGGGATGTTCATCCACTGGGGCGTCTATGCCGTGCCCGCGGGCACGTATCACGGCGAGCGTGTCGCCGGGATCGGCGAGTGGATCATGTCGCGCGCGCAGATCCCGATCCCCGAGTACGAGTCCTTCGCGCGCCGCTTCGCCCCGGCACGCTTCGATCCCGACGCCTGGGTCCGCACGGCGAAGCAGGCGGGGATGAAGTACATCATCATCACCTCCAAGCACCACGACGGCTTCGCGCTCTTCGACTCGAAGGTGTCGCGCTGGGACATCATGGACGCCTCGCCCTACCGGCGCGACGTGATCCACGCGCTCGCCGCGGCCGCCCACCGGCAGGGACTGCGCTTCGGTGTCTACTACTCGATCATGGACTGGCACCATCCGGACGCGCAGGCGCCTAACGCTCCGGTCTACAACTCCCGGACCTGGAGCAACCCGGAGTTCGGGCGCTACGTGGAGACGTACATGAAGCCGCAGCTGCGCGAGCTTCTCCTCGCCAACCCGAACATCGACGTGCTCTGGTTCGACGGGGAGTGGGTCGCCGACTGGAGCGACGAGCGGGGGAAGGATCTCGCCGACTTCCTGCACGCGATCCGGCCGCGGCTGATCATCAACAATCGCGTCGGGCACACCCGCCAGGGACTCAGCGGGCTCACGACGGAGGGGCGCGTCGGGCTCGGCGACTTCGGCACGCCGGAGCAGCAGGTTCCGCCGGAGGGACTCCCCGGGGTGGACTGGGAGACGTGCATGACGATGAACTCCACGTGGGGGTTCAAGTCGTACGACGACGACTGGAAGGACACCCGCACGCTGCTCCGCACGCTCATCGACGTCGCGTCGAAGGGGGGAAACTTCCTCCTCAACGTCGGTCCGACCGCCGACGGCGTGATCCCGGCGCCGAGCGTGTCGCGGCTCCACGAGATGGGGGCGTGGATGGCGGCGAACGGCGAGGCGATCTACGGGACGACGGCGAGCCCGTACGGGATGCCCGCGTGGGGACGCTACACGACGAAGGGGAGCACCGTCTACGCCCACATCTTCGACTGGCCGAAGGAGGGCCGGCTCGTCCTCACCGGGGTGACGGCGCGCCCCGCGCGCGCCTGGCTCCTCGCCGACCGCAAGCCGCTCGAGATCGAGGAGGCGGACTCGGGACGGTTCGTCGTCCGGCTGCCGAAGGTGGCGCCGAGCACGATCGCCTCGGTGCTCGTGCTGGAGCGGGCGCCGGCCGAGGCCACGCCGCGCTGATGCGCGCCGCGGTGCTGGTCGACGTGGGCCGCGTCGAGGTCCGCGAGGTCGCCACGCCGGTCCCCGCGGCCGGCGAGGTGCGCATCCGCGTCGGCGCGGTCGGCATCTGCGGGACGGACCACCACATCGTCGCGGGCCACGCGAACTACAACCGCGACGCGAGCGGCCGCGCCGTGCCGCTCGCGCGCGAGCCGCAGATCCTCGGGCACGAGATCGCCGGCGTCGTCGACGCCGTGGGCGACGGAGTGCGCGATCCGCGGCCGGGCGACCGCGTCGTCGTCGACCAGGGCCGGAGCTGTGTCAGCGAGGCGCGCCGGCCGCGCTGCGAGTACTGCGCGACCGGCGACTCGCACCAGTGCGAGCACTACCGCGAGCACGGGATCACCGGGCTTCCCGGCGGCTTCGCCGAGCAGCTCGCGGTGCCCGCCGTGAACGCGGTGCGCATCGAGTCCGAGCTCGACCTCGCCGCCGCGGCGCTCACCGAGCCGCTCGGCTGCGTGGTGCACGCCTGCGACGTGCTCGCGCGCGCGCCGGCGCGCTTCACGCTCCGGGACGCCGCGCGCGACGGCGGGGTGCGCGCGGTGCTCGTGCTCGGCGCCGGGCCGGCGGGATTGCTGTTCGTGCAGTATCTCCGCCGGGTGCTCGGCTACGCCGGCTTGGTCCTCGTCGCCGAGCCGGATCCGACGAGGCGCGCGCTCGCCGCCCGCTTCGGCGCCGAACCGATCGACCCCGATCGCGAGGACCTCGCGGACGCCGTGCGTTCGCGCACCGGGGGGCGCGGCGTCGAGCTGGCGATCGAGGCGTCGGGCGCCGGTGCCGCGCTCGCCGAGCTGCCGCGGCTCGTGCGCAAGCAGGGGACGGTCCTCCTCTACGGGCATGGCCACGCGGGCACGGACCTCAGCGTGCTCAACGCGCTGCAGTTCATGGAGCCGACCCTGCTCGCGCCCACGGGTGCCTCGGGGGGCCACGAGCCGGACGGCCGTCCCTCGACCTACGTGCGGGCGCTGCGCGCGATCGAGCGCGGCGAGGTGGACGTCGCGCCGCTGATCACCCACCGCTACGACTCGCTGGACGCATTGCCGCGAGCGTTAGGCGGGGAGCATCGCGCGGCGGGCTACGTGAAGGGAGTCGTCGCCCCATGAGCCGGCCGACCCGCGTCTCGCTCTTCGTGACGTGCATCGTGGACCAGCTCTGGCCCTCGATCGGCGTGAGCACGGTCGCGGTGCTGCGCGGCGTGGGATGCGAGGTGCGGTTCGATCCCCGGCAGACGTGCTGCGGCCAGCCCGCGTTCAACACCGGATACCGGGACGATGCCCGCGCCCTCGCCCGCCGCTTCATCACCATCCTCGAGGAGAGCGACGCCGACGCGATCGTGAGCCCATCCGGCTCCTGCTCGGCGATGCTGAAGCACTATCCGGAGCTCTTCGACGACGCCGAGTGGCGCGACCGCGCCGCGGCGGTGGCCGCGCGGACTCACGAGCTGAGCGACTTCCTCGTCAATCGACTCGGCGTGGAGGACGTCGGGGCGAGCTTCGCGGGGCGGGTCGGCTGGCACGACGCCTGTCACGCGCTGCGCGACCTGCGCCTGCGCGCGGAGCCGCGCCGTCTCCTCGCGCGCGTGCGCGGCCTCGAGCTGGTGGAGCTCGCGAACGCCGACGGCTGTTGCGGCTTCGGCGGAACGTTCGCGGTGAAGCAGCCGCACATCTCCGTCGCGATCGCCGACGACAAGATCGACGCGATCGAGCGCGCGGCCGTGGACGTGGTGGCCTCCGCCGACGCGAGCTGCCTGATGCAGCTCGGCGGGCGCCTGTCGCGGCGCGGCTCGCCGGTGCGCGCGCTCCATCTCGCCGAGCTGCTCGCCGCGCGCGCATGAGCAGGGAGCCGAGCCCCGGGATGACGGCGTCGGCGACCCCGGCCGAGTTCGACCGGCGGGCGCGGGAGGCGCTCGGCGACGCGCAGCTCCATGGCGCGCTCCATCGCGCGACGACCCTCTTCGCCGAGCGGCGCCGGAACGCGATGGCGAGCGTCGGCGACTGGGAGTCGGCACGCGAGCGCGCGCGGGCGATCAAGGACGAGACCCTGCTCCACCTCGACCGCTATCTCGAGCAGTTCGCCGCCGCGGCGGAGCGCGCGGGCGCCGTCGTCCACTGGGCACGCGACGCGCGCGAGGCCTGCGCGATCATCGGCGGGATCGCACGCGCGCGAGGGGCGCGCACGGTGGTGAAGAGCAAGAGCATGGCGACGGAGGAGATCCACCTCAACGCCGCGCTCGCCGCCGGCGGCCTCGAGCCGGTCGAGACCGATCTCGGCGAGTACATCATCCAGCTCGCGGGGGAGACGCCGTCGCACATCGTCGTCCCGGCGATCCACAAGACCCGTGGCCAGATCGCCGCTCTGCTCGCGGCGAAGCTCGGCATCGCGGTGGGCGACGACGTGGCGAGTCTCACCGCCGCGGCGCGCACGACGCTGCGCCAGCGCTTCGCCGCGGCCGATCTCGGCATCAGCGGAGTGAACTTCGGCGTGGCCGAGACGGGAACGATCCTCATCCTCGAGAACGAGGGCAACGCGCGCCTGACGATCACCCTCCCGCGCACCCATATCGCGCTGATGGGGATCGAGAAGGTCATCCCGCGCGTCGCCGATCTCGACGTGTTTCTCCAGCTCCTGCCGCGCTCGGGTACGGGCCAGGCGCTGACGACGTACCAGTCGCTGATCACGGGGCGGCGGCCCGCGAGCGCCGACGGGCCCGACGAGCTGCACATCGTCCTCCTCGACAACGGGCGCTCGGCGATGCTCGCCCGCGCCGTGACGCGGCAGGCGCTCGCCTGCATCCGCTGCGGCGCCTGCCTGAACGCGTGCCCGGTGTACCAGCAGATCGGCGGCCACGCCTACGGCTCGGTCTATCCCGGACCGATCGGCGCGGTGATCACCCCGCAGCTCGCCGGCCTCCACGAGGCCGCGGCGCTCCCGTACGCGTCGAGCCTCTGCGGTGCCTGCCGCGACGCCTGCCCGGTGAAGATCGACATCCCCGCGCTCCTGCTGCACCTGCGGGGCAGCGTCGTCGAGCGTCGGGCCGCGGGCCCGCGCCGGGGCGAGCGCCTCGCCTTCCGGCTCTACCGCGCGGCGATGGCGCGCCCGGCGCTCTACCTGCTCGCGGCGCGGCTGATGCGCGCGGCCCAGCGGCTGCTCGGAGCCCGCGCCGACGGCGCGCTGGCCGCTCGCCTCGTGCCGCCGTTAGGCGCATGGACCGCGTGGCGCGACCTGCGCCCGGTGGCGCGGCGGAGCTTCCGCGACGAGTGGTCGCACGGCCTCGGCGACGCCGGCCGCGGCGGGAGCGAGACGAAGTGAGCACGGCGCGCGAAGCGATCCTGGGCGCGATCCGCGCCAGCCTCGCGGCGAGCCGCGCGCACGATCGCACCGCGGCGACGGTCGATCACGCGCCAGCCGCGAGCGCGTCCCCAGCGACTCCGGCGCGCGCGCCTCTCCCCGTCCTCGGGGGCGCGACGTCGGCATGGGCGGCCGCGTCGACGACGGTGCCCGGCGATCTCGCCGCGCGTTTCGCCGCGCAGCTCGAGGCGGCGGGCGGACACTGCACGCGGGTCACGCCCGAGGCGGCGGCGGCGGCCGTCGCCGCGCTCCTCGAGCGGGCGGGGGCCCGTCACGTCGCTGTCTCGAGCTCGCCGCTCGCCGCCCGCCTCGCCGCGCCGCGTGCCGCGCGCTGGACTCTCGTGCACGCGGCCGAGGCGACGCGCGACGCATTGTTCGCGTGCGACGCGGGCGTCAGCGCCGCGCAGTGGGGGATCGCCGCGACGGGCACCATCGTCCTCGATGCCGCCGTCGAGCGCAGCCGTCTCGTCTCGCTCGTTCCGCCACTGCACATCGCGCTGCTGCACACGCGCGACCTCCGGCCGACGCTCGCCGACGTGCTCGCCCTCGTCGCGCCGGCAGGCGGCGCACCGAGCCACGCGGTCACCCTCGTCACCGGACCGTCGCGAACCTCCGACATCGAGCTGACGCTCGCCATCGGCGTCCATGGCCCCGTCGAGCTCCACGTCGTGCTGATCGACGACGACGATCCGCCGCACACCCCGCACGATACCCTTCATCCAGGATGAGCCCCGTGCACCTTCGACGCGTCGCACTCTCTCTCGCGGCGGTGGTGGCCGCCGCCGGCTGCCGCGACTCGCGGCGCCCCTCGGCCGACGCGAGCGGGCGCGGCTCGCTCACCATCGCCGTCATCCCCAAGGGAACCTCACACGAGTACTGGAAGAGCATCCACGCCGGCGCGGTGAAGGCGGCGCGCGAGCTGACGGCGCAGGGGACACCGGTGACCCTCGTCTGGAAGGGGCCGCTGCGAGAGGACGATCGCGAGCAGCAGGTGCAGGTCGTCGAGAGCTTCCTCAGCCAGGGAGTGCAGGGGATCGTGCTCGCGCCGCTCGACCGGACCGCGCTCGCGCGCCCGGTGGAGGAGGCGAAGGCGGCGGGGATCCCGACGCTGATCATCGACTCGGCCCTCGAGTCGGACGCGATCGTGAGCTTCGTCGCGACGGACAACCGCAGGGGCGGGGCGCTCGCCGCAGACCGGCTCGGCTCTCTGCTCGGCGGGCACGGGCGCGTCGCGATGCTGCGGTATCAGGAAGGATCGGCGAGCACCACCGAGCGCGAGGAGGGGTTTCTCGCCGAGATGCGGTCGAAGTATCCGCAGGTAGAGATCGTGTCCGCCGACCAGTATTCCGGACCGACGCGCGACACCGCGAAGCGCGCGTCCGAGAACCTGCTCGACCGGTTTCGCGACCGGATCGACGGCGTCTTCACGCCGAACGAGTCGGCGACGGTCGGAATGCTGCTCGCGCTGCAGGATGCGGGACGCGCGGGAAAGATCCGCTTCGTCGGCTTCGACGCGGGGGAGACGCTGCTCGCCGCGCTCCATGCCGGCCAGCTCGATGGGCTCGCGGTGCAGAACCCGATGCGGATGGGCTATCTGGGCGTGCGGACGCTGGTCGAGCATCTGCAGGGGAAGCCGGTACAGTCGCGTGTCGAGACCGGCGTGACGCTCGTGACGAAGGAGAACGTGGACGATCCGGCGATCGCCGAGATCGTGAATCCGCCGCTCGCGACGTACCTCGACGGCCAGTGACGGGCTCGCCGGCCGTGGAGTCGCACGCGACGGAGGCGCTCGCCGTGCACGACGTCGCGAAGTGGTTCGGCGCGACGCGCGCGCTCGACGGCCTGGACCTCGTCGTGCGACCCGGCGAGGTGCACGCGCTCATCGGCGAGAACGGCGCGGGCAAGAGCACGCTGATGCAGGTCATCGGGGGCGCCCTCGCCCCCGATCGCGGCGCGATGCGCATCGGCGGACGCGCCTACGCGCCGCGCAGCGCGGGAGACGCCCGGCGGCACGGCGTGGCGCTCATCCACCAGGAGCTCGCGCTCTGCCCGCATCTCTCGGTGGCGGAGAACATCGTGCTCGGTGTCGAGCCGGCGCGGGCCGGGTGGATCGACCGGCGCGCGCGCCGCGAGCGCGCGGCGTCACTGCTCGCCGAGCTCGGGCAGCACGACGTCGATCCCGATCGCGTCGTGGGGAGCCTTCCGCTCGCGGCGCGCCACGCGGTGGAGATCTGCCGCGCCCTCGCGGTGGATGCGCGCCTGCTGCTGATGGACGAGCCGACGAGCAGCTTCGCGCGCGCCGACACGGAGCGCCTGTTCGCGCTCGTGCGCCGTCTCGCGGCGCGCGGCGTGGCGGTGGTGTACATCAGCCACTTCCTCGAGGAGGTGCGCGAGATCGCCGACCGCTATACGGTGCTGCGCGACGGACGCAGCGTCGCGACGGGCGCGATCGCCGGGGTCGCCGACGCGGATCTCATCGCCGCGATGGTGGGGCGGCCCATGGGCGGGCTGTTCCCGGCGCGCACCGCGGTGCCCGGCGAGCTGCTGCTCTCGGTGGCGGATCTCGCCGCGCCGCCGCTGCTGCGCTCGGCGAGCTTCGAGCTGCGGCGCGGCGAGATCCTCGGCGTCGCGGGACTGGTCGGCTCGGGGCGGAGCGAGATGGTCCGGGCGCTGTTCGGGCTCGTGCCGTCCTCGGGCCGGGTCGCGCTGCGCGGACATGCGCTGGCGCCGTCGCGGCCGGCGGCGCGGATGGCGGCGGGCCTCGGCTACGCGAGCGAAGACCGGCAGGCCGAGGGGCTCGCCCTGCCGATGTCCGTCGCGGACAACCTGTGCGCGACGAACTTCGCGCGGTGCGCCCGGCATGGGTGGATCGCGCTGGCGAGGCAGCGCGAGCAGGTGGGGCGGTGGACGAACGCGCTCCGCATCCGCGCCGCGGGACCGTGGCAGCGGGTACGCGCGCTGTCGGGAGGAAACCAGCAGAAGGTCGCGCTCGGGCGGCTGCTCTACCAGGACGCCGAGGTGCTGCTGCTCGACGAGCCGACGCGCGGCGTCGACATCGCGAGCAAGGCGCAGCTCTACGAGGCGATCGCCGGGGCGGCGGCATCGGGGAAGGGGGTGCTGCTGGTCAGCTCGTACCTCCCGGAGCTGTTCGGGCTCTGCGACCGCATCGCGGTGATGTGCCGGGGGCGGCTGTCCGCCGCGAGGCCGGCGTCCGAATGGACGCCGGAGGCGGTGATGGCGGCGGCCATCAGCGGGGAGACGCAGGGCGTCTGACGCGGATGTCCGGCGCCGCGCCTAACGCGGTGCGCGGCGGGTGGTGATGAGGATGACGCCGTTGGCGCCGCGCGAGCCATAGACCGCGGTGGAGCCGGCGTCCTTGAGGATGTCGATGCGCTCGATGTCCTGCGGGTTGATGTCCTGCAGCGTGCCGCCGACGTTGTGGAGCGGTGTGCCGTCGACGACGAAGAGGGGCTCCGCGGAGCCGAGGAAGCTGCGGCGGCCGCGGATGCGGATGCTGACGTTGCCGTTAGGCTGCGGGAGGACCTCGACGCCGGGGAAGCGGTCCTGGAGCATCTCGGCGACGGTACGCGCGTTGGTGCGTCGCGTGTCGGCGCCGTCGACGGAGGCGATTGCGCCGGTGACGGTGGTGCGGTCGGCGGTGCCGTAGCCGATGTCGACCTCACCGGGCGGCGGGTCGCGGGGGGCTGGCTCGCGGGCCGGCTCCTGGCGGTGACAGGCGCCCACGGCGACGGCGAGGGCGAGGAGTGCGGCGGCGCCGCGCGGAGCAGTGGGAGGCGACATGGCGAGCCTCATGGTTCGGACGGCGCGCCGGCGGCCGCCGTTCGGCGGCCGGGATGCGCTCGCCGGTGGTGCACTCCCGTGAGCTACAACAATCGGGGAGGCGTGGCAAGGGTGACCGCTGGCGTCGAACGTTTGGCGGGGGGCGCGCGTAGAGGGCGAATGACGGCGGCGCGCCGCGGGAGCCGGGAAGGAAGTGGGCGCATTGCCGGCACCCGATCGTGGCAGTACATTGGCGCTCCCCTCTACTTAATCGATTAAGTACCGGGATGGACGCCACTCCACCGAACGAGGACACCCGCATGGACGACTCGCCCCTCCCGCGCCGCTCCTTTCTCGCCCTCGCCGCCAGCGGCATCGCCGCGGGAGTGGCGACCGGCGCGCTCGACCCCCGGCGCCTCGCGCATGCAGCGCCTCCCGATGTGCGCGGCGACGATCGCGACCAGGCGCACGCGACGAGCTACCAGCTCAAGCTCGGCGTCGCCAGCTACTCCCTCCGCAAGTTCCCGCGCGACCGGATGATCGAGATGGTCAAGGCGCTGCGGACGCCGTACGTGAACCTGAAGTCCGTTCACCTGCCCTACGAGCTCGCCCCCGCCGACCTCGCCGCGGCGCGCAAGGAGATCGAGGACGCCGGCCTCCAGATCGTCGGCGGCGGGACGATCACCTTCGAGAAGGACACCGACGAGGACGTCCAGCGCTACTTCGACTACGCGAAGGCCGCGGGGATGCCGACCATCGTCTGCACGATGGACCCCGCGATCCTCCCCCGTGTCGAGCGCTTCGCGAAGCAGTACGACATCCGCGTCGCGATCCACAACCACGGCCCCGAGGATAAGCGCTTCCCCTCGCCATACGACGTCCTCAAGGCCGTGAAGTCGCTGGACCGGCGGATGGGGCTCTGCATCGACATCGGCCACACTGTGCGCACCGGCACCGACGTCGTCCAGGCGGTCGCCGACGCGGGGCCGCGCCTCCACGACATGCATGCCAAGGATCTGCGCGACCTCTCGGCAAAGGAGAGCCAGGTGATCGTCGGCGAGGGCGCGATTCCCATCGCCGAGATCTTCCGCCAGCTCGTCGCCATGCGCTATCCGGGCTACGTCAACCTCGAGTACGAGATCGACGCCGACGATCCGCTCCCCGGGATGAAGCAGTCCTTCGCCCACATGCGCGGCATCCTCGCCGGCTTCGCGGCGAGCCGCACCCGTACCCGAACCCCCCGCCGAGTCGCCGCGCGTTAGGCGACAGCGTTCGCTGGTGGCTCCGCCGCCGTCCTCCCCACCGTCCACAACCAGTCACTCACACGAGGTGAAGGCCATGTCCGATCAGCAGCAGCCCGGCGACGCGACCGCGCAGCCGGAGCAGGAGCTTCCGCGGCGCGACTTCCTCCGCGCCGCCGCCATCGGCGCCGCCGGGCTCGCCGTCTCGGGCCTCCCCGGGGTAGGCCGGGCCGCGTCGCTCTCCGCCGCGAGCTACGCACGCATCCTCGGCGCCAACGATCGCGTCCGGGTCGGCATCGTCGGCTTCTCCGATCGCTTCCGCCAGGCCCACCTCCCGGTGTACGCGAAGCTCGGCAAGGAGACCAACTTCGAGATCGTCGGCGTCTCCGACATCTGGAGCGTCCGCCGCGACGAGGGAGTCGCGAAGATCCAGGAGGCGACGGGCTCGAAGGTCCGTCCCTTCCGGAACAACGAGGAGATGTACGCCTCGAAGACCACCGACGCCGTCGTCATCTCGACTGCGGACTTCCAGCACGCCTACCACGGCGTCGAGGCGATGCAGGCCGGCCAGGACGCGTACATCGAGAAGCCGCTCGCCCACACGATGGCCGACGCGATCGCCATCCGCGACGCGGTGAAGAAGTCCGGCCGCATCGTGCAGATCGGCACGCAGCGCCGCAGCGCCGCGAACTACAAGCAGGCGAACGAGTACCTGCGCTCGGGGAAGTTCGGCGACATCGTGATGGCCGAGATGACGTGGAACGTCAACCAGCCCGGGCGCTGGCGCCGTCCCGCGCTCGTCGCCCAGATCCGCGAGCAGGACACCGACTGGAAGCGCTATCTGATCAACCAGCCGTGGG
>DASVXU010000058.1:0-7513 GCA_036392515.1 Gemmatimonadaceae bacterium | reverse complement strand
ATCGACGTCGTCGGACGCGGCGAGGGACTGGGACGTCCGCTGCTCTACGGGACGACGCCGCAGTTCCTCGAGCAGTTCGCCCTCCGGCACCTCGACGAGCTACCCCGCGCCGACGAGCTGGCGGTCGCGCTCCGCGCCGCGGCCCCGCCGCAGGCTGCCGCGGCCGCACCGGCGGTCACCGCATCCGCGAACGGGGCCGCGTGAGCGGCGAGTCGATGCGCATCCAGCGCGCCCTCGCGCGCGCCGGGATCGCCTCGCGGCGCGGCGCCGAGGAGCTGGTCGCGGCAGGGCGAGTCACCGTCAACGGCGAGGTCGCGCGCACCGGGCAGAGCGTCGATCCCGCGGCGGACGTCATCCTCGTCGACGGGAAGCCCATCGCCGCGCCGCGCGAGCAGCACGTGTGGATCGTGCTGAACAAGCCGACGGGTGTTCTGACCTCGCGTCCCGACGGCACGGGTCGCAGGACGGTCTTCGATCTCGTGCGCGAGGTCCCCGGCCTCACCTACGTCGGCCGCCTCGACTACATGACGGAGGGCGTGCTTCTCCTCACCACGGACGGTGACGCGGCGCACGCACTGACGCATCCGTCTCGTCAGGTGGAGCGCCGCTACGTCGCGACGGTGCGCGGCGACGCGGAGAGCGCGGCACTCGAGGCGGAGCGTGGTGTACCGCTCGAGGACGGGCTCGTGCGGCCGCGGGACGTCACCGTGCGTAACCTGCGCCGCGGCGTGTGGGAGCTCGCGCTCACCATCCGCGAGGGGAAGACGCACGAGGTGCGGCGGCTCTGCGAGGCGCTGGGGCTCGAGGTGCTCGGTCTCCTCCGCACGCGCTTCGGCCCCGTGGAGCTCGGCGATCTTCCCGCGGGAGGGACGCGTCCCGTGCTCTCGCGCGAGCGGCGCGCGATCGACGCGATCGTCCACGCCGGCGCGGGCGACCGCCCCGCGCGCCCGGTCACGGGTCGGTCGGGATCGGAGCAGTCGGCTGGACGACCCCGTCCCCGGCCCCGATCTTGAACTCTGGCGCCCTGATCGGGTAGCGGCGGCAACGGTCGGGCACCCTCGCGGGTACCAACCGGCACTTCAAACAAGAGGAAGAGATCGTGTCGACTCAGGTCGCCCCTGGAGCGGATACCGCCCTCGTGCAGGGCGTGCTGCGCGAGGTCGGAAAGCGCGTCGTCGGCCAGGAGTACATGGTCGAGCGGCTGCTCATCAGCCTTCTCACCGGGGGGCACGTTCTCCTCGAGGGAGTGCCCGGGCTCGCGAAGACGCTCACGGTGCGCACCCTCGCCGAGACGATCTCGACGAGCTTCTCGCGCATCCAGTTCACCCCCGACCTGCTCCCCGCGGACGTCGTCGGCACGCAGATCTACGACCAGTCGACGGGAAAGTTCAACGTCAAGCAGGGTCCGATCTTCGCGAACATCATCCTCGCCGACGAGATCAACCGCGCCCCGGCGAAGGTGCAGGCCGCGCTGCTCGAGGCGATGCAGGAGAAGCAGGTCACGATCGGCGGGACGACGTACCGGCTCGAGGAGCCCTTCCTCGTGCTCGCGACGCAGAACCCGATCGAGCAGGAGGGCACGTATCCGCTCCCCGAGGCGCAGGTCGACCGCTTCATGCTCAAGCTCCGCGTCGGCTACCCGACGCGCGACGAGGAGAAGGAGGTCATGCGGCGCATGGCGAGCGGCAACCCGATCGAGGTGCGGCACGTCGCGACGCCGCAGGCGATCATGGACGCGCGCCACCGCATCACCGAGCTGTACATGGACGACCGCATCGTCGACTACATCGTCGACATCGTCCATGCGACGCGCAATCCGGCGGAGGCGGGGCTGAAGGATCTCATCCCGCTCATCGAGTTCGGCGCCAGCCCGCGCGCCACGATCGCCCTCGCGCAGGCCTCGCGCGCCCACGCGTTCCTGCGGGGCCGCGCCTTCGTCACTCCCGACGACGTCAAGTCGATCGCCCCGGACGTGCTCCGCCACCGCGTGCTGACGACGTACGAGGCCGAGGCGGAGGAGACGACGAGCGACGAGATCGTGCGTCGCGTGCTCGACAAGATCGAGAGTCCGTGAGCACTTCCGTCGCTCCGTCGCGCGAGGCGCGGGCGGCGCGCGCGCAGGGCTCGGCCGCGAAGCCGGCGGGAGTGCCGCCCGAGATCCTGCGCCAGGTGAAGCTCATCGAGCTTCGCACGCGCGGGCTCGTGAACTCCCTCTTCACCGGCGAGTATCACTCCGTCTTCAAGGGGCAGGGGATGGAGTTCGCCGAGGTGCGCGAGTACCAGGCGGGCGACGAGGTGCGCTCCATCGACTGGAACGTGACCGCGCGCATGCGCCGTCCCTTCGTGAAGCGCTACGTCGAGGAGCGCGAGCTCACCGTGATGCTCGCGGTGGATCTCTCCGGCTCCGAGCGCTTCGGCACGCAGGGACGCTTCAAGAGCGAGCTCGCGACGGAGCTCGGCGCGGTGCTCGGCATGTCCGCGGTGCGCAACAACGATCGCGTCGGCGCGGTGCTCTTCACCGACCAGATCGAGCACGTCCTGCCGCCGAAGAAGGGGCGCCGCCACGCGTTGCGGCTCATCCGCGACCTGCTCGCCTTCGAGCCGAAGGGGTGCCGCACGGATCTCGCGGGGACGCTGCAGTACCTGGAGCGGATGCTGCGGCAGCACACGATCATCTTCGTCATCTCCGACTTCCTCGAGGCGGAGATCGAGAAGCCGCTCAAGCGGCTCGCGCAGCGGCACGACGTGGTCGCGATCACCGTCGAGGATCCGAGCGAGCGCGTCCTCCCCGACGTCGGGCTCGCGCGCTTCGTCGACCCCGAGACCGGCGCGACGATCGACGTCGATACCAGCGACGCGGACGTCCGCTCGCGCTTCGCGCGGGCGACCGAGGCGGAGCGCGAGGCGCGCAAGCACCTCCTCCGTCGTCTCGCGATCGACGAGATCGTGGTGCGCACCGACAGCGGCTACGTCGAGCCCCTCCTTCGCTTCTTCCGCAACCGCGCCACGAGGGCGAAGCGCCGGTGAAGCCGCCCGCGCGTCCGTTCCGCACCGCACTCCTCGCGTGCGCCATCGTCATCGCGGCGGCGATCCCCCGCGTGGCGTCGGCGCAGGGCTCGCTCGCGACGGTGAGGCTCGGCGTCACGACCCAGCCCGAAAGCGTCACCGTGGGCGATCCGCTGGTGCTCCGCGTGCGCGTCAGCGCCCCTGCCGGCGCGACGATCGTCTTCCCGACTGGCCCCGACTCGAGCGCGCAGGTCCAGGCGACCGCGTCGCGTACGGTCGCGCCTAACGCCACCGCCGGCGGGGTCGACCAGACCGCGTCGTATCCGCTCGTCGCGTGGGATGTCGGCGAGGTCGCGACGAAGCTCGGCGACGTCGTCGTCACGCTGGATGGTGAGACGAGGCGCATCCCGCTCGGCGACGCGGTCGTGCACGTGAAGAGCGTCCTGCCGAAGGACAGCACCCTGCGTGTCCCGAAGCCCGCGCGCCCGCCCTTCGACGTTCCGGTTCCCTGGTGGAAGAGGTGGTGGCCGCTCCTCGTCGCGCTCGCGGTGATCGCGCTCGTGATCTGGTGGTGGTGGCGTCGTCGCCGTCGCCGCGCGGGTGAGGGCACCGCGGTGGACGCGTTCGCCTTCGCCGAGCGCGAGTTCGGCCGCGTCGAGTCGCTCGGGCTCGTGGACGCCGGCGAGCGCGGACGTCACGTCGCGCTGATGGTGGACGTGCTGCGCGACTACCTCGCGCTGCGACTTCCCGAGGCGCGCGCGTCGCTCACCTCCCCGGAGCTCGTGCGCGCGCTCCGCGCCGACGGGCGCGTGCCGCAGGCGCGCCTCGCCGCGCTGCTCGAGGAGGCGGACCTCGTGAAGTTCGCGCGACGCCCGCTCGCCCCGGATCGCGCCCGCGCGCTCGGTCGCGACGCGCGCGCCATCGCGCGCGACGTCGAGGCGGCGGTGACCGCGCCCGCGGCGACCGGGCAGCCGAAGGAGGCGGCGGCATGAACACGCTGCGCTCGCTCGAGTTCGGGGCCCCCTGGGTGCTCGCGCTGCTCCTGCTGCTCCCCGCGTGGTGGTGGCTTCGCCGCCGTCGCCGCCCGGCCGCGATCATCTACTCGCGCGTCCCGACGCTGATCCGCGGTCCGCACGCCGGACGCGGGATCGCGCGGATGATGTTCATCCTCCGCAACGTGGTGCTCGCGGGCTTCATCGTCGCGCTCGCGCAGCCGCGCAGCGGCGCGACCTCGCGCCAGGTCACGTCGCAGGGGATCGACATCATGATCGCCTTCGACATCTCGAGCTCGATGCTCGCCGAGGACTTCCAGCCACGCAACCGGATCGAGGTGGCGCGCGATCTGGTGCGGAAGTTCATCGGGCTGCGCAACACCGATCGCCTCGGGCTCGTCGCCTTCTCGGGCGAGGCGCTGACGCAGGTCCCGCTCACCACCGACTATCCCGTGATGATGGCCGCGGTGCAGAACCTCCAGCCCGGGCAGCTCGAGGACGGCACCGCGATCGGCACCGCGATCGCGACGGCGGCGAACCGGCTGCGTCGCTCGCCGGGCAAGTCGCGCGTGATTCTCCTCCTCACCGACGGCGAGAACAATCGCGGCTCGATCGATCCTCGCACCGCGGGGCGCGCCGCGCAGGCGTTCGGGATCAAGATCTACGCGATCGGCGTCGGCAGCATGGGGATGGCGCGGGTGCCGGTGGGACGCGGGATCGGCGGATTGCGCTTCGAGTATCAGCCGGTGCAGATCGACGATCAGCTCCTCACCGAGATCGCGACGGCCACCGGCGGCCGCTACTTCCGCGCGACCGATGCCGCCGCCCTCGAGCGCATCCTCGAGCAGATCGACCGGCTCGAGCGCAGCCCGGTTCAGACGCGGAGCTACACGCGCTTCACCGAGCAGTACGAGTGGCCGCTCGCGCTGGCGCTCATCGCGCTCGCCGCCGAGCTGGCGCTTCTCGCGTGGAAGGCGCCCCTGCCATGAGCTCCCTCTCGATCTTCGATCACCCCTGGGGCCTCGCCGTCGCCATCGTGCTGGCGGTGGCGCTTGGGCTTCTCGCGCTGCACGTGCAGCGCGTCAGGCGGCGGCGGCTGGCGCGCCTCGGCAACGAGCCGGTGGTCTCGCGGCTGCTTCCCGCGGGCCTGCGTTCGTCCAGCGGCGCCTGGCGCGCGACCCGGCTCGCGGCGGCGGGCCTTCTCGCCGGGATCGCCTTCGCGGGGCCGCGCTGGGGACGCCAGGCGACGCAGGTCCACATCGAGGGGTTCGACATGGTGATCGCGGTGGACGCGTCGCTCTCGATGATGGCGACCGACGTCCGCCCGAACCGGCTCGAGCTCGCGAAGCAGGAGGTGCGCCGGCTCCGAGCGTTAGGCGTCGGGGCACGCGTCGGGCTCATCGCGTTCGCTGGACGCAGCTACATCCTCACCCCGATGACGGTGGACGAGGGCGCGGTCGAGCTCTTCCTCGACAACCTCGATCCCTCGATCGTCGGCCAGGCGGGAAGCTCGCTCGCCCGGGCGATCCGCCAGGGCACCGACCTCCTCGCCGCGACCGAGACGGGCTCGGGGCGCGCGCTCGTCGTGATCAGCGACGGCGAGGCCTTCGAGCCGCAGTCCGACGTCGAGGAGGCCGGACGCCGCGCGCGCGAGGCGGGAGTCGCGCTCGTCACCGTCGGCGTGGGCACGGCGCAGGGCTCGACGATTCCCGTCACCCTCGACAACGGTCAGCGCGGATTGAAGACCGACGAGAATGGCGCGGTGGTCGTGTCGCACTACGCCCCCGACCTGCTGCGCGCGGCGGCCGAAGCGGCGAACGGCACCTTCATCGCCGCGGAGCAGACCGACAAGGCGGCGCGCGTCCGCGCGGCGCTGACGTCGGTGAAGGCGGCGAAGGTGATCTCGGCAGCGGGCGCGCAGGGGACGCCGCGCTTCCAGTGGTTCCTCGCCCCCGCGCTCCTCCTCCTGCTTCTCGACAGCTGGCTCGTCGATCGCAAGCGGCGGCGCCGCGTCGGCGAGCCGGCCGCGGCGGTTCCCGCGGCCGCGGCGGCGCTGCTCCTGGCCATGCTGCTCCTGCCTGCCGTCGCACGCGCCGACGACGCGGCCGACGCGGCGAGCGCGTACCAGGCGAAGCGCTACCCGGAGGCCGTCACGCTCTACCGGCGCATCGTGGCGGGCGGCGACCGCTCGCCGCGCATGGTCTACAACCTCGCGACCGCGCTGCTCGCCGTGGATTCCACCGCGCGCGCCGCCGAGCTGCTCGAGCAGGTCGCGAAGACGAACGACCCGGAGCTCCGCTACCGGGCGCTGTTCAACCTCGGCCTCGCGCACCTCAAGCGTGGTCTCGTCGCTCCGAATCCGGACAGCGCGGGCCCGTCGCTCGACGCGGCGATCCAGACGTACAAGCAGGTGCTCCTCCTCCGCTCGCGCGACATGGACGCGAAGTGGAATTACGAGCTCGCCCTGCGGAAGAAGCAATCCGGAGGGGGCGGCGGTGGCGGCGGGGGAGGGAACGATCAGAGTCCGCAGCCGAAGCCCGACCCTGACGCGCCGCCGAAGCAGCCGCAGCCCCAGCCCGCCGGCTCGGTGGGACAGCAGCGCGCGGAGCAGATCCTCAACAGCGCGGCTCGCGACGAGCGCGACGTGCAGGCGCGCAAGCAGCACGAAGGACAGCCCGCGTCGCCCCCAGGGGGGAAGGACTGGTAGTGGTCGGCGCGCTCCTCCTCTTCGCGCAGCTCACCGTCACCGTCTCGGCCCCCGACACGGTCCGCGCGTGCGAACCGTTCACCGTGAGCGTGGTCGGCTCGACGCGCGCCGGTGCTGCGCCCCGCTTCAGCGCGCCCGAGGTCTCGCCGTTTACCATCGTCAGCTCGCGCGCCAGCGCGCAGACGTCGAGCGACGTCCTCGGCCGGAGCTGGAGCATCACCGACATCGAGCTCACGCTGCTCACCGATCGGCCGGGTCGCTTCGCCCTGCCGCGCTTCGAGATGCGTGCCGGGCGACTGCGCGCGCGCGGCTCTGCGCGCGTCGTCACCGTCGTCGGCGATCGCGATACGACCACCGTACCCGCGGTCGTCGCGCGGGGTCAGATCGACAGCAGCTCCGACGTCGCGCTCCGCGCCATCGCCCTCCCCGACACGGTCTACGTCGGCGAGCAGGCCACCTACCAGGTCGGCGTCTTCATCAGCCCCACCGCGCGCGACAAGCTTCGCAGCAACCCCAGCTTCGTCCCGCCCCAGCTCAACGAGCTGATGGCGTACGACTACGCCGCGGACCGCTCGCGCCGTCCGATCCGCCGGCGCGTCGGCTCGGAATGCTACGACGTGCTCGTGTACGAGCGCGCGCTCTTTCCTCTCGTCGCGGGCCGACATTCGCTGAGTCCCGCCGAGCTGTCGTACTCGCTCGCGGTCGGCGCCGGGTTCTTCGCCGGCTCGGAGCGCCGCGAGGCGCGCAGCGACTCGGTCGCGATCGTCGCGATCGATCCTCCCGAGGAAGGGCGGCCCGCGAACTATGC
>DASVXU010000057.1:0-8229 GCA_036392515.1 Gemmatimonadaceae bacterium | reverse complement strand
CCGGCGCGCAGGCGCGCCCGGTGACGCGCCCCGAGCTCCGCGTCGACGCGACCTCGGCGCACGTCTCGCGGCTCGAGGGATCGTTAGGCGCGGTCGTCCCGATGGGGATCTACGCGCGACTCGCGCTGAGCGCGGGCGGCGGCGTCGCTCGCGTGGAGGGAGAGTCGCGCCGCGCCGCGCGCGCCGACGCGATCGCGCGCTTCGAGCTGGACCCGCTGCGCCAGCGGGCCCGCAGCGTCTACCTCGGCGGCGGCGTGACGTACTTCGCGACGGAGAAGGAGCGCGGCCGCGGCTACCTCGCGCTCGTCGCCGGCTGGGAGCTGAAGACCCGCGCCGGCTGGGTGCCGACGATCGAAGCGGGCCTCGGCGGCGGCGCGCGGCTCGGCGTGACGCTGAAGCGAGGGATGGAGAGCTGGCGGTGAAGCGCTCCTCATCGCAACGAGGCAGCTGCTGCTCTCGACGTTTCGAGAGCTGTTTCCGAAGTCATCTGCGATCCGAGGCCCCAAAAAACGAATGCGCGCCCGAGCGATCGGGCGCGCTTCATTTATGTCGAGGTGGCGTCAGGCCGCCGAGGTCTGCTGCTGCCGGGCCTTGGGAGGCTGGGCGAAGCGCTCGCCGAGGGTGCGCAGCTGCTTGCGCTCCGTCTCGCCAAGCTCGGGGTAACGCTGCTCGAGGTAGCTCATCGTCTCGTTGAACCAGACGGTCTGATCCTCGGGCTCGGCGCCGACGACGCCGCACTGCATGATGTGCTGGAAGAGCTCATCGCGGGCTTCCTCGAAGGGAGTCGGCGCCGCGGCCGGTCTGTTCGGACGACTGTTGTTGCGATTCGGTTTGGCCATGAAGTATCCGTGTGAGGTCGATGTCGAAATATAACAGGGGCTGGAAGGGGGCCGGCCGGCCCGCGCGTCCATCCCGCGTCCACTCTGCATTACGCATTCATACACCGGACCGCTGCCGCCGATCGCACCGGCCCGCCACGCGATGACGGCTTCGTCACACTCCCGCTGCCGCCCTAACGGCCCTCGTCGAAGGCGAGGATGAGCTCCGCGAGCTCATCGGCCGCCTCCTCCGGAACCAGCCGACCCACGCCGGGAATCCGCTCGAGCCTCGTCTCCCCGCCGATCGCCGCCGCGAGACTTTCCGCGACGTCCGTCGGGAGCCACGGGTCGCCGTCGCCGGCGACGATCATCGTCGGCGCGGCGATCGTCCGCACCTCCTCCTCGTGCAAATCCTGGGCGCGAATCGAGCGGACGAGCGTCAACAACTGCTCCACCCCGTCGCGGCCGACGAAGGGCGCGAGATAGCGCCCGATGAGCGCGTCAGGCATCGCGTTCGGGTCGGCCACGCTCGCCTCGAGGAGGGGGCGCAGGATCGCCGCCGCGCCCATGACGCCGCGTTGCTGGCGCAGTGGCGCCCGCCGCACCGCTCGCTGCAGCAGCTTCACGTCTTCCCCGGGGAGCTCGGCGATCTCCGGCGGGCTGACGAGCACGAGCCGCTCGACGCGGTCGGCGTGGTCGTTGGCGAGCCGGATGGTGACGAGGGCGCCGAGGTCGCAGCCGACGACCATTGCCTTGGGGACGCGGAGCGCGGTGAGGACGCGGTCGAGGTACTCGCTCTGCGCGGCGATCCCGAACTCGCCGTCGTAGGGACGGTCGGACTCGCCATGGCCGAAGAGATCCACCGCGAAGGCGGTGTGATTCCCGACGGCGAGCGTGGGGGCGACGTTGCGCCAGAGGAAGCTCGAGGTGCCGAGCCCGTGGACGAGAAGGACGGGCCGGCCGCCGTGGCCGTAGCGGGCGACGTGCATCGCGCCCGGACCGACCGGGACGCGCAGGAGATCTGCGTCGATGAGAGTGACTCCGAAGGTGGGCGGCACGCGCGCGGACGAGGCGGGTACCATCGTGCCGCCGCAGAATGCTGACCGTTGGAGGGCCCGCGGTCAAGCGGCGGGCGCGTCATGCGTTGGCGGCGCGCCCGCTCGTCCCATAGCTTTCGGCACGGGCGCGCGACGATCCGCGTCCGGGCATCACTCGAGCCGCACGGGCAGCATGTCGGAGCAGACGTACGACGAAGGCCGCAGACGCAACCTCGAGGCGCTCCTCCTGGCGCTCGCGGACCGGATCCGCGAGCTGCACGCGGAAGGAACGCTGCTGCAGCACGCGAGCGAGCTGACGCGGCTGATCGGCGACGTGCGGAGCGAGCTGTTTCACTACGAGGTCCGCGCCACCTACGACACCCCCGAGATCGCCGAGAACCGGCGCATCGTCTCGGAGGCCAAGAAGAACGACGAAGCCAACTGGGAACCCAACGAATGGAAGCCGGACGAGGAAGACGATCCCGAGTGGTGAGCGATCAGCGCAAGTCGAAGGGTGCCTTCTGGGCGCTCCTCGGCGCGGTCGCGGTGCTCGGACTCATCGCGATCGCGTACGTCGCCGCCAAGCCGAAGTCGCGCGGCATCACCGAGGTGGACCTGAAGGCCGACCCCTCGCAGGCGCGGGGCTACCTGCTCGGCGACTCCACCGCACCCGTCCAGGTGCGCGAGTTCGCCGACTTCGAGTGCCCGGCGTGCATGCAGTTCGCCACGCTCACCGAGCCGGACGTCCGCAAGCTCATCGACCTGAAGAAGATCAGCTTCCGCTTCTACGACTTCCCGCTCGGAATGCACAGGAACACCTGGGAGGCGTCGAACGCCGCCGCCTGCGCGGACGAGCAGGGAAAGTTCTGGCCGATGCACGACGCGCTCTTCGCCGCGCAGGACCAGTGGAACGGCGAGGCGACGCGCAACCCGAAGTCGGTGCTGAAGGGTCTGGCGCAGCAGGTCGGGCTCGACGTCGCGAAGTGGGAGAGCTGCTACGACGAGCAGCGCTATCGCTCGCGCATCGCCGCGAACCGCGCCGAGGGCGAGCGGATCCACATCGGCAGCACGCCGACGTTCATCATCGGGAACAAGATGATCCCCGGCGCGCTGAGCTCCGACGAGTTCATTCGCTACGTGAACGAGGCAACGGCCGCGGCAGGCAGGAAGTGACGAAGCGGATGCTCGCCGCGCTCCTCGCGCTGGTCGGGCTCCTCGTCGCGACGTACCTCACGCTCTTCAAGATCGGCGTCATCGGGGAGCTCGTCTGCTCGATCGGCTCGTGCGAGACGGTGCAGACGAGCAAGTGGGCCACCTTCATCGGCCTCCCGGTCGCCGCGTGGGGGATCGGCTTCTACGTCGCGGTGTTCGCGGTCTCCGTCGCGCTCACCACCGAGCGCTGGGAAGCCGCGCGCGGCCTGCAGCTCGGCTTCCTCGTACTCACCGCGTGGGGCGCGCTCTTCTCGCTCTGGCTGACATACCTCGAGCTCTTCGTCATCCACGCGATCTGCCAGTGGTGCGTCGTGAGCGCATTGCTCGCGGTGGGGCTGTTCATCGTGGCGGTGATGGATTGGAAGACCACTTGGCAGGAGGCTAGTGTCATGACTTCCGAGTCATGAGTCACTAGCCGGAGTGGCCATGAGACAGGCCGGGCCATGAGACAGGCCGGGCCATGAGACAGGTCCGCTGGCACACAGAACGGCCACCAGGCAGCTGCCTGATGGCCGTTCTGACAAGTGCCTCATGCCACCGCAGTCATGACACTAGCCTCGTGTCACATGGCCCTTACCTCGACCGCGCAATTCGGAGCGCCGGACGGGTAGGTTCCTCGCTCGGAATGTCCTGCTTCTGACGCTTCCGGTACGGCACCAGATCCTGGCCGAGCACCACGAGCGTGCGCGTCGCGACGACGCTGGCGAGCGGCTCGGGAATTCCCATCACGCGGATGTAGCTGTCGATCGCCCGGTCGAACGAGAGATCCTCGGCGAGGGTGTCCACGAACATGAGCGCGTTGTCGACGTGGGCGCGGATCACCGACTCCTCCGCCCGCGCCTGCGCCAGCCGCAGCCGCCGCTCCGCGTTCTCGGAGAGCTTGCGCGGGAAGATCGACTCCGGAAACAGACGACGAAAGAACATGGCAGTGCTCCTGGAAGTACCGGACTGTGTCGGGGGAATCTAAGGCATTCGGCGTGCCGTCACCCGGTCCCCCTGACCCGCGCGAGCGGCTGGAAGCTGGAGGCTCCAGGCTGGAGGCTGTAGGCAGGAGGCTGAAAGCCTTCAGCCTCCTGCTTACGGCCTCCTGCTTCCTGCCTCCTGCCGCTACCGCCGCCGTTTGAGCTTCTCGTAGTTCCCGTCGATCTTCTTCACGTATCCCAGCGTCTCCCGATACCGCCATCGATCCACCTTCGGCGCGACCTGCTCGATGCTGCGCCATTCAGCGTCGCTCAGCCGGGCGCTGCGGGCGGCGAGGCAGGCGCGGAGGATCGGGCCTTCGCCGGCGTTGTAGCTGCCGAACATGAAGCGGTGGCGCTCGTCGTCGGGGATGCGCTTCTGCCAGACGGTCCACAGCCAGCGATCGTGCATGATCCCGGCGGCGATGTTCCACTCGGGATCGTCGATCGAGCGGAACTCGGCGCGCTTCGTCGCGATCGCCTGGAACGTCGAGGGCATGAGCTGCATGATCCCGCGCGCGCCGACCGCGCTGCGCGCCGTCGGGTTCAGCTCGGACTCCGCCATCCCCTGCGCCTTGAAGAAGCGCCAGTCGAAGTTCGCGCCGAACCAGCGCTTCGAGTACTTGCGGAAGATGTCGTCGTAGCGCGACGCATCGCGCCCGCTCGCGCGCGCCGAGTCGGCCTTGTGGAGGGCGCCGAGCAGACCGCGTCGCGCGTGCACGGTGGAGTCGGCGACGCGCGACTTGTCCGCCGGCGCCGTCTGCGCGGCGAGCGGCGCGCCGAGCAGCACCGCGAGCGTGACGTGGAGCACGCTCCGCTTCCACCGCGCGCGCCGCGTCAATTCAGGGCGCCTCCGATCACGATCGCGATCGAGATGAAGAGCGCGGCGATGAAGATCGCGACGGCGATGTTGCCGTTCTTGAGCTCATCGCGGAAATCCATCTCCGGCGTCAGCCGGTCGATGACGCGGTAGCTGGCGTACATCAGGACGACGCCGAGCACCGCATAGAGAAAGTTGACGGCGATGATTGGCAGTTCCATTGGCGGGGGATAAGAGTGGTCGTCTCCAATATCGGGATCGTCGAGCGCTTCGGAAGTGGCGCGCGATCGTCTTGCGCCGCCGGTGGCCGCATGGCATCGTAGTGCCCCGGACGCGGACTCGCGCTCCGGCAACTCCGTACGCGGGAATCGCATGCGTCGTTACAACTCGTTCTTCGCGATCGCGGCCGCCGTGCTGGTGGTCGCCTGCGCGGGAGACAACGGTCCGGGCGCGGTGGATCTGCCCGAAGCCGTGGTCGCCGGACGTCTCGAGCACGGCACGATTCGAAGCATCGGGGCGAACACCAACGCCGCCATCACCCCGGGCGACGACGCGACCGGCATCGCCTATCGCTCGACGCTCGGCTTCGATCTCAAGGCGCTGCCGAGCGGCGCGCGGGTGACGTCGGCGACGCTCGACGTGGCGCAGTGCCAGGCGAGCGCCAACGTCTTCACCGCGCTCGGGCCCCTCGTGCTCGACCACATCGATCTCACCCTCGGCCTTACCGACGCCGCCTACTCCGGGCAGACGCTGGAGCCGAACATCGGCACCATCTCGTCCACCACGGGGACCGGCTCACGCACGCTCGACGTCACCGCCGCCGTGCAGCGCGACATGACCGCGTCGCGGCGCGTGACGGCGTATCGCCTGCGCTTCCGCGACCACGACACCAACGGCGACGCGGTCGCGGACTTCGTGCAGATCGCGCTGTCGCGGGACCAGCACTGCACGGGGCAGCCGGACCCCAGGCTGCACGTGTCCTACGATCGGTGAGCGGTCGGGGGTCAGGCGTCGGGGGTCAGCGCTGACCCACGACCCCCGGCCGCCGACCCCCGGCGAAGCCGCAAGTTGAGCATCTCGACCACCACCGCGAATCCCATCGCGAAGTAGGTGTAGCCCTTCGGGATGTGGACGCCGAAGCCTTCGGCGACGAGGTTGGTGCCGATCAGCACGAGGAAGGAGAGGGCGAGCATCTTCACCGTCGGGTGTCGATCGACGAATGCGCTGATCGATCCGGCGGCGAGCAGCATGATGCCGAGGGCGATGACGTTCGCGGCGATCATCAGCGAGACATCGTCCACCATCCCGACCGCGGTAATGACCGAGTCGAGTGAGAACACGATGTCGACGACCATGATCTGCGCCACCACGGCGAGGAGCGAGCTCGCCGCACGCCGGGTGTCGGCGTGATGCTCCTCGCCCTCGATCTTGCCATGGATCTCGACGGTCGCCTTGCCGATGAGGAAGATGCCGCCGATGATGAGGATCAGGTCGCGCCCGGAGACGCCGTGCTCGAACATCGTGAACAGTGGGCGCGTCAGGCGCACGATCCAGGCGATGCTGAGCAGGAGGAGCAGTCGCGTGACGAAGGCGCCGAGGAGTCCGTAGCGGCGCGCCTTCGGCTGCTCGGCGGGGGGGAGCTTGCCGCTGAGGATCGAAATGAAGATGATGTTGTCGATCCCGAGGACGATCTCCAGCGCGGTGAGCGTGAGGAGGCCGATCCAGGCGTTCGGGTCCGCGAGCCAGTTCATGCGTGCTTTGCTCCGAGTGACGTACGGAACGACCCGTTGCGCACGGTGCGCGCGGGGTGCGAGGACGGACGTTAGGCATCACCGGGAGACCTGGCAATGCGACAGAACAATACCGAGGACGCAGCCGCCGCCGCACCCGCCCCGCCCGCGACGGATACCGACCTGCGCCCGCCGCAGGACGACGTCGCCGCGCCACGGGCCCGCCGCTCCGCCGAGATCGCGCCCGAGGAGCTGCCCCTGCGCGGCGACCTCGCCGCGATCGGCATCGAGATCTCGTCGGTCTACGACTTCATCGACGGGGACGCGCCGCCGCCCGCCGCCGTGCCGGTGCTCATCCGCCACCTTCGCGAGCCGCACGACCGCCGGCTGTACGAGGTGATCCTGCAGGCGCTCTCCTACCCGCAGCTCCGCGACGTCGCGCTCGAGCCCCTGAAGGTCTGGTTCCTCGAGCAGCACGATCGCGTCATGCGCTGGGTCGGCGCCAACGCGCTCGCCTCGATGGCAACGCTCGAGGAGCTCGACGCGGTTCCGGGAATCTACGACTTCCGCGATCTCTTCGACCGGCCGGCGCGGTCGTATCGGGCGGACTGAGAGTGCCGTCACGAGAGATCCTCCACGAGATGGCCGAGCGGCGCGGCGACTGGTAGGATCGCGGTACCATCCGTGCGAGGCCGCGTGAGTCCGGGAATGGTCCATGCACGTCCTCCGCGGTGACCGCGGAAGCCATTCCCGGGACGACCCCGATCGAAGGGCGCCGCCGCACGCAGTCCGGATCGATATCGATGCTCTCGCTCCCGCGGCGCCTCGTCCCGACGCTTCTCATCGCCGGGGCCATGGCCCGTCCCATTCATGCCCAGTCGCCCGGCGCGGCGCGCGCGGTGGAGACGGTCGTCGCCAACGATCTCTTTCTCATCCGCGGACGCGGCGTGCCTCCCGATTACGACTTCACCCATGGGACGCGCGCCGGGATCACCTGGTCCTCGGCGCCGCGCTGGCTGGCGCGCGCCGCGCGCGCCCAGTCGTCCTGTCGCCCCGCCGAGTCACGAGCGGCGGGATGTCTGACCAGTGGGGTGGGGGTGACGCAGGACATCTACACGCCGCGCCGCGACGGCGTCCTCCCCGTTCGCGGCGAGCGGCCGTACGCGGGGTGGCTCGGCGTCACCGCCGCGGCGCGACGCATCTCCCCGTCGGTGACGCGCTCGCTCGCGATCGAGGCGGGCGTGACGGGGCGGCCTTCGCTCGCCGAGGACGCGCAGATGGACGTGCATCGTCTCGTGAGGACCGGACCGCAGCTCGGCTGGGGCCACCAGCTCGCGTCGCGCGGAACGTTAGGCGCCCGCTACGGCGAGATGCGGCGCTTCGAGCGTCTCGCCGCCGGGGCGCGGAGCGTCGCCGCGCATCTCTCGTGGGACGCGGTCGCGGGGAACGCGCTCACGGCGGTCTCCGCGGGCGGCGACGTGCAGCTCTCGTCGCGCGGTGACGCGCCATGGAGCCCCGCGTCCCCGGACGCGACGCATCCGGCGCGCGTCTCCCTCCGGCTCGGCGCGCGCGGCGACGCGGTGCTGCGCAGCGCGCTCGTCGCGGGATGGCGCGCCGGCGACGCGGCGGCGCTGCGACCGCTCGTCGCGCAGG